>NZ_PUHY01000010.1:623969-935954 GCF_002967765.1 Blastopirellula marina | reverse complement strand
TGGTGATCGAGATTCGGGCGAATTCACGCAAGAAGAAGGACTTCGAGA
Organism: Blastopirellula marina; assembly: GCF_002967765.1. NCBI lineage: Bacteria > Pseudomonadati > Planctomycetota > Planctomycetia > Pirellulales > Pirellulaceae > Blastopirellula > Blastopirellula marina. The sequence goes on along the minus strand of NZ_PUHY01000010.1, from coordinate 935,906 downwards.
CCAGCGATCTCATTCGCGATCGCCTCACGGAGTGCGGCATCACGCTGGAAGACCGGAAAGACGGCACTTTGTGGCGTAAAGGCTAACAGCAATTTTCGTAGGGTGCGTCTCGACGCACCAAGCCCTGCTTCATAGCCCAACGGGGCGACCTGGTTGCAACAACAAACGGTGACATCCCTTCAGGGTTGAAACAGAGACCGGCAAAGGATATGCGGCAACGAATTCTCGGCATCGATCCCGGCTTGAATATCACTGGCTACGGTGTGATCGACATTGCCCCGACCGGGGTTTCGATCGTTGAAGCAGGCGTGGTCCGAGGTAAGACCCGCGGCGATGTGCCGGCCCGTGTGCTGGAAATCCATGAAGGGATTACCGATGTCATCACCTCGCTTAAGCCGACAGTGATGGCGATGGAAGAGCTCTATTCACATTACGATCGTCCTAAGACGGCGATCATCATGGGGCATGCTCGCGGCGTTCTTTGTTTGGCGGCCGCTCAGAATGAATTGCCGCTCAAGCATTACTCGGCCACGCAGATTAAGAAGATTCTGACCGGCAGCGGTCGGGCTCCCAAGAATCAAATGCAGGATTCAATCCGTCGAGAATTGGGGCTTTCGGAAGTGCCGGAACCGGCCGACGTGGCTGATGCGTTGGCCGTTGCCCTGTGTCATCATTATCTCAGTAAAGTCGCCTCCGCTTTTTGATGGATCTTCTGTTTTGATTACGAAAATCACCGGTAAGCTTGTTTCAGTCGATATGGCCAGCGTCACCCTGGCTGCCGAGCCGTTTGAATACGAAGTGTTGGTGCCTGAGTTCGTTCGTCGTCAGGTCCAAGCTCAAGTCGGCAAGTCGGTGTCGTTTCATACGATTAACTACCTGGACGGTGATCCGACGCGTGGGCGAATGACCCCTCGCTTGGTTGGCTTCTCGAATCATGTCGAACGCGAATTCTTCGAGCTGTTTTGCTCGGTGGATGGGGTCGGCGTCAAAAAAGCTTTGCGAGCCATGGTCCGTCCAGTCCAAGAAGTCGCTCATCAGATCGAACAACAGGACGTCAAAGGTTTGTCGGCCCTTCCTGGTATCGGCCCAGCCACCGCCGAACGGATTGTGGCGAAGCTGCGCCGCAAGGTACCGAAGTTTGCCTTGTTGATTACCGGAGCCGATGGCGAAAGTCCCGATGCTTCACGTGATGTGGCCACCGAAACATTCGAGGTACTTATGCAGCTAGGCCACTCCGAAACGCAGGCCAGAAAGCTGATCGAAAAGGCACTAGCCGAGAAAAAGAGCTACAAGGACGTGGATTCCTTGGTCCAGGCAGTGTACAAAATCGCTCATCAGGAAGGTTAGGAAAGATTTCAACCACTGATTTCACGGATGAGCCCGGATAAGAGGTGAACTGAGAAAGGGCGTTGTGACAAGAGAGCTCATTCATGCGGAAATCAGTGAATTGATCATTGGTTCCGCTATGTTTGTATTGAATCGCCTGAAGCCGGGGCTTGATGAAAAGTTATATGAAAGATCGCTGGTCATAGAACTCGAAAAACAAGGTCGAAAGGTTGAGCAACAACGTCAGTTTGCTGTTCACTATGACGATCAAGTGATCGGTATCCTCATTTCCGACTTAATCATTGATGAGTTAGTTATCGTTGATACGAAAGTTGTGGCTTCTTTTGATGAGGCCCATACAGCTCAAATGATTGGCTATTTAAACATGACGAAATTGTCGTTAGCTCTTCTTTTGAACTTCAAACACGCAAAACTTGCTTGGAAACGCGTGGTTCGCTAATTCCTATCTGTGCCCATCCGTATTATCCGTGGTTAACTTCATCTTCTTACAAGTTATTTCCCCCCAACCCCGTCATGAGTTCCGTGGATAGTTCGACTTCCGAAGAACCGATGGTGGCCGCTGAGGTCGTCGATGATGAAGCGTTAGTGGCTGCTGAGATCGCCCAGCCGCAGGGCGAGCCTTGCCCTAGCTGTGGCTGCCCAGTCGAGCCGGATGATAAGTTCTGTCCTGCATGTGGAACGCCTCATGAAGTGAAAGTTGCCGAGAAGGCCCCGCGTGCTCAGGAGACGGATAAGAAGTACTTTCACTGCAAAACCTGCGGCGCGAACGTTGCGATCGATCCGCAAGAGCTGAGCTATGTCTGCCCTTTCTGTGATTCGACCTACGTGGTCGAGTATGCACCCGACGTCACGGGGCGGCAATTGCCTGAGTTTGTCATTGCCTTTCGTGTGACGCCTGAACAAGCAATGGAAAAGTTCCGGGCCTGGATCAAGGGGAATGCATGGTATCGGCCAGGCGATTTGCATATGGCCGAAATTGAAGAGAAGATGCGGGGCGTCTATCTCCCGTTCTGGAGTTTTTCCATGCTGGCGGAAAGTCGCTGGGAAGGGACGATCGGCGAACACTATTACGTCACCGAGTCTTACACGACGCGTGAGAACGGAAAAACGGTCAGGAAAACGCGCCGCGTGCAAAAGACGGAATGGTGGCCACTCGCAGGCAAGCATCATAAGTACTACAGCGGCTACATGATCTCGGCAAGCAAAGGATTGGCTCAATCTGACGCCGAGCGAATCAAACCGTTTTCGCTCCTGGCGGCTAAGCGATATGCTCCGTACTTCCTCGCTGGCTGGGCGGCCGAAGAGTATCAGATGGAAATCGAAGAAGCGAAGAAGATCTGTTATGAAGAGTTCTATCGACGCGAGCGTTCCAATATCACGCAATTTCTGCCGGGCGATACGAATAAAGGTCTGGTCGTGAAGACGGAGTTCTCGTTCGAGAATTCCGATTTATATTTGCTGCCGATCTACTTGCTTTCATATCGATATCAGGATCAAGTCTTCCGCTTTTTGGTCAATGGGCAAACCGGTTTGATCGCGGGCGATAAGCCCGTTTCGTGGAAGCGGATCTGGGGCGCGATCGGCGCTGGGCTTGCGGTTGTGGCCCTGATTGTGATCGTTATCATGCTTCTTGCAGCCGCCACGCGTTGACCTTCCCGTAGAGCAAAGACACCAGGCAACTCATGAGCGACCTTCTCGAAAAATGCACCGTCTGCGGCGGATTGATCGACGAAGAAGATCTATTCTGCGGGAACTGCGGTACCGAAGCACCGCATCGCAAAGATACTCACGCCCCCACGACCACGATCTCGACCCACAGCTTTACTTGCTCTGGCTGCGGTGCGGCGATGAGTTACTCGGCAGAAGCGAGTGCGCTGCGCTGTCCATTCTGTGGCTCGACCAAGTTGGAGAAAGGGAAAGATCACAAGGTCATCGCCCCTAGAAGAGTGTTGCCTTTTAATGTGAAAGAGGCAGACGCTCAGCAGATCTTACGCGAGGCGATCGGGAAAGGGTTCTGGCGTCCCCCTGATCTTTCCGAAAGGGCCGTCATCAAGAACATGGTGCCGGTATACGTCCCCTATTGGGTTTTCGCCGCCGACGTCTTCACCTACTGGACAGCCGACACAAGTCAGACTCCTTACGGAGCAAGTGGCGACTGGTATCCATTATCGGGCGAGCATCGAGCCCGGTATGAAGGTGTCTTGGTGGGGGCGAGTGGCGCTTTGACACCAAACGAGACGTCGCAGTTATGCCCCTTTGAGATGGAGCATGCGGTTCCACCTGATGAAGTCGATCTCGATCATTTCACGGTCGAACAATTCAATGTCGCTCGGAAGTACGCGCGACCGATGGCACTATCGGGATTAGAGTCGCTCGAACGGCGTTCGATCGATGCCAAATTCGTTCCGCAAAATAGCCGAAATGTGCAGGCTAATCTTCGCGTACAAAACATGAGCAGTGAACCGATGCTGCTGCCAGTTTGGATTATGGCCTACCAATACAAAGAACAGGTCTATCGCTTTCTTATTAACGGCCAAACCGGCAAATCGACGGGGCAGGGGCCTGTGTCGTATCAGCGCTTTATGGTCGTGCTCGGAACCGTCGTCGCTGTGGCATTGGCGATCGGGATCATCGCAGTCTTGTGTGGTGGAATCGGCGGTGCGCTAGCACGTTAACAGCCTGTTAAATCTCTGGATCGTTTCATTGAAGCAGAGAACCAACAGGCCGCTAAGGTGGTGTTGAGTTGTCCTGGTGCTTACTTGACGTAAACGTCGTACAGCATTCCTTCCAGGATGACTTCTGTTTCCAGCATGTCTAAATGAAGTTGTTCGGAAACGTCGTGCACCATTTCGAGGGCAGCGATTTCAGGCATTGTCAGGGTTCCTTTGATTTGAAAGGGTGATGGGGTGTCTGCTCTTCTCAAGTGCAAAGGGGGTGCCAACAACAGGAAATCGTCGTCCAAGGCTGCTCACGTCTACCTGTTTCGCGATCTGATCGGGGATGAGCATTGCGAAGGGGTGAGAAGTGGTCAGTTTAAGGCCATAATGGAGAAGTTTAGTACGGCCGCAAAGCTGACCCAGGCTAAATAGGGGGTCAGGAGAAGGGCTGCAATTCGCGAGTGTCGCCAAAATAAGGCAATCGTGGCACCAATCGCCGCCCATAAAATCACAATCTCAATTGCCGCTGCAGTGGGGTTTTCCAGGCCAAAGAAAATGACCGACCAGGCCACATTTAGCAGCAACTGAAAGCAGAACACCCCCAGCGCCCCAGGTGCGTCGAGCCAACCAGCTTTCATCCACACGAGCCATACGGAAAAGGCCATCATCAAATAGAGTGCAGTCCAAACTGGCCCAAAGATCCAATTTGGAGGGTTGAACGACGGTTTGTTGATCTCAGCATACCAAGTCGGGATTTGCGGGATGGTGACCGATGAACCGACTCCCGCGGCAGCGAAGCAAAGGAGCAGCCACGCAGCTAGACCTGCAATTTGAAACCAAACTGGCGTCAAACGTTGACTGGTTTGTAGATTATCCATCTTGCTCACTCTCCGGATTCCGAACTTTCCGACCTCGGGGATCATTTGTTATAGTGGAACCGTAATAGTCCACACTTGTTCACTTACACGTGACATTGAAGTCTTCCCAGGGAAATTAAAGGGTGCCAGGATGGGCAGGGAAACGGTTTTGCGCGGCGATGACAGCCCCAACGAGGAAGATCGTAGCCTCCGCCCACAATCCATCTCCGAAATGGTCGGCCAGTTGGAAGTCCGCGAACGACTGAAAGTGGTGGTCGACGCGGCCGTGAAACGGGATGAACCGCTAGGGCACATCCTATTCGATGGTCCCCCTGGGCTCGGTAAAACAACCTTTGCGACTTGCATTCCTAAGGACCTGGGGGTTAACTTTCAACTTACTTCGGGACCGGCACTACAAGCACCGAAAGATCTCGTACCCTACCTGACCAACGCCGACGAGCGTTCAATTCTGTTTATCGACGAAATCCATCGTCTGCCCAAAGCGGTTGAAGAATACCTTTATACCGCGATGGAGGATTTTCGCATCGATATCGTGCTCGGGGAGGGGACCAATGCCCGGACCATCAATCTGCAGATCAAACCGTTCACACTTATCGGCGCGACAACGCGTAGCGGGATGCTTACGGCACCCCTACGAGATCGTTTTCCCTTACGAGAACATCTTGATTTCTATACCAATGAAGAGCTTGCCGAGATCATTCGGCGCAACGCTGCGAAACTGGACGTGACGATTGAGGATGATGCGTCGCTTGAGATTTCGCAGCGGAGTCGTGGAACTCCACGGGTAGCAAATAACCGCTTGCGATGGATTCGCGACTACGTCACGAGTAAGGCGGATGGACACATTACGCTCGATCTCGCTCATGATGCGATGAAGATGCAAGAGATTGACAAGCTTGGTCTTGATAACCAGGATCGCAAATACTTGAGCACGATCATCCGCGTGTTTGGAGGAGGCCCGGCCGGTCTCGAGGCGATCGCTCATACCATGAACGCCGCCCCGGAAACCTTGGCCGATGAAGTTGAGCCGTTTCTCTTAAGAACGGAACTTCTCGTTCGCACGCCACGTGGCCGCGTGGTGACGACCAAAGCCCTTGAGCATGTTCAGGGCTTTGCTCGCTAATCGACTTCTCTTTCAATTAAGAAGAGGTCGTTGCTTCGATAGCGAAACGGAGTTTTGCAACGGCCGAACTCTTTTCAGAAGGGAAGTCCTCGGTACGCACGACGTACACGTCACCCCCCTTATCGAGCGTCTCAACCGCGGCTTCATCCAAAAGATCGAGGCTGACTTCACTAGGGGCTTCGTCTCGTTGGACGTGTCCGTCTGAATCCAGGTGCCCCCAAACCGGAGTTTTCTCTCGAATGAGTAGCGTATCTACTGCTCCCATCTGGGCGGCCTGCAAAATGGTATCGAGGTCTTCGGTGGCACAGTTACGTCCGTAAGCGTCCTGATAACTCTCAATCGCTTCCGTCGTTTCCTGTTGGAAATGAGGCTCAACGATTGTCAGCGCCTTGCTATGAATCTCTTCGATCGAGGCATCATCGAAGTTGCCTTCGACCGCCTCGGCTAGCAGATGTTTGTAGCTACTTACTTCCTTAAAGATTGGAAACAGGTAGTCGACACCAGCGAAGATCAGTGGATCGTCACGACCTTCCAGATACTCAGAAAGCGGACCATCAATCCGATGGAAGAACTGCAGAATGTTTGCCTTGTGATCGTCTTCACCGGCGCCTTGTCCGTGGTACATCGTATCGACATTGTTACCGCTGGAGTAACTAAAGTGCTGGATCGACGTGATGTAATCGTCGATGTTCAAAGCATCCTTCAGGTTATCTGGCAAGTCCTCTGGGAAGCGTTCCTCCAGCGAGTCGCGATTCCCCTCGAATAGGCGAACATGCTTCTGACTGACGGCCAGCACAACAAAGCTGCCATCGCCATGCAGTGCGGGAAGAAGTGGCCTCAAATAGAATCGTTCTCCGACATGTACTTGTTCGCCCATGACGTAGCCCATTGGAAACACCTCCAGCGAGTCAGGAGTGGCGAACAAAGCCAATCCAGCCCGCGGATGTTTCCAGGCATCGTGATTGGTATCAAGTCGGAACTCTTCCAACTGACTCAACACTGCCTTGCGAGATTCTTCCGTCGTGGCTTCGTCTTGAGTGAGCAATTGCTCTGCATCTTTTAATAGGTTCCGGAAGCGAATTTCATTTTGCTGGACCTCTCTACCAAAGCGAAACATCGGCATGTAGAGCGAAACGCAGACATCGCTGGGTTCGTTAACGAGCGATTGAATCATTTGGGGGTTCATGGCAAAGACCTTCCTTTTCCGAAAATTGGAGCTGAATGATGGTCGGACGAGCACCATACTGGCTGCTCGACGCTCCCGCACTACGTCCGATGAGGCCGTAAATCTCGCACGGCAAACGGATTGATCAATTTCAATAGATTGCTGAAACTAACGAGCAAACAACGCGCCGAAAAGAATCGTTGGTTTCGGTGAATCGGGATGTTTCCAATTTCACTTCTAAGTTTTCCGCCATGGACGATTGGATAACGGTAGCTGTCTTGACCTTATTAGCTGGGCTTTCGATGCCGGCTGGGGCGATTCTGGCACGCTTTGAACACATCCATCCTGACTGGTTAGAGGAAGAATTCCGACATGCCGTGCTGGCATTTGGTGGTGGTGCGTTGTTCTCGGCCGTAGCTTTGGTATTGGTGCCGGAAGCGAGTGAAATACTGAGTCCCATTGAGTCCGTAACCTGGTTCATCGTCGGAGGCGTGATCTTCTGCTGGCTCGATATTATGTTGGCGCGAAGGAAGAGTGCCACGAGCCAGCTTGTTGCGATGTTGGCCGACTTCATTCCCGAGGCGATGGCCCTGGGGGCGGTCTTCAGCACTGGCGGTGATTCTGGTTTGTTATTGGCCTTTTTGATCGGACTACAGAACTTCCCGGAAGGATTCAACGCGTATCGAGAAATGAACCGCGGTCCTAGTTTAACCGGACTTCGAATCGTGGTCGTTTTCGCTGGGCTGGCGATGTTGGGACCGATCGCTGGCCTCAGTGGCTACTTTCTTTTAGCTCAATTTCCTACGCTGGTCGCCGTGATCAAAATGATTGCGGGAGGTGGTATTCTCTTTCTGGTATTTCAAGACATTGCCCCTGGCGTACGACTAGAAAACGCTTGGGCGCCGCCGTTGGGGGCGGTACTTGGTTTTGCCCTGGGTATCCTTGGCCATGATTTGTTGCACTAGTGTCTTAAGTTATTGGTAACAATTTTCGCGTACCGTGCGAACCGATTTGCGCATGCGTGGTCTTACCTAGCAGAACGAAATTATCATCTTTCCGACTAAGCATTGGTTGGGCACGATCCAGGAGAGATCAAGTGTTCTCGCGAAGGCAATCAACACGACCATTTCTGCAACCCAGGTTCGAGCAAGAATTGAAACAACAAACACTTCAATTCAATCGAATCTATCTCAGTCTTTGACGCATTGACCTATTTGCCAAGCAGGCAGCATAGGCTCTTCGTCAAAGTTGGCGGGGAGCTTTTTTCGTTGCCTAGGGCAGCTCTTAAGAAAAAGGCACTCCTCGCAAATCATGCGGGATTTTCGCTGATGGTATGCGATCTTCGGCTTTGAACCGAAGGGTCGTTGGTTCAATTCCAACTCCCGCAGCCTCGCTGGCTTGCTTTCGGTAAGCACGCCGGCCCAAACGATGACCGACTGCCGATTGGAGTCCATGTTTTTGGAACCGTAGGTTGCAGGTTCGAGTCCTGCCACCCCTGCTTTTTCATTTCAGGGGTGTAGCTCAATTGGTAGAGCGACGTAAGCCTCTGGTCAAACCTTCGTCGGTCTCCTTATTCACCATCACACCCTCGACTGCCGGTTGGGAGTCCATGGTTTTAACAAGTTCGAGTCTTGTCGGCCCGCCTTACGGGCGTTGATCTCAGAAGAACTCAACGCTTCAACATGCGGGCCGAAGCTCTCGCCACCATTTCGTCGAGTGTGCCTTTTTCTATTTTCATTCCCCGATGCCAGGAGAAAGATTCCATGGCGAACAAGTTTCTATTTGGAAGCGTGAAGTCAAAGCAGTCTCAAGCGATCGCTCGCAATGAAGCAGGCGGACCAGCCTACGCTCTTGCACCTAAGCATGCATTGGCTCAGTTGGCAACGACCGGCTGTTTGGCGGGAACGTTCTATGCTTCAGGGGAAGACCAGTTGGATCATGTGCTAAAGCTGGCTGACGAAGTGAAGGACGACAAGTTCCTAGCGAAGCTGGCCATTTATTCGCGTGAACGCGGTTTGATGAAGGATATGCCTGCTGCGCTGCTGGTGATGTTGTCGGTTCGCGATACCGATCTGACCCACCAGGTGTTCGATCGTGTTGTTGATAACGGCCGCATGCTGCGGACGGTGTTTCAGATGGTGCGGAGTGGTCGCTTCGGTCGCAACGGGTTGTCTTCCAGCTTGAAGCGGGCGTTTCAGCGTTGGCTGAACAACGCTTCGCCACGCGCAATGTTGTCAGCTTCGATTGGAAACGATCCTTCGCTGCGCGACATCTTGCGGATGGCGCGGCCTAAGCCAGTCAATAACGAGCGGCGTGCATTGTTCGGTTGGCTGACCGATAAGCACGTTACTCAGTGGCAACCGGCAACGTTCAGTGATTTGCCAGAGGTCGTTCGGCAATTGATCACGTATCGTGAAGCGGAGAAGGGAAGTGTGCAGGCACGTATCGTGAACGAACTGCCCGTTCGTTGGGACTTGCTGGCCGATAAGGCAAAGGATGCGAACGCCTGGAAGGCAATCGCCAAGCAGATGGGACCACAGGCGTTGCGGATGAACCTGAATACGCTGCTGCGTCAGGGAGCACTTTCGTTCGAGTCCGGTAAGCGGGACGAGGCGATGGTATCGTTGATTGCGAAGCGTTTGTCGGACAAGCGTGAGATCTTGCGTTCCAAGCAATTCCCTTACCAGTACCTGGCCGCTTACAAGCATGCCGACGACCAGTTGCCACAAGCAATCAAGTCGGCACTGCATCAAGCGGCTGAGCACGCATGTGGAAACGTGCCACAACTAGCTGGACCGGTTGTGATCGGCTTGGACGTTTCAGGCTCGATGCATTCTCCGGTAACCGGATATCGCGGACGTGGCGGAACAACGGCGATGCGTTGTATCGATGTGGCGGCGTTGTTCGCGGCAGCGATCCTGCGTCGTAATCCGGATAGCGTGGTGATCCCGTTCGATACGATTGCGTACGATGCGAAAATCGATCCGAGTGATTCGATTCTAAGCTTGTCCGATCGCTTGGCTCGCTACGGTGGTGGTGCAACGGAATGCAGTGTTCCACTACGTGCGGCCAACGAGCGAATGCGGAATCGGCCTTTCGCCGGTGTGGTTTTGCTTAGCGATAATCAAAGCTGGATCAACAACGGTCAGCCGTACGGATACGGGTATCACGGTGCGACTGGGGTGATGGAAACCTGGCAACAGTTCGTGAAGAATCAATTGAAGCTACGAGGGGTGGAGATTCCTTCGCCCAAGTTGATTTGTATTGACCTTCAACCGTATGGAACGGCTCAAGCACCGGAGCGGATCGACATCCTGAATGTGGGTGGCTTCAGCGACTCGGTTTTCCAAGTCGTGGCGGCGTTCCTGGAGGGAGATGCCAACCGATTTGTTTCGCAAATTGAACAGGTTTCCTTGTAACTCTGGCAAGTGAACCAATAAAACGCCCCGGCCCAGTGCGGCTTGGGCGTTTTTTGCTGCGCGTAGCTGAATCTTCGCTCGGATTTACGCAGGAAACGGGGAAAACTGGTTGTTTGGGCCGTGGTTTGCGCCAAAATATAAAGATCAACTAACCTGCCTAGTTTGTTTCTATTCGTAAGCAAAAATCATGAAGCTCTCTCGACGTATCTGGCTGAAACTCTCTTCGATCTTCGCCTGGGGTGGCCCCGCGGCGTTGGTTTCGGCTCAAGATTCCGCTATCCCTGCGGACATCGATCCCGCGATGCCGTTTGGCGAAGACCACAAGCGTTTGGACTCGCTGGCCGTTGGCAATTGGTGGGACAAGAAGGCGAACGGTAAGACGCCACCTCCGCCAATGCTCGTCCCACGTGACGAAGTAGTCGCCTTCGCGGTTTACACCCAGAATAACGGTGTAATGAAGATGACCGCCCAGCTTTATCCACTAAAGCCAGATGAAGCACGCATCGCCCGTCTCGAAATCAAACAAGATGACGAGTGGGTCGAGATCGCAAAGGAAGAGGTCCTATTCCCTGGCTGGAGTGCTCACTTCCGTGTTGAAGATTGGGACGGATCGAAAACGGTGCCTTATCGCGTCCGTCACGGTAAGAAGGCGATGTTTGAAGGTTCGATCCGCAAAGATCCGATCGACAAAGAAACGATCGTCGTGGCCAACATGTCTTGTAACTCAAGCAGGACGGTCGGTGCTCGACCTGAGATTCTGGAAAACCTGCTGCTGCAAGATCCAGATCTATTGTTCTTCGCCGGCGATCAAACCTACCGCCACACAGAACATACTGCAGGTTGGATTGAATTTGGACTTCAATTTCGCGATGTCATTCGTGATCGTCCTGCGATCTGTACGCCTGACGATCATGACGTCGGCCAGCCTAACCTCTGGGGCGAGAATGGCAAGCTCTCGACGCTGCCTGGCAACGCGGATGGCGGCTTCATGTTTCCTGCCGAATACGTCAACATGGTTCAGCGACAACAGTCGTGGCACCTCCCTGATTCCCCTGATCCGGCAACCATCGAACGTGGCATTACCGTTTACTTCACCAGCATGAAGGTCGGTGGCGTCGACTTCGCGATTCTCGAAGACCGTAAGTTCAAGAGCGGCCCGGCAGGCAAGATTCCTCAAATGGGTCCGCGTCCGGATCATATCAACGATCCTAGCTACGATCCGAAGTCGATCGATTTGCCTGGTTTGGTTCTGCTCGGCGAGCGACAGTTGAAGTTCCTGAAGGATTGGGGACAAGATTGGAGCGACGTGCAGATGAAGTGCGTTCTCTCGCAAACCGCTTTTTGTGGTGCCGTTCATATGCACGGTTCCGAAACGGGGCGTTTGTTGGCCGACCTCGATTGCAACGGCTGGCCGCAAACGGGACGTAAGAAAGCTCTGGAAGAGATCCGCCGAGCGAAAGCGATCCATCTTTGTGGCGACCAGCACTTGGCCGTGGTTGTGAAGCACGGTATCGATGACTTCGGTGACGGCCCTTACGGATTCACCAGCCCGGCGTTGGTCAATACGATCTACGGACGTTGGTGGCATCCGCTTGATGAAAAGCCAGGTCCACATCCGGTGCCTGATAGCCCACTTCCATGGACGGGCGACTTCAAGGATGGCCTGGGTAACAAGATCTCGATGATGGCGTACGCCAACCCGCCAAACATCCGCGACGAAAAGCAGCGAGCCGACGGTTACGGGATCGTGCGATTCAACAAGAAGACGCAAGAGGTCACTATTGAATGCTGGCCACGTTTCTCGGATGCGAAGAAGGGAGATGGCGAGCAGTTCCCTGGTTGGCCGATCAAGGTGGCCGTGGCCGATTACGATGGTCGCAAGCCGGTCGGTTTTCTGCCGGAGTTGAAGTTCGACGAAACGGACAACCCGGTTGTTCAGGTCGTGCGAGAGGAAACCGGCGAGGTGCTTTACACCCAACGCGTTGGTGGCACTTCGTTCCGTCCGCCAGTGTTTGCGGAAGGAACCTATACAGTTCATGTCGGCAGATTTAAGGCTGGAGAGTCGAGCTTCTCGCAGTTGGCGATCGCCCAGGCCGAAGAAAGTATTGAAGTCGTCTTGGCGTAGTTTTGCCGTTAATTTGTGCGTTCCCCGCGGCGAACTATGAAGCCGTGGGGAACTGCGCAAAAAAGATATCTATTTGCGCAGTTCCTCATTGCTGGGACGGTGAGCAGAGAATAGGTTGAACACCATATCTCTTGCTTGCAATTCCCATGACGAGGATCGCACCGATGCTTTCGAACTACTTCCGCCACAGCACGATTCTGTCGGCGTTGTTTCTCTTTGGCGTCTTCTTTGCCACGCACCTATCTCTAGCCATCGCCGATGCACCCGATGCCTTGGCCAAAAAGATCGATCCCCTCGATGGACCACCAGTCGTGACCTGCGACGCTTGGATTGTGGTTGATGCGAAGAGTGGAAAGCGGCTGGACGGATGGAAGGATACGGAGCGACTTCATCCGGCTAGTGTTACCAAGATGATGACCGCCATCTTGGTGAACGATGTCTTGGAGAAAGACCCAGACGCAATTAACGAGACCATTACCTTCTCTGAAAACGCCGACAAGACGGTTGGTTCCACCAGCGATGTCAACGCTGGCGAGAAAGTTTCGGTGGGAGATCTTTTGTATGGTTTGCTCTTGCCATCGGGCAATGATGCATCGGTTGCATTTGCCGAGCACTTCGGCGATCGAGTGGGAGAAGAAAGCGACGCGAAGGGATACGATCGTTTCATCGAAGCAATGAACCAGCGAGCAAAGTCGTTGGGAATGGACAAGACCGGCTATCGCAATTCGCACGGTCTGGATCACGACGAGCACCTGACAACTGCTGCCGACCAAGCCAAGCTGGCCTGCGAGATCATGAAGAGCCCGATCTTGTCCAAAGTTGTGGGTACGGCAAACTACAAAACACACGTGACCAAACCAGACGGATCGAAGCGCGAAGTCGAGTGGGATAATACAAATCGTTTGCTGAAGTACCAGAACTATCTGGGAATCAAGACAGGTACTACTAGTAAAGCGGGCGCTTGTCTCGCTTCCTGCTGCGAGCGGGAAGGGGATCGCCGGATCTTAATTGTCCTTGGTTCCAGCGGCACCGACGCTCGTTATTCCGATTCCCGCAATTTGTGGCGTTGGACTTGGACGCAAACTCCACCCAATTCGGCGAAGACGGATAACAAAATGACACTCAGCCCGGAAGCGAAACGAATTCACGAATCGTCCTTGGTGATCGATGGTCATAACGACTTGATGTGGGAGGTTCGTGAGAAGGGGGACAGCAGTTTCGAGAAGATTGACATTCGCAAGCCACAGCCGAAACTGCACACCGATATTCCTCGTTTGAAGGCTGGCAACGTCGGCGCTCAGTTTTGGTCGGTCTACGTTCCGGCAACTCTCGACGATGATGGAACGGCGTTTTTGACCACGCTGGAACAAATTGCTCTTGTAAAGAAGATGGTTGAGCTTTATCCCGATCAATTCGAACTGGCGATGACCGTGGATGATATCGAACGCATCACGAAGAGTGGTAAGCTGGCTTCGCTGATCGGTGTGGAAGGTGGCCATTGCATTCAAGAATCGCTAAGTAACCTGAATCACCTTTACGATCAAGGTGCTCGCTATATGACATTGACGCATAGCAAGAACTTGAGCTGGGCGGATTCGAGCACTGATGAGGAGCAAACCGGCGGCTTGAGTCCGTTTGGTGTCGAAGTTATTCAACGAATGAATCGACTTGGAATGATGGTCGACATCTCACATGTATCGGCAAAGACCATGCATGCTGCGATGGATGTCAGCAAGGCTCCGATCATCTTCTCGCATTCATCCGCTAGAGCCGTCGCCGATTCACCACGTAATGTTCCAGACGACGTCTTGAAGCGGGTACACGACACTGAAGGCTTGGTGATGGTGAACTTTTACTCGGCGTTCGTTGTTCCAGAATCTGCCCAGCGATACTCGACTCGCTTCGCTCTGAAACAAAAGTTGATCGACGAAGTCGGTTTAGCCGAAGCCAATGTACGAATGGCAAAATGGGATCGTGAGAATCCGATGCAGCTAGGCACGATTGAAGACGTTCTCGATCATATCGATCACCTGGTGAAGGTCGCCGGTTGGGAACATGTTGGTTTGGGCGCCGACTTCGATGGAGTCGACGCTCTGCCCGAAGGCCTTGAGGACGTCAGCCGTTACCCCTACATCACGCAAGGCTTACTCGATCGTGGTTACACCGAAGAGCAAATTCGCGGTATCCTCGGCGAAAACTTGATGCGTGTCATGCGGAAGGTGGAAGAGGTCGCTGCAGAGATGAAACAAACGACCGCTACTCCTTAAAGTCTTGCCGACGCTTCTTTTGAATCGGATCGGACGCTTCAGTGACTGCGACGTGCTTCTTAAGTCCGTCGCGTAGGCGTTCGATCCGCTCGGCATCTTTCGCTGGGATGGTACTCTTGGCCAAAGCTTTCTTTTCGTCGGGATCGGCCAAGACGTCGAACAATCTTCCATCTGCGTACAGCTTGTACTGGGCATCCCGTACATGCTGGGATGCCTTACCACGCATTCCGTTGCGTTCGTACCAACAATAGATGTACGGCTTTTCTCGCTGCTTCCCAGAAAAAACGGGGGCCAAGCTTACGCCATCGATGTTGAGCTTTTCTGGAACTTCGACGCCGGCAACTTCCAGCACGGTTGGCAGTACATCGCTGAAGTCGACCAAGTCTTCCACGACCTTGCCTTTTTCAATTTTGCCAAGCCAGCTCGCGAGAAAACCAACATGGGTACCATTATCTTGTGGGCTACCCTTGCCACCTCGATAGTCACGGCCATGAAAAGGGGTGACAATACTGGTATAAGTTCCGTTATCACCTGTCCATAGAACCAACGTGTTTTCGCGAAGCTTAAGCTCGTCAAGCTTGTTGATGACTTTACCGACCATCTTGTCGGTGTACCGAACCATCGCGTCCCAATATTTCGGTCCCTTAAACCCACCAGGTTCGGTCGTCTTGTCACGCCACATCGTCGGATCCCAATCGGGGTGATCCGGTGTCGGCAAGAAGGGCCAGTGCGGGGCGATCATCGGATAGTAAACCAAGAACGGTTTTTCCTGATGCTCTTCCATGAAGTTGCAAATGTAGTCGCTTACGACGTCTGGGCCGAATTCACCATTCTTGAAGTCAACTTCCTTACCGTCGATTTCTAAGCCTGGGTTCGGGTAGCGGCTTGGCCGCCGTGTGAGCTGCCAGAGGCAATAATGATTGAAGCCAAACTTGTCTGGTCCTTCATACCCACCTTTGAGTTGCCACTTTCCGGCGATGCACGTCTCGTAACCAGCGTCTCGCAAGATGTTAGCAAAGGTCGTCGCGTTGGGATCCAGCAACCCGAATTGGATGTAGTTGCGATTGTTATAGATACCCGTCATGATCTGCACTCGCGAGGGTGTACAGATCGGCTGAGCGTGAGCATTCTCAAATCGCATCCCCTCCGCCGCCAGCCGATCGATGTTAGGAGTGGGATACGCCTTGGAGCCGTAACAACCGAGGCACTCGTAACCGATGTCATCCGCCATAATAACGACGATATTTGGCTTGTCAGGCGATGCTGCCGTTACGAGGTCGACCAATACGAATTGCCACAGCAAGGAAAGCAATCCGAACGCGGCATACCTTGCAAATCGACTTCGCAAAACGCATGGTAGCCAGTTGCGGATGCCAGATTGCGGCTGCGAACGCACAAGAAGCATGGTTATCTTTCGAGTATTGGCGACGGAATCGCCATAGGTTGCGACTTCACTTGGGACCGCGTTGCCTACCGCGATCGAAGAGTCGCTATCGGTGGGAATAAGGCCGCATCGATGATCGATTGACCGCGCGAGCGTCTATTCGCTCGAATTGCATTTTGATCCTTCAATAAAGCTGCGTCAATTCCGACCGTTCAATCGGCTTCAGCGATGACGTGACCGTCCATTTCAAGCAACTCAAGCAGGGATGGTCGAGGCGGTAGGTATCGGACTTCACTTTCGCAATTCAAAACGACTCCAGAAGCGGGTCAACACGTCAGACACGTCAACGTACGGCGTAGAAGAAGTGAATAATTCGTAAAGAGGTAAGGAGGTTGGAGTCGCGAGTTCTTTTGTTGTCCTAGCTAACAGATTATGCAGTTATGTACTTTTATGATTTTCCTTGACTTATGGGTTGCGCTAGTTTTAACTTACCGCAGCTTAGTGTGAATTCCGTCTCAGTGGGTATCTGTTTCCATGAACACTGCGTCGAATTCAGGCTCTCCCCCACATGCTTCGCTCCTCGTCTAATGCACGATTGATAGCCCCATGCGCCAACCCAAACGAGTCTCTCGCCGCAACCGGTACGCACGTCGCCAGCATAAAGCTCGAACGCTTCGCTTCGACACGCTCGAACAACGAGCCATGTTGGCGGCAAACTTCATCGTTAACACAACGCTCGATACGATCGACGTGAATCCTGGCGATGGGATCGCGGAAGACGCAAGTGGAAACACGAGTCTGCGTGCCGCAATCATGGAAGCGAACGCCACGATCGGCAACGATACGATCACGCTCCCGGCTGGAACTTACCGGTTAACTCGTTCGGGAGCTGCTGATGATACGGCCCAGCGAGGCGATCTTGATATCACGGACGATATTACAATCAATGGTGCCGGTTCTGGTTTAACCGTCATTGATGCTGGAGGAGATTCTGGTATCGGTGAGCGAATCTTCGAGATTCATCGTGGACAATTCGAACTCGACCGAGATGTCGAGTTTCACGGGATCACGTTCCGGGGTGGTCGGACGTTAGGGACCACCTTTCCCCTAACTCGTGGCGGAGCGATGCGGATCGATTTCTACAACGATGTGCTCATCACCGATGCCATTTTCGTTGATAACCAGGCACCAGCAACTTCCGGAACTTCCAGTTATGGCGTCGGTGGAGCGATTTCAACGAGCGGTGCGCTCGAAATCCGCGATAGTCGTTTCGAGAACAACTACGCGAGTAATTCGGGAGGAGCGATTTATGCGGCCGGAACGGTTTCCAACTCGCCTGACCGGGTACGACTTGATATCTTCAATTCCACGTTGACGCAGAACCGTTCAGTATCCGGCGGGGCAATTGAGAATTTCGTGCCCCTGACGATTGAAGCTTCGACCTTAGACAACAACACGGCGGTCTCCCAGAACGGCGGAAGCGGGCAGGGCGGGGCGATTAATTTACAAGGAGGATCGTATGCAAGTCTTGCGCTGACGAACTCGACGCTCTCTGGAAATCGAGCAATTTTTGGCGGGGGAATTAACAGCTACTTAACTGCCAACAGCTTTGATATTACTTCAAGCACCATTGTGTACAACGACGGTGCTGGCATTCGCGTTTCTTCAAGCAACGCCCCCTCAATCACCAATTCAATCATTGCGGGGAACTTCGGATCCAATTCTGGTACAGATGTTGTCGGAACGGTTAGCAGTTTGGGCTTCAATCTCGTCGGTGATTCCAGCGGCAGCACCGGTTTCAATGCCGTTGGTGACCTGGTCGGTAGTAGTACCACTCCGATCGACCCCAACTTGGGCGTGCTTGCCGATAACGGCGGGCTAACGTTTACCCATGCACTGTTAGCCGGCAGTCCTGCGATTGACACTGGGAATATCAACCGTTCGACGTCGATCGATCAGCGGGGTATTTTTAGACCTCAGGGAGCCGAGTCTGATATCGGCGCCTTCGAACTAGAAGTCTCCGTCACGGATGGTGTCGTCGCGAACGATCTTTCGTTGACGATCGATGAAGATGCTTTCTACAACGGAACACTTCCCGTTACTGCGCCAGATGGAGCTACGTTGACCTATCGCGTAGTCCAGGCTCCGCTTCACGGTAATGCAGTTACGCGCACGAATGGCACTTTCTTTTATGCTCCCACGTTGAATTATTTCGGATCTGATAGTTTCATCTACGAAGTTTCGGACGGTCAAGGAAACTCCGACACGGGAACGATTTCTTTTACCATCGCTCCTGTTAATGATCCCCCCTATGTTGACAATACGCTCGTTGTCACCACCGATGAAGATCAGGCCGTGACCGCCGAAATTGGCTACCTCGAAGTCGAAGGAGAAACGGTCGCATTTAGCCAAGTGTCCGGACCTGCAAACGGATCGCTTGTCTTTGACTCGAATGTCCCAGGCAAGTTTAACTACACACCTGATCCAAATTTCAACGGAACCGATACGTTCGTATTTCGTGCTACTGACATTCAGGGGAACTTCACCGAAGCAAGCGTAACAATAGAAGTGACACCCGTTAACGATGCACCGATCGCCGTTGGCGATCAGTTTGCGATTAACGTCGGCGAATCGTTGTCGATCAGTGCCCTTCCGGTGTTTCAGTTATCGATGGATAGTGCCCCGGGTGACTTTGTCGGAGCCGGGAAGTCGTGGTACTACGATGATAGTAATACGAGTTTTTCTGGGACGAGGAATTTCGATTCAGGCGTTTCGATCTCACTTCAAGGCGATACGTTTTGGAATCTTGATTTCGCTGCAGCAATGGATGCTCTTCTGACCCCTGGGTATTACACCGACGCAACCCGTTGGCCATTCCAGAGTTCCTCCGAACCAGGACTTGACGTATCAGGTGACGGCCGTGGAAACAACCTGCTAGCTGGCGAGTTCACGATCTACGATGTCGATTATGGTCAGGCCACATCCACCAGCAATCCGATTACCAGTTTCGCCGCTCGGTTCACTCAGCAAGGAATCGAGGATGGCATCATTATGCCACCATTAACCGGCACTATCCTCTACAACACGGCGATTGGCACTGGGGCTGGTGTGCTTGCCAACGACAGCGATATCGATGGCGACCTGTTTACGGCGATGCTGGTTGATGGACCCTCGCACGGCACGCTAACTCTGAACCCTGACGGAACGTTATCTTATTTCCCAGATGCAGGCTTTATCGGGACCGATTCCTTCACGTACAAGACGAACGACGGTCGACTCGATTCTAACGTTGCCACCGTTGAGATTACCGTCAGCGAAGTAAATGATCCGCCGATAGCGGTCGACGATCGGGCAACAACAACGGTTAACAATGCGGTTGTTATTAATGTGCTCGATAACGATACCGATGCAAACGGCGACCCACTGCAAGTATCGCAAACAACGCAGCCTTCCAATGGAACGGTTTCGGTTAATCGTGACGGATCGGTGACCTACTCGCCGGCAACGGGCTTTTCTGGAAACGATAGCTTCTCTTACACAATCAATGATGGAAAGGGAGGGAGCGATATCGCCACCGTTTCTGTTGTGGTGGAAGCCGTCAATACGCCGCCGGTTGCCCAAGACGATGCCTATGCGACTAGCGAAGATGTACCATTGGTCGTATCAGTGTCCTCTGGAACAGGAACCCTCGATCAAGTGAACGACCGGGACACAGGGCGTCACCAGTTCAATGCCGCATCGCTTGATCTACAACAACAAATCGTGGCCGGTCAATCGGGGTATCTTAAGTCGGTCGATGTTTATATCGGTCAATTTAGCGATGTCGGGAATACGCTCGACTTCTACGTCAATGTCGGTTCGGCACTTCAAACCGACACGCCTGACTTCCGCATGCAACACACGTTGCAGGCCAGCGACATCGACGGCTGGCTGACGATTGATGTCGCTGCCGCCAACATCTATCTACAAGCGGGGGAGGTATTCACCATCGGGGCATTCTCGCTTGCCCCGGCAGATGTCTTTCTATTGGCTACAAACTCCGACCTCGTCAACGGCGACAATTACACGGCTGGTTCACTCTGGGTGGATGGGCAACTGCGTCAAACGCCAGGCAACAACGATTACGACTTGCTGTTCCGCACGAGAATGGGGACGGTATCTTCAGCAGGCGGCGTTCTCTTGAACGACCAAGACGCGGATGGCGATCCGCTGACGGCATCTCTGCTAACGCAGGCATCTCACGGTACGGTCGACTTTGCCTCAGACGGCACGTTCACCTACACCCCGGAGTCGAACTTCAACGGTCAGGATAGCTTCACCTACTCAATCAGTGACGGGAATGGTGGATCGGATACGGCGACTGTTGTGTTAACGGTTACGCCTGTCAACGATTATCCAACCGCGTCGGACGACGGTGCGACGACCGACGAAGATAATTCTGTGCTTATCAACGTATTGGCGAACGACACCGATATCGAAGGAGATTCGCTAACCATTGTGCGGACCACTACGCCACTGCATGGCAGTGTCTTTGTTAATCCGAATCAGGAGATCGTCTACACTCCCAACTCCAACTTTAATGGAGTCGATACGTTTACTTACGCCGTTGATGACGGAAAAGGGGGAGTCAGTTCGGCGTCAGTCTCGGTAACCGTCAATTCGGTAAACGATTCGCCAATCGCGATCGACGATGCCCAAACGACCGATGAAGATACTGCCGTGGTGATTGACGTGCTTGCCAATGACTCAGACGTCGACGGCGATCCATTGGCGGTCTCAGGTATGAGTAGTCCGGCGCATGGCGTTGTCGTGTTGAACGGAAACGGAACGATTACTTACACGCCAGATGCAAACTACCACGGTGCTGATAGTTTCACCTATGATGTGAGCGATGGAAACGGAGGTGTCGATACCGCAACGGTCACCATTACCGTGAATTCGGTGAACGATAAGCCTGTTGCAAATGCAGACACCGGGACGACCGACGAAGATGTTCCTGCCGTATTCGATTTGCTCAGCAATGATAGCGATATCGATGGCGACCCGCTGACGATCTCTTCCGTTACCAATCCGAATCACGGTACGGTGGTGGTCAATAACGACGGCACGATCACCTATACACCGAATGCGAACTTTTTTGGTACCGACAGCTTTCTGTACACAATTAACGATGGACAGGGAGGAACTGATACGGGCACGGTCGCGATTACGGTTGACTCCGTCAATGACGCACCTGATGCGAACAGTGACAGCTTCTTAACAAACGAAGATGTCGCTGTCATTTTCGACGTGCTCATCAACGATACGGACGTAGAAGGAGATTCGCTTTCGGTGACTGGGGTTGCTGCACCGTCACATGGAAGTGCTGTACTCAACGTTGACGGGACGGTTACTTATACGCCAGATCCCAATTTCAATGGTGTAGATAGTTTCACTTACACAATAAGCGATGGTCTTGGAGGCGCGGACACGGCCACTGTGTCGGTTACCGTCAGTCCCGTCAATGACAATCCGGTCGCCACCAACGATGTGTCAACCACCGTCGAAGATGCTGCGGTCGTCATCTCGGTGCTCGCTAATGATTTCGATGTCGATGGTGACCCACTGTCCGTGGAATCTGTCGGTAACGCAAGTAGCGGAACCGTCGTGATCAATCCAGACAATACCATCACGTATACGCCCGATCCCAACTTCAATGGAGTCGATAGCTTCCGCTACACCATTATCGACGGTGCCGGTGGTAGTGCGACGGCAACGGTCGATCTTCGTATTAACAACGCCAGCGATCGTCCGGTCGCAGTGGACGATGTTGCCAGCACTGATGAGGATACACCCATTGTTATCGACGTCCTGGCAAATGACAGCGACATTGATGGCGATACCTTGTTACTCGTTTCCGCTTCCAATCCACTTCATGGCAGCGTGGTCATCAATGCGGATAATACCATTACTTATTCACCTTCCGCCGACTACCACGGAGCAGATAGCTTTACTTACTCGATCAGCGACGGAAATGGTGGCACCGACACAGCCACCGTGTCGATCACGGTTGTTCCTGTGAACGATAAACCGGTTGCCGTCGACGATGAAGTATCTACGGCGGAAGACGTTCCCGTTGTGATTGCTCTGTTGAGTAACGATAGCGAAGTCGATGGCGATTCTTTGGGAATTGTTTCGACTACGAACCCACTCCATGGCAATGTCGTTGTCCACGCGGATAACACCGTCACGTATTCGCCATCGGCAAACTACAACGGAACGGATAGTTTCACCTACACGATCAGCGATGGAAACGGTGGCACGGATACCGCAACCGTATCAATTACTGTCACGCAGGTGAACGATGAACCGGTTGCCGTCGACGATGAAACATCTACGGCAGAAGACACGCCAATTGTGATTGATGTGTTGAGTAATGATAACGATGTGGATGGCGATTCGCTCACCATCACAAGCGTATCTAGTCCTGCTTCCGGTTCCGTCTTGATCAACGTGGATAGCACGATTACCTACACGCCGAATCTCAATTTCCATGGCTCCGATAGCTTCACCTATTCGATCGCAGATGGGAACGGCGGAACGGATATGGCCACGGTAACAGTTGGCGTAAGCCCCGCGAACGATGAGCCCGTTGCCTTGGGCGATGTCGTGGTAACCAACGAAGATTCGCTGGTTGTCATCGATGTGCTTAGTAACGACAGCGATATTGACTCCGACCTGCTCTCAGTGAGTTCGGTTTCGTCGCCAAGCAATGGAGTCGCCGTCTTGAATGGTGACGGCACCGTTTCCTACACGCCCAATCCTAACTTCAATGGGACCGACGCATTCACCTACACAATCATTGACGGACACGGCGGGACAGACACAGCCACGGTGAATGTGACCGTTCTTCCGTTGAATGATGCTCCGATCGCCGTGGACGATGTCGTTGTCCTGGCGGAAGATACGTTTGCGGCTATCGATGTTCTGAACAACGATGGCGATGTCGAGGGCGACGTATTGACTGTGATCGCAGTGACGAATCCTGCTAATGGAACTGCCACGATCGAGACCAACGGTTCGATCGCTTACACACCGAATGCGAATTTCAACGGTGTGGACAGTTTCGAGTACACCATCGCGGACGGTAACGGCGGCTTCGATACGGCGACTGTCAATGTTACGGTCACGCCGGTAAACGATGCTCCGATTGCTGAAGACGACTTGGCCACAACCGCGGAAGATTCGTCCGTGGTGATTGCCGTGCTCGATAACGACACTGATTTCGATTCGGATCCATTAGTCGTCGATTCGCTAACTAGTCCAGCGAATGGAAGTGTTGTGCTCAATGGTGACGGGACGATTACTTATACACCAGCCGCCAATTACTTCGGTATAGACAGCTTCGAGTACTCACTTGTGGGTGGCGTCGGAACGGCGACAGTAACCATTACGGTCACTTCTGTTAACGACGAACCAGTTGCAAAAGACGACGCAATAAGCACTACGGAAGATACGGCCGTGGTCATTGATGTGCTTGCGAACGATTCGGATATCGACAGCAACAGTCTGCAGGTCACGCAAGTTGGAGCCCCCGCCAACGGTCTCGTGAGTACCAATATCGATGGTACTCTCACCTACACTCCCAATGCTGATTTTCATGGCTCAGACTCGTTCACCTATTCGATCAGCGATGGCGATGGTAAGAACGCTACAGCTACCGTCTTTGTGACGATCAATTCGGTGAATGATGATCCCATTGCAAACGACGACACCGTCAGCACCGAGCAACGCGTGCCCGTCGTCATACCAGTCTTGGCTAATGATAGTGACGTGGATGAAGATGCGCTCAGCGTCAGTATTTTGGGCAATCCCGCGAATGGCGTTGCCCAGGCAAATCCAGATGGAACGATCACTTACACCCCTAATGCCACGTTTGTCGGAAGTGATCTCTTCACGTATACCGTAAGTGATGGCAACGGGGCGGCGGATACGGCGACCGTTACAATTCGTGTTTCAGAAGCTGGCGGAACCAATGGAAGTACCGTTTCAGTCACGCTTGATCGAGATCACCCAAGTCGGGGACGCGGTAATGGATCGAAACTCCCAGGGAGTAACGGCAACGGACCATCCGGTGATAACGGTCCGACGAACGATGAAATTCCCGTATTCCACGAGTGGCAGGTCGTAGCTGGTCATGTATGGTTGACCATTCAAGATGAATTGCCCGACGTTCCGGTCGATCTAAACGTTCAGCTTACCTCGTCGACCTCTTTGTTCGAGGCCCCCACGATCTCCGAGTATGAAGGTTCATCCGCAACGGTCGAGCATGCTTCTGGCGGTGGTGTTCGGGTCACGACCTTCACGCTCGTGGATGTTGATCTTTCAGAATATCAACCGGGGGATCGCGTGCTACTTGGAACGTTATCGTTCAATCCAAATCGATCTAATCCTGAGGGGTTATCTGCGGATACATCAGGCCATTACGCCGAACTGGAAACGGATCTTGGATTCTTTGTCGAAGATGCCGCTGTCGTTGGGGGCGATCATTTTACCGTCGATTCCGACGTGATCGGGCAGATGGCACCCGTTATTTATGATCATGACGAAGATGGACGAATCGGGCTGAGCGATCTTGCCGAGTTTCTTTCTCACATCGGGAAAAAGGCGAAGGCCTCCAATCCTGAAGTTTACCGATTCGACTACAACCGAAACGGCCGCGTGTCGTTCGATGATCTCTCGCTTTTGCTACGACATTTCGGCATTGCCAAGCCATCTTCAGCGAATATTCGCATGCCGGGACTATCGGATACACCAGTGATTCAGGATAACGGCGGTGGCCTGTTGGAAGGCGAATCGTTGATCGTTTCCCAAACTTCACCCCTTCAAACGACCGCATCGTTCCAGCAAAGCACGATCAGCTTTCTGGAGGTGAGTGATAGCTCGAGCGTGGAGGATTCGAGAACATATCCGAACTTCCTGCCCGCCCTTGGTCAGACGATCACATCGCATGAGAATCAACTTGATCAAACGCTAGAATCATTGACCGATCTGGAGGTAGATTCGACCAAGACGATCACAGATGAATCTCTCGATCCACGTCTCGTCGATTCCGTGGTCGCCGATATTGATCTAATCGATGTCGCGTTTAGCCAGGATGACGATGCAAGCGAGGACTTCTGGGACGAAGCACTCACTGAGATCGACGACACTTTTCCCCTCAAACGATCAGATAATTGAGCGTAACGGAGAGTTTGCCGATTGGTAAACGGATAGCTCTGCTGGGTGTAGCACGCAGGGCAGATCCGTTCGATCGGAAACGAGTTCGAGACGAGTAGACGCTCACTGAACCCAAATTGCGTTCGTTGCGGAATTGGCGCCCAACGCTTGAGTATCGCGGCGCGCGTTAGTCGATGCGAGTTCCTTCTCCGACCATTTTTTCGACCTCTTCTTCACCACGATAAACCCAAGCCTCCAGATCGTTTCCATGCTGGAGTTCGATTTGTTCGCCGATTTCGTTGACCTTCGCGAGCGCCGCCTCGAAGGTGGCTTCGGTTTTGGCGTCAGCGCGTCGGAAACCTTTGGCTTCGCGGTCTTCGGCGTCGGACTGGGCGATCCATGGATCAAAGATGAGATTCACTTGGTGGTTCGGGGCATCCTTGTCATAAGCGGCAGAGTCCTCTTTGGTCGGATTCCGGCCGCCGAAATCTGGTACCGGCGATCGGAGTGCGGTCCATTGCATTTGGCCACTGCGCGAGAACTTGATCATGATCATGCCAGGCGTCCATTCAACACACCAATAAACGTCGTTGCCGTCCAGTACATAGCTGTACCGAGCAAGCATGTGCAGGATAGCCGCCGGCCCGCGCATGTAATCTTCCGCCGAGAGAGGACGCAGCGTATCGATGGCCTTGCGTAGATAGGCAGCATCGTCTCGATCGACCTCTGCTGTATACATGGCCGGGGCTTCGCGTTTCCGTTCGACAAGAATGACGTACCGCATCGTTATCAAGCTAGTTAAAGGAGTTCTGAAGTTTCGCATCACGTATTTTAGGGCCCGAGAATAAATTACGCGATAACCCGCAACAGACCTAACCGGACCATGTTTCCATTAGGGAAAAAGGTTGTCCCGCTACATGGAAAGGGGGCGTTAACGCTACCTTAAGGATCCAATACGTTCATTTTGCGTTAGATTTTTGAGGTTTCCGATCAATACAAATGTCGATTTTTACCGATGAAATAATCCCACAGACCTTGCGTTCTTGAAAACAGCAAGATAGTATTCAAATCAATCTCTCGGATTAGACATCTCGTTCTCAGGAACGCCTACCTGTGTCTCGCAAAACTCAACAAAGCTGGTCTCAGGAAAATCCCTGCAAACGGGATGAGGCGAAGCTTTCGCGAGGCTGGTACCGTCTAGAATCCAATCTCTCTGAGTCGATCACACCGCTACATGCGTTTCTCGTAATCTTCTATGCCTTGTGGGTTGTGGGCGGTTTATTGCAAACTGATCTCGGCCGAAGCGGCAAACCAACTAGTCCGCATTCTTACGATAGCGGTCAGGCTGAGATTGCTGAGCTTGAAACTGAAGGCATGGGTGAATTGCAACTGTTTGCTCTGACGACCACTTGGGTAATGCCCATTGCGGAAGTCACGGCAGTTCCGGTCGTTAACGATCGATCACCAGTTGTTTCTATTCAATCGCATACCGTATCTCTCCTTCGTGGGCCACCGGTCGCTTAAGTGCGCCCCTAGGTTTCTCTTGCACCCCGTCATGCCCCCGTTAACCTGCGGCGCATCTGACAGATTCCTACTAGCGATATGGCCATTTTTCGTGGCATAAGCTTACGTTGGGTTTTTGTTCTCGCCGTAAACATCGCATCACTGTTGTCATGCGATGTAGTGATTCTCGCTACATGAGAGTCCGCAAGACCCCCTTAGCCAACCCGTTGTCCGTTTACTTTTAGGTGCAATATGCGCGAGTTTCTCGAAGCTACGGCTTTCGGTATGCTCGGAGCCAATGTCCGATCGGGCATAAGTCGGATGTTGTTGACATTAGCTGTGCTCGTGTTGACGGCGGCAATCGGAAGTCATGCATTCGCTCAAAGCGAAAGCACGGCGACCATGCCCACGATCCTTGGCCAGTCATTGCAAGCGAAAGACAGAACTGCTCTGCCGGTCACTAAGGTGGGAGGTGACAAAAAAGTAAGGTCTGAGCTGAAAACTCGACCCATTGGAAGCAGCGAATTCAAGGCGATCGTAGAAGTAGCTCACCCCGATGAACTTAAGGTGGGCGAGGCGGTTGATGTCTCGGTGGTCTCACTAGGTGAGGGCGGCTCACATGCAACGCCGGTCTTGCGAAATGTGTTGGTTCACTCCGTCGAGAAATTGCCCGGCACACCGGAACAGACGCCGCCCGAAGAAGAGGAAGATGCACCGACGGTGATCGAGCATGGCCACAAATTGCCGGCCGTCTTTCCAACGCGCATCGTCACGTTGGTAGTGAAGGGTGGTGAGATTGAAAAGTTGCGATTAGCCGATGCACAAGGCGTTTTGCGCGTGTCGGCACATGTCCACAAAGAGTCGGGCAGTATGCTTTCAGAGATCGCGCACAATTTCGTGGCGAACTTGTTTCAGCCCCTGCTGCTGTTCTTCTTCATGGGCTTTGCGATTCCTTTGTTGCGGGTTCCTTTCGAGTTTCCCAAAGCACTTTATCAGAGTTTAACGATATACCTGCTAGTCGCGATCGGCTGGCATGGTGGCGAACTGATGGCTGAATTGCCATCTTCGGAACTGGCGGTTGCCGGCGGGTTGGCCGCAGTGGGGTTCATCGTGAATGGCATCATTGGTTTGAGTGCAACGTGGCTTCTGCGTGCGTTCACTCCGATGCGCCGGATCGATGCGGTGACCGTCGGTTCCTATTATGGATCAGACTCGGCAGGTACATTTGTTACCTGCCTGGGGATCCTCGCTACCTTGAATCTACTCCACGACAGTTATATGCCGGTCATGTTGGCCGTGATGGAAATCCCTGGCTGTCTTGTTGGGTTATTTTTGATTTCTCATTTGCGTCGCAGCGGCATGGACAAGTTAGGCAACATGCCTGAAGAGCCCGGCTACATGGGTGACGCCAGTGCATTATTCGCCGACTCGGTGGCGAGCGATGAACACGGTGATTTGCACAATGGCTCGCGCCACGGTCAACCGGTCGCAAAAAGTGTTGGTGCTGCGGTTGTTGGTGGTAAGAGCAGTGGCTTGAATTTGAAGATCTTGCACGAAGTCTTCTTGAACCCAGGTCTGTACATGCTGTTTGGCGGAATCATCGTCGGATACATCAGTGGTCGTCAAGCGCTCGTCGATCCGCACGTGGTTGAAGGTCCAAACAACTTGTTCCTGACGATGTTTAAGGGGGCGCTTTGTCTGTTTTTGTTGGAAATGGGCATCACTGCTTGTCAACGTCTTAGTGACCTAAAGACTGCTGGTATTGGCTTTATCATGTTTGGTGTCTTGGCACCAACATTGTTTGCCACATTTGGAATGTGTTGCCTGCATGCCTATAGCTTGGCCCTGGGGCATCACTTTGAAACAGGTACTTACGCATTGTTCGCTGTACTTTGTGGTGCAGCCTCGTATATCGCTGTTCCGGCGGTTCAGCGAATTGCCATTCCGGAAGCCAGTCCAACTTTGCCACTTGCGGCTTCGCTTGGTCTGACCTTCACTTGGAACGTTACGCTCGGCATTCCGATCTACATCGAGATCGCCAAGCATCTCATCGCGTTCATGCCGGTCGCTTAATCTACGACTGGTGGCGATGATGCGATTTCATTACCCATCGAATGTGCGAGGAACAATCCAATGATTACGACAAAAAACGCGCGACGCATCACAATTGTTTTAGATGCAGCGCTTAAAGAAATAGTGTTTGAAAAAGTTCAACAGCTTGGTGCGACTTGCTTCAACTACAGCGAAGTGAGTGGACAAGGTCATCATGCGGTAACGGGCAATCCCTACAGCGGAGAGAGTCTGCTACGAATGGAGATTGTCACCACACCGACAACGGGTGCCAAACTGTTGGATTGGATCCACGCGGCTCAGTTTGCCCAACTGAGTCATTACGCCCTGTTCGCTTTCGCGGATACGGTCGAAGTGGATGAACGAGATCAATCCGTCACGAAGTTAGGTTAGTCCCTGCTTCGTGCGACAATCGTCCTCCCCCGAAGCCTGTGTGGAAGTTCGCTTCTGCGCAGGCTTTCCCTTTTATTTCATCTGACTCGCGTGGTTCGTCATCCCGAAGGGAGAGGCTGGCATGTTGTCCAGTTCTGGATACGACGTGTTGAATCAGAATTCCATTCGCATGAGTCTCGCGTCCGTCGAATTCCACGGAAGTGAAAGTAAGTTTAAAATTAGGTAACGCGATGATCGGCGGTTGGGTAGCCGGCGTGATTACTACCAGATGCGATGAGCATGAACCTGGGCCTTATGAGTGCAGCTTACCATTGGACGCGATGGTTACCGGTGCCCAGCTTCTGGCTCAGGTCCCACATGCAATTTCAGATAGAGGCAACACTTGATGATCATTGTGACGCACTATCCAGGCTTCACAGTCGAACCAAGTGTCTAACAAAACAGCCATCGTCACACCTCTAGACGATGGCTGTTTTTTTGAATGATTAAAGTGAGCATGCAAAGGGCTAAGCGGTCGCTTGGCCGTCGTGTAGCTTTTCGTCAACCTTATCGACGATCTTTCCAACCGTTGCGGCAAGTGCCAGAATCGCCATACCGGTCATCAATAGGTCGACGCCGACCAAAATGCCGATGGCCCACAATCCGGAAGCTGGCCACTGCATCCAGATCATCGCACCGAGCAGCCAGGTGACGATGCCGCTGAACAGTAGCGCCGTCCAGCCCTGGGCCGGTCGAAAGTTAAAGGAGGCGATGACTTTCCAGATGCCCTCCGCCACGAAATAAGCAGCGAGGAACAGCGTCAAGACTTCCAAGCCAACGACGGGGTGAGCCAAGACAGCTATGCCGCCGAGTGTCGTCACGATGCCCAAAATGAGTGGCATCAACTTGTGCGTCATCGTGTCGGCCTTCAGGCCGCTGATGACTTGCGTAATGCCGACGATCAGCATGACCGCACCCACGATGTAAACTACCGCTGTGCCAGCGACAAGCGGTGAAGCCACTGCGATCACGCCCATGGCTACGGTTAAGAATCCCATAATATATAGCCAGGTTACACTAGGCTTTTTGGCGTCGGTCATGGTCGTGTCTCCGAGTCGATGGTAGTTGGTTTGGCCAAACGGGCTACCGATCAATATAGCACCCAATTCCAGCACTTATTAATGGTCTTTTTTTAACCTTGCCGGAAGTAAGCAACTGGGGCCGGTTTTAGTTTCGTATTGCCCCTAGCTTCTAAAGCCGAATCTTTAGGCCCAACTCACTTTTCATCGTCAGCAATGCTTCTGCATTTCCCTTGGCGTCGTCGACAGGATCGTGGGTATGGCGTGTTTTCCGTAGATGTTTGAAGTTTTGGAATACATCCTTCACCATCCCTTTGTAGAGCGATCCAAGGTTCGTTGAGCTAAACCCAAACGGATTTCTGCCCAGGAAGTGGTGGAAGTACCAATTAATGAATTGCCAATCGAAGCCGTTGTTGTCGGAAACAAACATCGGCTTGCCATCGCTTACTTGCTTCAGCCAGTCCGCGAACGACCGCATGACCTGCGTTGGCTCGTCGAAGGTAAGGCATGTTTCGCGCGAAAACCCTGAGACGGCGAGTGCTTCTGGAATCCATTTCTCGGAGATCGGCTTGAGGCGGCCGTAAAAGGTTTGCTCAAGACCAGGTTGAACGAGCACGGCACCGAAACAGACCATCGAGTAGTCTCCCGGAATCGGTCCGTCCGACTCGATATCGACCATGATGTAACTCATTGAATTCTCTTTCTTGTGTTTCACTTCTTGTTCTCTAAGGAGTGATTCTATCGAGAATGAGAATTCTTGGATCTTCATTTCCCGGCGGAGAAGGGGAGGTGAGCATTAGTTGCCGGCCATGCCTTCATATTCCCAGAGCATGTAGGTCCGCAGCTGATCGACTGCCTGGTGCCAAGTATTCGTTTTCGTCGATGCAACTTTGGTCTCGATGGCCTGGCGTACTGTGGCGGCATCGAACCAGTCGACGAGGATACCTGGGATGGTTCCGAGTGCTTTCAAACGACCGAACGCAGTTGGTGTCGCGACGCAAACTTGAAAGTCGTTACCTGCTTCCTGGCCAACTTCGCCAACGGTGATGTGGAACCAGCCGTATGCGTCGTACGGATCAGGCGGAGGCTGCTGTGCAAATTCGTCCCAGTTGAGAAAGTCATTGGGGCACGATTCTTTGACTTCGATTTGCATTCCAAAACGATCGCTCGCGAGTATTTATGAATTAGCGGGGCGTTTTTCCGGGCGGGACACGTTCCAGGCCAAGCCAACACTTTCGAGGCAGCAAATCAGACGATAGGAGAAATCGATCTCCCACCAAGCTCGGCCATGGGCGGCAGCGGTAGGCAAGGCATGATGATTGTTGTGCCAGCCTTCTCCGTGGGCAAGCAGTCCAACGAGCCAATTGTTGCGACTGTTGTCGCTTGTCGAATAAGTGCGATATCCCCACAAGTGCGTGAGCGAATTGACGGCCCAGGTAACGTGCCAGACAACAACGGTACGTACTGCCACACCCCAAACAACCAGACTCAGTCCCATTCGCCAGGCTTCGCTCAAACCTCCAGTGGCTGCTCCGATGGCAACCCCGATGAAGAAGATTGCCAGTACGTGCAATAGGAACAGAAGCAGTCCATGGTGTTTTCGTTCCAGCCACAGATAGAATCGGTCACGCAGCAGGTCACGTGCGTATCGATCAACATGGGCCGCGTGACCAACGTCTCGATTTTTAACGATCAACCAACCAACTTGGCCCCAAACTAGATTAACCAGTGGGCTATGAGGATCAGGTTGTTCGTCCGAGTGTTGATGGTGCAGGCGATGCGTCGCGACCCATCGGACGGGCGTATCTTGCAAACAGCAAACGCCCAGCACAGCAAACGTATGTTCCAGCCACAGCGGGCACTGAAAACTGCGATGTGAAAGAAGTCGATGGTAACCAACCGTCATTCCGAGCATGCCGAACAGATAATGACCGATCACCACCGAGGCAACGCCCACCCAGCTAAATAACCAGGGCCAAACGGCCAGTAGTGCCATCAGGTGCATGCCACCAATTCCAATGGCATAGGGCCACCAGATGCGAATTGGGAAGACGCCAGTAGGTTTTTCCTGACGGAGAATCTGCGCCGTCGCGGATTGATCGGGCATATCCTATGCCTCCTTATTGAAAGGGAATCCAACCCAAAGTTTCCGCGTGTTGGCAACGGTGTGAGGATTGAAGAGAGAACGTTGGTGAGCCGTCAGCTTAACGTATGACGCAATGCTTGCCCACGGAATTCCGTTCATTCGCGGATGCGTCGTAAGATTCTCTCGGCAGCGTCAATTCCTTCGTCTCTCTAGACGCTGTTTTACTTACGGGCTCTAAACCGAATAGTTTTACCATTTTCCGCAGATTGCTGGTGCACAATCACGTTACCTTGTTCCGAGTCACAACTTGAGGGCTTCGATACGAGAATGGTCGTGATGGTACCTTGAGGGGCATCGAACACTCCGTTGACAATCAACACCGGACTATCCGCGTACCGAATTTGCAGATTTAGTTCTCCGGTCGATGGCTTCAGCCAATCGCTATGCTCAGGATAGCTTAGTTTCCTGCTTGACGTTGCGTTGCCATTTGAATCGTGAATCGTCGCGACGATCGGTCCTTCCCCCGGCGTGCAAGCGACCACTCGCACCCGCGCTGGATCATCTGGCTCAACACTTGGAATTCGAAGCAGCGTTTGTTGAAGAAGTAAGCGTTTGTCACTGGTTTCATCGATGCCACCCAGCACTAGTCTGGCTTGCTGCCAAATACTCGTGCTCCACAACTGAGCGTTACGTTTCGGACTGGCAAGTGGTTCATGACGATTGAAGCCATGCAAGATAAACAGATAACGATCGCTCTTGGCAAACCCGTATTCGACACTTGCTCCAGGTAACGGACTTTGATCCGTGATCGAAACCCGCCAGCGGCCTGGTCGAAGTTCAAGCGGGCCCAGTAATTTACCATAGGGAAGCTTCTCAGTATTTGCATCGTCGGACTTAGCGATGGATTGGAAGCGTACTTCCAGTTCCGTTTTCGGTTGACTCACATTAATGGCGAATACATTGGCAGGCTGCTCAGCAGTGGCAGCGCTACCACCGCCAAGAACGGTACCGCTTAAGATCAGTGTCGTGATAATGTTTTGTCGAACTTGATTTCGCAGGTTCACGTGGCACCTCCTTCCCCAAGACGTCGCAAGATGGCTGGTCGACCAAAGACTGCGAACATCGAAAGGGCAGCCAGCAGTAGGAGAGGGAATGGGGCCGTGAGTAACAGACGGGCAACTAGCAGTAAGCCGACCGGAGCAGCGATGATCATTCCCAGAATCGGAATCCACCGTAAGTGGTTGACCTCGCGCCA
The DNA here is from genome assembly GCF_002967765.1 of Blastopirellula marina. NCBI lineage: Bacteria > Pseudomonadati > Planctomycetota > Planctomycetia > Pirellulales > Pirellulaceae > Blastopirellula > Blastopirellula marina. The sequence goes on along the minus strand of NZ_PUHY01000010.1, from coordinate 901,978 downwards.
GCAAATGAAATTCACGATGACAAACGTGACTAAAAACACCAAGCTTGCGGCTTCGACCAGCGATGATAACGATCCTAGAATTGCCAGCAGTGTCGCAATCGTACCGATCACCATGATAGGCCGGTCTGGAACATCAAACCGATTGCGGTGATCAAACCACGGGGGGAGTTCGCCATCCCGTGCAACGCGGGCAGCAAGTTTGCCGGTCGAGTAGAGGGTGGAATTGATCGCGGCCGCGGTAGCGAAGGCTGCAGCGATCGTCATGATCACAAGACCTGCAGGGCCAGCCAAGTTTTCGGCCGCAATTGACAATGCGACTTGTTTCTCATCGACGATGGTTAGTGCCCCCGCAAGCATCGTCGCGCCAAGTGCAACCAGGACGTAAACTAACACAACGAAGACCGCCGCGGAGACCAGCACCGGCGTTAATTGTTTCTTAGGTTCTTTAATCTTGTCGTATTCGTAAGTGAGAAGTTGAAAGCCTTCATACGAGACAAAGATACTTGCTGCTCCAATTGGGGCCGCCCAGATGCCACGTGGAGAAATGCCAGCCACGAGCTCGGTCGTGTCCCAGTAGCAGACGCCTGCGATTCCCAAGGCGATGAGGACGAGCAGATTGGCCGATACGATCACAACTTCGACTGCGGTCATTTTCCCGATGCCAATTAGGTTCAGGGCGATCAGGCCGAAACCAGCGGCGAGGGCCAAAATGCGAATCGTTAATGCATCGCCTCCCAGGGCGTAAGAAACATAATGACCGAACGCAAAGGCATAAACCGCGATGGTCAATGTGTAGCCGATGATCAATAACCAAGACAAGCTGCCAGCGGCTCCTTCACGGTCCATGTTCTCCAAGAAGTCGAAGGCACCACCGCTCCCCTCGAAGTGATTGGCAAGCGTCGCGTAAGAATAGGTCGTGGTAACGGCAATGATTCCTGCGATCACAAAGCTCAGCCAAGACCACTGCGCGGCAACCGCAATCACCACTCCGAGTGCGATATAAATACCTCCGCCCACCATTCCACCGGCGGCGAGGGCCCAAACACGAACAGGACCAAGTTTCCCCTGAGGGTGTTGGTCTGCTTTCTCCTCTGTCATTTTTCGTCCCGCTTCGATCACGTGTGAGGCAAGGTTTCACGCGGTGTTGCGCTAGAATGCTTTCGCTAATAAGCGACCATCGCATCTTTTTCGTGCAAACAACGCGCCGCTTGGGCGAGATGCTGCGGGACTATCGGGGGCGATGAAACGTGCAGCGGAATTGCCATGCTTTCATTTCCCTCAGTCTGGCTGCCGTTGATCACTTCGCGAAGTCGTTGTTGAGACCCAATCGCCGCAACAGCGATGGGGATAACTTGCCTTCTTGAGAGCGACTATCTTTTGGCAAAAAATGCAAGTTGGGAAGCTGTAATGGGTTATTGCTCCCTGGATTTTCCCGATACCAGTGGTACGATGCGAGAAGAAGTTGAGACTGCCAACGATAAAGTAGCTGCCGCCAAGTAATCGTTCAGGCTCGGTATTTGCACCGTCTTGGGTTAGGCTTTTCTAACTCTGTGAACGTTACGTGCCGAATGAAAATAAGACGCCCTCGGGCGTTCACCAGCCAAGCTGAAAGTAAAGGAGACAACCATGGATCAGCCAATGATTGACAAGTTGAACGAGATTTTGCGGCACGAGTGGACCGGCGTCGCTCAGTATTCCCAAGCTGCCTTTGTTGTCACCGGTCTGTGGCGGGAAGTTTACAACGAAATCTTCCTGGAGAGCGCCAAGGAATCGTTCGGACACGCTCGAACCATCGGTCAAAAGATCGCGGCTCTCGGTGGTGTTCCAACCATTGAACGGAACCAAGTAAAACAGACCGACGATCTGCACGAGATGCTGACGAACGCCCTGGAATTTGAATCGATGGCCGTCAAACATTACGAAGAAGCACTCGCAATGGCCGACGGCAAGAATCGTCCGCTGGTTGTTCTGCTGGAAGAGATCTTGCTGGAAGAGCAAGACGGCGTTGACCAGTTCACCATGATCTTAAAAGATCCGACCGTCGCCGCTCAAGCCAAAGGTGGTAGTGCTTCCAAGGTCGGCTAATAACCGATCGAGCGTTCCCAGCCTGGAACGCCATAATCGACGAATCCGCCGCTGAGTCACCTCAGTTAGGCTGACTCAGCTTGCCAAACGCGAAGCTCTGGAGCTTTCCGGTTTGTGATTCGTCCGCTGACAATCATATCGTTATCGCCACGGGTTGCCTTCAGGGTGACCCGTTCGCGTTTAGCGGAAACCATTTCAGGCAAAGCACTTGCGATCCCAAGGGCCGTGCGAAGGGCAGTCAGTGATTCGGGCGCGACTTGGATGCTGGATTGCGTGAACCACCCAACTCGCTGCCCACCGTAGCTCTGCTGGCGAATCTCAACAAAGATGCAACCTGCTTTGTCAGCACAGTTTACGATCAGCGTGCGGTCGCATTCTCCGGTCGAAATCGTTTCGACCACTTGTTCTTTCGGGTAGGTCATATGGGGTGAGATCGTTTATCGGCTTGGGCGAAGTTGATATCAAGTCTCAGTTCATCAACATTCTGTGAGGATCCTGCACGCGCGTCAATAAGGAAAATTTCAAATCAACCAAATGCGTCGGTCATTCGGCAAATTGCTGGGCTTATTGACGGTTCAGGGGAATATCATTATCATTTCGCGTTTCCCCCGGCATATTGTGCCTCTATTAGAGAGGCTTTCCTCGGATGCTCGCTCCGGCCGCCGACGATTTCAACGGAATTGTCCTGGCCCGGTTGAGCCCTAATGTAAGGCAGGCAAACGATTTGCGTTTCGCTGATGCCTGTTTGGAACCACGGTCATGGCAGTACCTAAGAGAAAACAGTCCAATTCCCGTACCGGCATGCGTCGCGCTCACGACGGTCTCAAGGCTCGTCAGTTGAGCCTGTGCCCGAACTGCTTGCAAGAACGTCGCCTTCGCGTTGCGGTTCCCACGCATGTTGTGTGCCCTGAATGTGGCCACTACATGGGGCGTAATGTCATCCCTTCGAACGAAGTCGCTGAATAAGCCGTTCCTGGCCTTCCAAGCGATCAAGACCGCTGGCAAAATGCGCCCTCAGGCGAATTAGATAGTCTGAGCAGGCTGATGAGAAACCAGCGGTCTGTCGTCTTCGAAGCATGATCGATAGAAGGATACCCCTGCGATGAGCAAGATCGCATTCCTCTTTCCGGGACAAGGCGCTCAGAGCGTTGGCATGGGGAAGGTCCTCTACGACTCCCTGCCAGCAGCCAAAGAGTATTTTGAGCGTGCCAATGAGGTTCTCGGTTACGACCTGGCCTCGATCTGCTTTGATGGGCCCTCCGATAAGCTCGATTCGACCGTTCATAGTCAGCCGGCTCTCTTTGTGACCAGCATCGCAGCCCTGGCGAAGCTACGTGATCAAACGCCAGATGTCCTGCTCTCCGCAGAAGCTACCGCTGGGTTAAGCCTGGGCGAGTACACCGCCATGGTGTTCGCGGGCGTCATGGAGTTTGAGGACGCCCTCAAGGTGGTCCAGGTGCGTGGCGAAGCGATGCAGGCCGCCTCGGACGCCGTTCCTAGCGGGATGGTGAGCATCCTTGGCCTCGAACAAGAAGCTGTCGAGAAGATCTGCGACGACGCTCGAGAAGATGGCATCCTACAGATCGCGAACCTGCTTTGCCCCGGGAATATTGTTGTTTCCGGGTCGAATGACGCATGTGAGCGTGCTGCTGAAATTGCCGAAAAGAGCGGCGCGATGAAGGTGATTCCTCTCGCTGTCGCAGGTGCGTTTCACACTGAAATTATGCGGCCAGCGGTCGAGAAGCTGGCCGCCGCCTTAGCGGATGTAACGCTTTCCCCTCCAAAAATCCCCGTTATTTCTAACGTTGACGCACAGCCGCACGACGACGTGGAAGAGATTCGCTCTCTTCTGCAGCAGCAGGTTTGTTCCCAGGTTCGATGGGAGCAGTCGATGCGATATCTGCTTGATCTGGGCTTCGACGAGTTCTACGAGATTGGCGCCGGTAAGGTGCTGCGTGGCTTGATGAAGCGAATCAACCGCAAGGTTTCTTTCAATGGTGTGGAAGCCTGAGTCGAGGCTTGATCGATCCCACCTCCCCATTTCTTTATCGTTAACTTTAAAGTAGGCAAGATTCCCCATGAGCGATGCTGTCTGGAATGCACTTCCCGTTGATCTGTCCGGAAAGGTGGCCGTAGTTACAGGGGCCTCGCAAGGGATTGGTCAACAGATCGCGATTGGTTTGGGCATGCGAGGCGCCAAGGTTGCCTGCGTCGCCCGAAGTGCCGATAAGCTTGCTGAAACCGTCGCGGCGATTAAAGAGGCTGGTGGCGACGCCGAAGCACTCCCATGCGATGTGACTTCGCGTGAGAGCGTCGAGCAGTTGATCGACAAGATTGCAGACGAATGGGGCAAGGTCGACATCCTGGTCAACAATGCTGGTGTCACTCGCGATAACTTGCTTCCTCGTATGACCGATGAAGAATGGGATACGGTCATCAACACGAACCTGCGTGGCATGTTCCTGTTTGCTCGAGCGGCATCGAAGTACATGATGCGAGCTCGTTACGGCCGAATCATCAATATCAGCAGTGTGTCCGGCATCATGGGCAATCCAGGCCAGACCAACTATTCCGCTTCAAAGGCTGGCATGATCGGCTTCACGCGAAGCCTGAGTCGCGAACTGGCAGGCCGCAAGGTCACGATCAACGCGATCTGCCCTGGTTTCATCGAATCAGACATGACTAAGGCCTTGGGGCCAGCGGTCGAGGACGAGGTCAAAAAACGCATTCCCGCCAAGCGAATGGGTAAGCCGCAAGAGATTGCGGATGCCGTCCTGTTTTTGGCCAGCGATAGCGCTGCGTACGTTACCGGACAGGTGCTGACCGTTGACGGCGGCATGACCGGTTAATAAATCATGGAAACGCCCTAGTGGCATTGACTTAGATTATCGAAATTTTCTAAGAGCGTGTTTCCTGAAAATATAGGATGGATCGGGTGGTGTCCACCTTGACCCGTTTTACTTGGGTCATCTATCTTGTTGAGCTTGAACCTTAATAATAAATCAACTTAGGCCATCTAAAGGGACCCTCAAACGGTCCCTCGCCCCAAAACGGAGGACACGTCGTGTCGGTAGAAGAGCGTGTAATCGAGATTGTTGCTAGTCAGCTAGGTGTTGATAAGGAAAAGGTTTCTCGTGAAAGTTCGTTCGTGAACGACTTGGGCGCCGATTCCCTCGACATGGTCGAGCTGGTTATGGAATTGGAAGAAGAATTTGATATCGACATCCCGGAAGATTCCGCGGATAAGATTGAAACGGTCGGTCAGGCTATCGATTACTTGGAAGAAGCCAAGAACTCGTAAACTGCCGATTCTATTTCTTCTCGCTAGAACCCCAAGCGTTCACTGAATCATGAAACGTCGTGTTGTCGTTACCGGAATGGGGATTGTCTCCTCGCTAAGCTGCCAGTTGGATACGTTTTGGTCCAAGCTGATTGCCGGCGAGAGCGGCATCCATGATATCAAGATCCTGGATACCTCCCGATTCAAGGTGAAATTTGCGGCCGACGTTCATGATTGGGCGCCTGATGAGTACATCGATTCCAAAGAGCAGAAGCGTCTCGATCGTTTCTCGCAATTTGGAATGGTGGCTGGAATCGATGCCGTGGCTTCGTCGGGCCTCGATTTCTCGCAGGAAGATTCATATCGCTGTGGCGTGATTCTCGGGTCAGGGGTCGGTGGTATCGCCACGATCGAAGAGCAAACCGAGAAACTGCTGACCAAGGGTGCCGATCGTGTCTCGCCAATGACGATCCCGCGCCTGATGCTCAATGCTGCAGGTGGAAATATCTCGATTCGCTACGGATTGCGGGGCCCGAACTATACAGTGGCTACCGCTTGTGCCAGTGCGACCAATGCTTTGGGCGATGCTCTCAAGGCGATTCAGTACGACGAAGCGGACGTCATGATCTCCGGTGGTACTGAAGCGGGTATCACGCCGATGGGAATCAGTGCTTTCTCCAACATGAAAGCATTGTCGTTCCGTAACGACGATCCCGTCAAAGCCAGCCGTCCATTCGACTTGGGCCGCGATGGTTTTGTCATGGCCGAGGGGGCCGGGGTGGTCGTCCTCGAAGAGCTCGAACATGCCAAAGCTCGCGGTGCCAACATCTTGGCAGAGCTCGTTGGCTTTGGTTGTAGCGGCGACGGTGGTCATATCACCTCGCCTGATCCTGAAGGTCGTGGCGCAGCTCGGGCGATGCAAAACGCCCTGAATGATGCCGCTCTCGACCCACAGAAGATCGACTACATCAACGCACACGGCACCAGTACTCCTCCGGGGGACAAGGCCGAGACGATCGCGATTAAGACGGTCTATGGCGACCACGCCTACAAGTTGGCCGTTTCGAGCACCAAGAGCTCGCTTGGTCATTCGTTGGGCGCCAGTGGTGGTATTGAGTTGATTGCTTGTATCAAGGCGATCAACGACGGCGTGATTCCGCCAACCATCAATCTCACTAATCCCGATCCGGCATGTGACTTGGATTACACGCCAAACGAAGCGAAGAATCGCAAGGTAAGCTACGCGATGAGCAACAGCTTCGGATTCGGTGGTCACAATGCATGCGTGATCGCGAAAGAATACGCCGAGTAGTATTTTTTGCTCAGTGCTTAGCAAGCAGCAAAATTCAAGCAGCAAACAGCCCTGGTGAGGTTTCTCGCCAGGGCTGTTTTGTTTCGTAAGTGTCGTTGTTTTTTGGGGCTACATCTACGGGAAGCTTATCGAATTCAGGTAGATGATTCGTTCGCTGGCATCAACACGTTTGATCTCTGCAAACGTAATGTGGGGAACTAGGTCGTTGATATCACCCTCGTAGTGTAATTCGACCACGCCGCCGCTATTGCTGCTAGAACTGGCGGCTGACGCAGTATCGGCCAGCATAGGTTTCAGTTGCTCGGTGATGAGCTGTCCATGTTCGACCTTCAATTCTTGACCTTGGAAGGTCACGGTGTTCTCAAAACCGTATCTCGACTGGAAGTCGGTCAGTGGCTTGTTGGATCGACGACGCGTTGGAGAGGATGTCTGGCGTTTCGGGGCAGAGTTGGTTGCAAGACGTTCTCGAGCAACAGTAATTGCATTACTAACCTCCTTTCCGGCAGCTTGGAAGTCGAGCATCGCGTTGGTCACATCTGCGTTCCGATTGTACTGAGCCATTCTCTGACCTGCCGCTTTCATACGAGGCAGGAATTCTTTGGTGCGTCGCTCCGCCTCCTGGCTGAGCTTCTTGTTGTTCTCGGATGAGATTCGCGGAAGGTTGGCGACCTGGCCAGCCAGGCTACGCAGTTCCGAAGAAAGGCCTTTTACAGTGGTAATGAACTGGGGTAAATCTTGCTCGCCGTTAACCGCTTCCATGGCATCGATAAAGCGATTCATGAGCTTCATCTGCGTGTCGAGTACTTGGTGATGCTGCTCGAAGTCGGCTTGGCTGTTGCCCGGAGTCCCGCCTGCGAACGACTGTCCCGCAGGGGAGCTGCTGCTGGGCAGTGGCGGGATGCTCGAGCCGCCCCAGTCACCAGAATTGTTGGCGATCGACATCACGACCAGGACAATTGCAGCCACAAGTGCAATGCCACCACCTCCCATGGCGATCGGGACAATGGGAATCGATCGCGATGCAGCTTTTTTTCGTGCAACTGGTGGAAGCGAGCCTAGCGTTGGTGCTGGCGAACTGGGGGATGCCAGGTCGGAAAATATATCCTCCGTTTCCGTACCATCGCCGAAGAGGTCGCTATCGCTAAATCCCACGGGATTCGGTGCGGATCGGGCTGCGACTGGTTTGGCGGCCGCAGCGGCGTAGACCTTGGCTGGAAATCGTTGAGCGCACTTTTGGCATTTTACCGGCTTTCCCGCGATATCTTTGTTGGCAACGGAATATTTGGCTTTACAGTTCGGGCAGACGACAAAGAGCTTCGGCATAGATAATAGCTGTCCGGTTGGGGGGAACGTTGTCAGGTCGATTTTATTCGTCTGTAAGCGCGAATGCTATCTTCAGCAGCCCACTTCACGCGGTTAATAAAAGTTAGGTTCGCAGTTTTTTTGACTCGTCAGATCAGACCTGACCTATTCGTTCTGGGTTAGGTTTCCTTGGGCCAAACCTTGCGTTTTCGGCCATTTTGGGGAAAGATCTGATATGGAAGTGATTCGCTCCGGCGAGTTGCTGAGCGAATCGAAACCTTTCACTCATGAGCCCTTGTCCATGATTCGAGTTTCTTGTCCATGTTGCGGTGTCGGTATCAAAGCCGAGGAACGCTACATTGGGCATAGTGTTCGCTGCCCGAAGTGCCTAAGCCCCGTCAATGTTCAGAAGCCGCGACCTGAGGGGTTGGCCAAGTTGGTCGAACCCAATTACGAGCCGCAGGCCCAGGATGATGATCGGCCGAAGGCGACCGATTGTCCGAAGTGCAGTAATCATCTGCCAGCTGGTGAGTATCTCTGCAAGCAGTGTGGGTACCACATCAAGCTGGAGGCCTTCTTCGAGGATCTTACTTCGGAAGCTTTGGCCAAGGGGACCGAGCCCAAGACAAAGTGGGAGCGATGGCTCGAGACGCAGTTGCACGAGCTTTCCACCCCCCGCGACTTCATGATTATGTCAGCTCTGTGCGGGCTTTTTCTCTGTCTTGTTGCGGTGGTTGCCGCTCGGATCGTTGTCGGGCCAATGATCGGTACAATCCTTGGGCTCATTGTCTCGGCAGGGATCGCTCTCGTCTGGTACGTGCTGATGCAGCGCCTGGGTGTCATGAGCGATCCGAAGCGGGAAGAGCGTCTGGCCAAAGAGCGGAACGGCAAGCTTGAAAAGGTTATCCGCGATCCAGGTAAGGGCAGGGTCGTCGGTGAGAGGCGATCGAAGCCGGCGCCCGTGGCGGCAACCAAAGGCAAGTCATCTTCTTCAGAGCCTCAGAAGCTAACGCTGCCGGAATACGAGGTTGATGACATCGATTTGTTCAGCGATGCGTCTCTAAAGCGGTCGAAGCCGGCGTCGACTCGGCCTGCCAAGAGTCCACCAAGGGAAACGGCGTCAAAGTCTTCTTCTCCTTCAACGGCCAAGCCTCCGATCACCAATCCTGCAGCTCCTGCTAAAAAGCCAGCACCAAAGGAGGATGATTGGCTGAATGATCTTCTTTAGGCGAATCCTCGGGTGCTATCACTCGATTCGTCTTGCTGCGACTTTAACGCGTTTCTATACTCCGGCGACTTTCGACGATAATTCTCAGCCAAATCATGGAATCGGCGAGGCTGTATCGGCGTAAATTCAAGGAGGATTGAATCATGGCACGTGGATGCCTTTACAGCATTCTGATGGTCGCTTGCATCGCTCAAACAGCGTCCGCTCAGTCGGAACCTCGCCCCATGCCTGTCAGTGGCGGGGTAACAGGCGGGGCGAATTCCTCCTTGCAGTGGCGAAATCCCGGGGCGTCAGTTCCGAGTCGTCCTTCCTCAAATGTTCAGCCAGCCGCTTTTGCCAGTGATCCGGCAACGCCTCCGAAAGAAGGTGTTTCTTCCTCCGGAACGCTACTGAAGGTAACCTCCGGCCTGAAAGAGCTGCCCAATGGTGCTGGCCAGGTCTGGCGTGACTATGACATCACTCCTTACACCTCGCGCGTGACCACCACCGCGAAGCCCGAGCAGGCCATCATTGATTGGATTTTGCGAGAAACCGGAACCGATGTCTGGTTCGGCGAACCTCTGGGAATGTTGCACGCTAATAAGAGCACATTGCGCGTTTATCACACCGTCGAAATGCAGGAAGTGGTCACCGAGGTGGTCACAAAATTTGTTGATAGCCAAGCTGAAGTGAAGAAGCTTGGCGTGCGAATGGTGACCGTGACAAGCCCCAACTGGCGCCGCCTGGCTTACCGCATGATGCAGCCCGTTTCCGTGAAAACGCCCGGAATTGAAGCGTGGCTGATGAGTAAGGAGAACGCTGCCGTGCTATTGAACGAACTACGGCAGCGTAGCGATTTTCGCGAGCATCACGCGGCCGACCTCCTGGTTCACAACGGCCAGTCGAGCACGATCTCGATGCTTCAGCCCCGTACATTCGTCCGCGGTGTTCGTGCGACACAGACTTTCCCCGGCTACGAATTGCAAAGTGACCAGATTGAAGAGGGTTTCGCCATGGAGGTCAGCCCGCTGCTGACACCTGACGATAAGATGATCGACGCCGTGCTGAAGTGCAGTGTCGATCAGATCGAGAAGTTTGTCACCGTCGACGTCGATGTGCCCACCTCCGGAACGCGTCAGGCCGTCGATATTCAAATTCCACAAATGGTTAGTTGGCGGCTGCACGAGCGTTTTCGCTGGCCTTCTGATCAGGTACTTCTGATCAGTTGCGGTGTCGTGGCTCGTCCGCAGGCTGGAATAGCCGGCACGGCCCCGCAATTGCCTAGTTTAGCGGGCCTATTGCCAGAGCGTCCCCCCAGGGCGGATGGTTTAATGTTCGTGGAGTTCAAAGGGGACGCCAAGACGGGAGCTGGCCAGCCGGTTAGGAGTGCTCAGCCTGCTGCAGTCGACAGTCGTGGCCGTTACTAGTCCTCACTCGCCACCCTCACGTTTGGGGGCGATTACCCTGGCTGGGTTTATGTCAGGACTCGCAAGACGTTCGGCCATTTAATATCCAGCGACGAGGCGGGTGATATCGTGCCCCAGAGCAGGTTAGGGCCTGCTGGCTCCCATCGACATCACCGCCATGGTGCCCTAGAATTTTGGGTCACTATTAAGAATCCCCAGCACCCACGGCATGCACTCTTTTGCCCCGGTGTCGATAGGCGTACGAATGCAATCGAGACGAGTAGTCATTACCGGTATGGGACAGATCAGCCCGCTTGGCATGGATCTGGACTCCTTCGCCAATGCCCTTGGAGCTGGCGTATCTGGAATTCGCAAAATCGAGAGCCTTCCGGCTGATGCGCTGCCGAGTCCGTACGCCGGTGAAGCGACTGAATTCACCGGTCATATCGGCGACTTTGGCGACGTCAGCAAAGAGCAGACACGTTCGATTCGAAAGAATCTGAAGGTGATGTGCCGCGAGATCCAAATGGGTGTCGCAGCCGCACAGCGAGCGCTTCAGCACAGCGGTCTGGCGGTGGGGGATTACGACCCGGAAAAGTCGGGTGTCATTTTTGGTTCCGACTATATGATGACGCTCCCCGAAGAGTTCGACAAAGCGACGGCTGCCTGTCTGAATGAAGGTGGTGAATTCGCCTTCGAGAAGTGGGCAGAAAAGGGGCTCCCTGAGATCACGCCGCTGTGGCTGCTCAAGTATTTGCCAAACATGCCGGCTTCCCACGTTGCGATCTTCAACGATATGCGTGGTCCCAATAACTCGATCACCCTGCGCGAAGCGTCGGCTGGGGCTGCTTTGGGCGAAGCCATGATGACTATTGCTCGTGGGCACGCCGACGTGATCATCTCAGGCTCGACGGGTACGCGCGTGCATGAAACACGAACGGTGCACACTTTCCTACAGGACCCGATCAACGAGGGAAGCGACGAAGAGGCAGGGAGATGCCTGCCGTTCGACCTGAATCGTCGTGGTATGGTAATCGGTGAAGGGGCAGGGGCCCTCGTGCTTGAATCGCTTGAACATGCAGAGGCCCGCGGCGCCAAGATTCTGGGAGAAGTGCTCGGGCAATCGATTTCCACGGGTTGGAATGCTGATCGAACGGCCGACCGGCCGACCGCGATTGCCAATGCTTTGGCGATTGTTTGCCGCGACGCCGGAATCAAGCCTGGCGATATCCAGCATATTAACTCCCACGGATTGGGGGCTCAGCAGTCTGATTGGGATGAAGCTGCCGGTCTGACAAAATTTTTGGGAGACTTGGCAAATAAAACTCCGGTCATTGCAATGAAGAGTTACTTCGGTAACCTGGGTGCCGGCAGCGGCATCGTAGAAGTCATTGGTAGTCTGCTCGCTCAACAGCGTAAAACACTCCCCGGTACGCTTGGTTTCGCTACGCGTGACCCCAAATGCGATCTGAATGTGGGGTGCGAGCCCCAAGAGATCTCGTCCGACGGGGTGTTCGTCAGCTTGAATTTCAGCCCGCAAGGTCAGGCCTCGGCAATCGCCATTCGCGGGGTTTAGTCGGGGTCGCTAGCGTTGCAGTTGGTTGACACTGGGCCTAGAGACCGGTATCTTAGCGGGATTGTGACTGCCACTAAGTTCAGCATGTAGCACGGCTTTCATTTCGAGAGCCGTTTTCCGTTTGGTAGGTAAGCCAGCCGGCAGGCAGTAGCAATTGATCATGGCGAAAGTCGTTCTAAACCAAGTTAGCAAACGATTTTCCGATTCAGTTGCTGCCGTTTCCGAGCTGAACTTAGAGGTCGCCGATCGAGAGTTTCTGGTCCTGGTGGGTCCCAGTGGTTGTGGAAAAACGACCACATTGCGGATGATTGCTGGTCTGGAAGAGGTTTCGAACGGCCAGATCACAATTGGGGATCGAGACGTTACTCACGTTTCGCCAAAAGATCGTGACATCGCAATGGTTTTCCAAAACTACGCGTTGTATCCCCACATGACCGTCCGACGAAATATGTCGTTCGGGCTCCGGCTTCGCTATGGTGGGAACTTGGTATCCCGGATGTGGCGGCGTTGGCAAAATTCCGAGAGTGCTGCGAAACGTGAAGAGCAGTTTCAGCAGATTCCCGCGAAGGTCGACCAAGTGGCCGATACCTTAGGAATAGGCAAACTGCTAGATCGCTATCCGCGAGAACTTTCGGGAGGGGAGCGTCAGCGGGTAGCCCTGGGGCGTGCAATCGTACGCGAACCGGCTGCCTTTTTGTTTGACGAGCCTTTGTCGAATCTTGACGCCAAGTTGCGGGTCGAGATGCGGCGTGAATTGAAAGAACTCCATCGTCGCCTCGGTGCGACGATGATTTACGTCACTCACGATCAGGTCGAAGCGATGACGCTGGGCGATCGAATCGCAGTGATGGATAAGGGAGTTTTACAGCAGGTTGGACCTCCGAGCGAGGTTTATCACAAGCCCGCGAATCGGTTTGTGGCCAGCTTTCTGGGAACGCCCGGTATGAATTTGCTCGAGGGAGAATTGGTCCAGGAGAATGGCCGGTTCCAGTTCCGCGGTTGCGGAATTCAACTGGAGCTCGCAGCCAGCCAATGCCCCGAGTTAGAACCAAGCGGCTCGAGAAAAGTGACTCTCGGTGTCCGACCAGAAGATATTCTTTTAACAGAGGATGCTTCTGCGGAATGGTTGGCGGCTGGCCAAGGTCAGGTAGAACTGATCGAATCGTTGGGAGATGTGGGCTTTGTCCATATTCGCCTTCCAGCGGATGAGGCGAACGGCGCCGTTTCGCCTCGGATTACTGCCAAGGCTGGTGTGAATGTGGCTCTGGATAGATCTATCCTAGGCTTGCAGGATCGACCAGCCTCGATCGCTTTCCGGGCGACAACGTTGCACTGGTTCGATGGAAAAACAGGTCTGCGTCTGTCCTCACCAGGGCGAGACTAATTCGGCAACCCACGTGGTATTCGAAAGACCGACTTACAATTTGGTAAAACGCGGCAGACCATTGCCGGAAGTAAGCCTGCCCTGGGCCAATGGAAGGGAGTCCATCGACTCACCAACCCAGGGTAGCAATTATCGTTGAAAGTGAAGGACTCATGAATCCGTCTGAAGTCTTGCGAATCGTAGATGCGATTCACCGGGACAAAAAGATCGACAAGGAAATCGTCTTCCAGGCGATCGAATCGGCATTGGTTTCCGCTTCGCGGAAGTACCATTCCGAGGACGCCGAGGTGGTGATCAATATCGATCGAAAAGACGGTTCCATTAGCGGTCATATCGACGGTGTCCCCATGGATCCGGAAGAGACCGTAGGCCGTATCGGTGCTCAAACTGCCAAGCAAGTCATTATTCAGAAGATCCGTGAAGCCGAACGGGATGCGCTGCACGAAGAGTACGACGACCTGATCGGCCAAATGGTCAACGGTATCGTCCATCGCAGTGAGGGTGGTGCGACGATCGTCACCTTGGATAACGTGGAAGCGATCCTCCCACGTAGCGAACAAATCCCGGGCGAATCGTTCCATGCGAACGATCGCGTGCGAGCGGTGATATTCGAGGTGCGCAAGCAAGGGAGCCGCGTGAAAGTGGTTCTCAGCCGTACCAATAAAAAGTTCGTGGAACGTCTGTTCGAACAGGAAATCCCCGAAATTACCGAGAACGTCATCGAGATTCGCAACATCAGCCGCGAGCCTGGCTACCGTAGCAAGGTCGCCGTCGATAGCTCGGATCAGCGCGTCGACTGTGTTGGCGCCTGCGTTGGTGTTCGTGGTAATCGAATCAAAAATATCGTGGATGAACTTGCCGGCGAACGCATCGACATCGTGCGCTGGAGCGAGAATCCGCAAGAACTGATCACCAATGCCTTGCAACCGGCAGAGGTCGAGGAAGTGATTTTGTGCCAGATGATGGGTCGCGCCATCGTCTTGGTTCGCGAAGATCAGCTTTCCTTGGCAATCGGTCGTCGAGGCCAAAATGTCCGTCTCGCAAGCAAACTGTGTGGCTGGGACATCGAGATCATGCTCCGCGAAGAACTCGAAGAGCAGATCGAACGTGCCGTGTCTGGGTTCAGCACCATTGAAGGCATTACGGAAGAAGTCGCCGAACAATTGGTCGGCGAAGGCTTCCTGTCCTACGACGACCTTTCGGTCATCGAGACGGATGCATTGATGGAGATGGGCGAGTACACGGAAGAGCAAGTTGAACAGATACGCGATCTGGCCGAGCAGCAAGCGGAACAGGCCGAACGGGCCATGGAAGCTGAACGCCGGCGAATTCGCGATGAAAAACTCAAGGATGGCTCCGCACAATGATAAAGCGGAGCCTTAATTTCGTATCACCTCGGCGGCGAGGCCTTTCCCGATGAGTTCCCAATAGCGAAACGAATCGGGCTGAGGTCGCACTCGTGTGCGGGCTGCCGGATTCACCGAACCTCTGGTTATGACAATCAGGCGTTTGGCTCGTGGTTGGCAAGATATTTGGCGGGACGTAGGATGATTGGTCCCGGTAACAGATGATATGCGAGGTAGTCCTGCCTCCTTCATCACCAGAGAACTCAGCAGGAAGGCACAAGTGCCCATACGAATTTACGCGTTAGCTAAAGAACTTCAGGTAGATAGCAAGCAACTCGTCGACATTTGCAATCGCGCAGGTGTTACTGGGAAAGGGTCTGCACTTGCGAGCCTGGACGATGACGAATTGGTCAAAGTCAAAGCATTTCTTAACAAAGACTCCGGCGGAGATGACTCCCGCCGTGGAAGTCAGGGGCGGTCTACGATTGACGAGCCCATCCGCCCTGAGCGTCCTGTTCAACCGTCGAAGCCAAAACAGATCCGCACCTTAGGCGGGCCTCTTTCTGGCCGCGGTCGAGGTAAGGACGATTCGTCTCACGAACCAGAGGAATCGGAATTGGCAGCATCTGTTGCAACTGAGGAAGAAGATTCGCCGGCTACCGAAGCCGACGAAGTGGTGACCACCAACGAGGTGGAAGCTGAAGCACCTTCGACTCCGGTGGAAGAGACCTCCGAGCCGACTTCGTCCGAGCCCACCGAGAAGGAAGAAGCCCCGGTCGCTGAGTCGAAGCCAGAGGCTGAACAGGCCGAGTCCAAGTCAGAAGATAAGGACGAAGCGGAGCCTTCCAGCGAACAGGCCACCCACAAAGACGCGCCAGTCCGCGGTATTCGTCGCGGCGACTACATCGCAATCGGCTCGCAGCGTAAGGTTCGAACCTTGGGTGCCGGCGGAAGTGGTCCCAAAAAGCAAGAGGACGATCGTAACAAAGGCCGCGAAAAGCCAAAGCCGAAGAAAGCTGGCCCGGTCGTTAAGATCGCTAAGATGCCTACGGCTCCTGCTCCGAAGCAGACGGTCGAAAAGAAAGAACCGGCCGCCCAAAAGCCGATCATGCAGCTGCCTAAGGAGGCCATTAAAGGGGCCAAGAAGGGGCAGAAGGCACCGCTCGAAGAATTTACCAAGCTGCACGAGAAGAAACGCAAATCTAAGGATCGCAAGTCGGTTGCTGACATCGATGATGTGGCAGAAGTTCGCGAAACCGAAGAAGGCACTCCACGCGGTAAAAAGGGTAAAGGTAAGTCGACTGGTATGGCTGGGATGGCCGGCAGTCGCGACGCCCGAACTCAAGGTCGTAAACGCAACCGCAACGTTGGTTCCGTCGATGGCGGAGACGACGGTGAAATCCGTGGACGTCGCTCGCGGCCGCGTCGTGAGAAGTCGAGTAATAAGGTCTCGACCGCCGCACCGCGCAAGACCGATATTGCTCTCGAATTGCCTTGCACGCTACGAGAATTCTCGGAAGCGACTGGGCTACCAGTTCAGTCAGTTCAGCGGACGCTGATGGGCTTGGGCCAAATGGTGACCATCAACGCCAGCCTCGACGCTGAAACGGCCGAGCTGCTGTGTGCGGAACATGGCATCGATCTCAAGATCAAAGAACCAGAATCGATCGAAGATACGCTCCTCAATCACATCGAGGATATGGTCGATTCGGACGCAGACCTCGTGGAACGACCACCAGTCGTCACCTTCTTGGGACACGTCGACCACGGTAAAACCTCGTTGCTCGACAAGATTATCGGTCTCGATGTCGTGTCTGGCGAAGCGGGCGGTATTACCCAGCACATTCGTGCCTACATCGTGGACAAGGGGGACAAGAAGATCTCCTTCGTCGACACGCCTGGCCACGAAGCATTTACCGAAATGCGTGCTCGTGGTGCGAACGTTACTGATATCGCCGTCCTTATTGTGGCCGCCGACGACGGTGTGATGCCACAAACGGAAGAAGCGATCAGTCACGCCAAGGCGGCTGAAGTGCCGATCATCGTGGCGTTGAACAAGATGGACGTTCCTGGTGCGAACCCGGACAAGGCCCTCCAACAACTTTCGCAACATGGTTTGTTGCCAGCAGAATGGGGTGGTGATGTCGAAGTGGTGAAGACCAGCGCCATTACGGGCGAAGGGGTCGATACCTTACTGGAAACGATCTTGCTGACGTCCGAAATCCACGAGTACAAAGCCAACCCAAAACGCCAAGCAGTTGGTGTCTGTTTAGAAGCCGAACAGGAATCGGATCGCGGTGTTTTGGCAAAGCTGATCGTCAACAACGGTACGCTCAAGGTTGGTGACGTTGTGGTTTGTGGTTCGACCTTTGGTCGTGTCAAAGCCATGTACGACACACTCAATCCACGCGTTCGCTTGGAAGAAGCTCCCCCTTCGACTCCAGTCAACGTGACTGGTTTTGACGAAGCTCCGGCAGCTGGGGAACGTTTCTACGTTCTCGACGACATTGCCGATGCTCGCGAAATCGCTGAAATGCGTTCGCACCGTTCCCGCGAACAGCAACTAGGCGGTCATACCGTCAAGATCTCGTTCGAGGACTTCCAGGCTCGCTTGCAGTCGGGCAACCTGGCTGGCGACGAAGCAGGCATTGTTTACCTCAACATCATTCTGCGTGCGGACACGCGTGGTTCGATCGAAGCTATCCAGAAAGAGCTGGACAAACTCGATCACCCAGAAGTCAAGGTTCGCGTGATGCAGGCCACCGTTGGTGGTGTCACTGTGGCGGACGTGACCCTTGCTTCAGCCTCAGATGCGGTGATCGTGGCGTTCAATGTGATTCCAGATGAAGCTGCTCGTAGCCTGGCAGATGATCGGGGCGTCGAAGTTCGTCGTTACGATATCATCTACAAGGTGACCGAAGATATCAAAATGCTGCTCGAAGGACGTTTGCGTCCCGAATCGCGTGTTACCGAACTGGGACGTGCGTTGGTGCAGCGAACCTTCACCGTCAGCCGCATCGGTACGATTGCCGGTTGCCGAGTGTTGGGTGGTATCATCGAACGAAACTGCCGTATTCGTGTAAATCGCGACGGACGTGGCATCGGCGACTATCCGCTCGATTCGCTCAAGCGTGAAAAGGACGACGTCAAGGAAGTTCGCGAAGGCTACGAGTGTGGTATCAAACTCGGTGGCTTCAACGACATCAAGGAAGGGGACATCTTAGAAGCATTCAAGGTCGAGGAATTTGCTCGAACTTTGGAAAGCTAAACTCCCTCTCTTGATACCCCTTGATTGGGGAAAGGACCTATGGCGTCTCGTCGAACTTTGAAAGCCGCATCCGCGATTCGGGAAGTTGTCAGTATGGCAATCCTGACTCGTCTGCGCGATCCCCGCGTTAAAGACGTAACTGTGACGAAAGTGGAAGTGGCTGGCGATATGCGTAGTGCCAATGTCCACGTTTCGATCATGGGGGATGAGAAAAAGCAGTCGCAGTGCCTCAACGGCCTGCGACGATCGGCAGGGTTTCTGCAAGCCTGCATCAAGGACCGCATCGATACTCGCTATATTCCCAAGCTCGAATTCGAGATTGACCAAGGAGTTAAGCAATCGCTGGAGGTCAGCCGCATCCTGAAAGAGGTTCTGCCTCCGGAAGAAGACGACGCGGATCCTTCGGAAGAAACCATGGCGGACGATTTCGATTCTGAAGAGAACGACGATTCGGACGACGAGGACGAGGACTCCTAGCGTTTTTCTTTCCGTTTGCCTTTTCATCAGCTAAGAACCAACATCAGAGAATCCAACAAAGAACATGGCCGCCGCAAACCGAGCAAATGTTTTCAGCGCTTCCCAGAAGGTAATCAAAAAGCACTACACGTCCGCCGGTGCTGATAAGCGGAACGTCGTAGAGCAATTGGTCTTTGCGGCTATTCTGGAAAACGCACCTCGGAAGGTAGCGGACGAATGTTTCGAGGTGATGCAGAAGGAATACATCGACTGGAACGAAATCCGCGTGACCAGTGTGGCCGAACTGGCCGAGATGTTCGCGAAGCATCCCGCCCCTGAAGCAGCTGCTACGCGGGTGAAAACCTTGCTTCAAAACATCTTTGAGTCGGTCTATGGATACGACTTGGAAGGGATGAAGAAGGGCAACCAAGGTAAAGCCGTCGCTCAGATCGAGAAGTACGGCGCGACGCCGTTTGTTGTGGGTTACGTCACGCAACACGGCTTGGGTGGCCATGCGATTCCTGTCGACAGTGCGCTGGTTAATCTGATGTTCGTCCTGGGGGCGATCACCGACAAGGAAATGGACAAACTGGCGGTCCCCGGTGTCGAACGGGCAATCCCCAAGACCAAGGGTGTCGAGTACTCCGACATGATCCACGAGTTGGCGGTCGATTTTCAAGGGGCCCCATTCTCGAAGAAGGTGCGTGATTTACTGCTGGAGATCTCGCCTGATGCCAAATCGCGGTTCCCCAAACGCGTGACCGAAGAGCCGGCCGCGACAGAAGCCGACGAGAAGAAGGCATCGACCAAGAAAACGAGCACTAAAAAGACGGCGGCCAAGAAAGACGAGCCTGCCGATGACGAGTCGAAGAAGAAGGGCACGACCAAAAAGACGACTAAGAAGGCTACCACCAAAGCTGCTCCTAAAAAGACAGCTACGGCCAAAAAGTCGTCGTCGACTCGTATTACCAAGAAGAAGCCTAAATAACGTCGCATCGCCCTTGAGTCAGGCTTCAAGTCGGGAAATTGGATTCGTCTTGGACGAGAGTACGCTCGCAGGATAAAATTCACGGCGTACCTTTCGGGGGATGCAAGTTCGCATCCATGCCATTCATTGCCTCGGTTTCAGCGGTGAAATAAGGCAAGCGCACTTGGCAGTCGCGTTCTTTCTTCTGCTTTCCCCGGACCGTTTTCGACTCTTGCCGCCCGATTGGGGGTTTCATGATAATCCGGCCTAGTGTCCGCGTTCTCTTATTGCTGCTCGCGTCTGCGGGCATTGTTCCGAATGCCCAACGGTGTCTCGCCGATAATGGTGTCTCCAGCGAAACGCCAGCCAAGCCGCGTGGAAAAGATCCCGTTCCCTTCGGCGAACTTCCGGAACCTTTCACCGCGGAGAAAGGGCGGAATGAAGCTGCCGAGAATCGGCTGAAGTTGACAACGCTGCTCACCAAAGCTCGGCTTCAAGATCATCGCGGGGATCTGGAAGGTGCGCTGGAAACCTATCAGCGTGCTTACCGTCTGAGCCCCGGTTCTCCTAGCATTCTGCAGGAAATCGTTCGTCTCGGTTTTATGCTTAAGCGAAACGAAATCGCATCGCGTTACGCGATCCTTCTGGCAGAACATCAAACAACGATGTCGGCTGATGCTTTGCTACGGATTGCCAACTATTGTCTCGAAGACGATCAACCGGGGCGTGCTGCCGAATTATATGAGCGTGCCGTCGAGTTGTTACAGAAAGAAGACTCGCACGCCCAGCAATTGGGTACCGAGTTTCGTCTGCTCGGCATCTATCTTGCCGACGACCAGCCGAAGAAGGCGGCCAAGCACGCGGATGAAGTCAGTAAGATGATTGCAGATCCCAAGAAGTTTGGGCTGGAAGAAGTGATCGAGCAGTTCAGTGAAGGCGGGATTCGCGCCACATACGATCAACTGGGCGAAGCCTACCTCGAAGCAGGCGAACCGGACAAAGCAGCAAAGATGTTTGCCAAGTCGGAAGAGACTGAGTCGAAGCCTGCCATGGCGTTGTATCATGCCGCGAAAGTCGCCGCTGCAAAAAAAGAGTGGGCCGTTGCTGCCGACAAGCTGTACGAGTACCTCCAGGGAGACTACCAGGAAGCTGGTCAAGCTCCCTATCAATTGCTGCTGGAAGTCACACAGGAAACCGCGGAAAGTCCGGAAAAGGCCCGCGACGAAGTGATCGCCAAGCTCCGTCCTATTCATAACAAGTCACCAGAGTTTGCTCCCCTGGCATATTTTCTGGCTGGTTTGTACGCCTACAAACAAAACTGGGATGACGTCATCCTGACTGCTGGGCCACTGATCGAAGCCGACACAAAACTCGCCGCTCTGGCGAATCTGTCGCAAGCTTACACGGCACAAGCGGATTGGGCCGCCTTCGTGAAATTGTTAGCCACGTCACTCGATGGCCGATACGAATTAAGTTCTATTTCAGAACCGCTGGATGAGTTGATTAAGGACGATACTAAGTGGACTGCACTTCAAGAGTATTTAGAGTCCGTTCGGCCAGAATCGCTTTCCCTGAACGAACGAATCGCCGTTGGACGTCTGTTCCAAGAAGCGAAAAAGGGAGAGCTTGCGTGGACATGGACCGAGACCGCTTTGCCTGATCTCGATAAACAGGAGAAAGCCCGACTTCTCATGCAATTCGGTTTGAAGGCATTTCGTGACGAGCAGGAGGTGGTCGCCGAGAAAGCACTTCGCACGGCAATCAAACTTGGCATGCCGAAATCGCAGACGTCGTTGTTTTATTTCTATCTGGCGACGGTTCTCGAGATGCAGGATAAAACCGACGATGCTTTGCGAACGGCCAAGCGCGCCGCATTGCTCGACGAAGAGTCGGCTTTGCTGCGTAGTCGAATCCCATGGACGCTCTATCATGCTGGGCGTACGGAACAAGCGGTTCAAGAGTATGAAACATTGCTGAGTAAGTTTTCCAGCGACTACGAGAATCGGCAGACCCGTCAGGTCGTTCGAGAAGCGAAGCGGTTGCTTTCCAGTTTGGCGAGCCAGAACGGTGACTTGGACACCGCCACCGAATGGCTCGAACAGGTCCTCGACGAGTATCCCTACGATACGGGCGCTATGAATGATCTCGGATATTTGTGGGTCGACAACGGACAGAACCTGGGACGTGGTTTCGACATGATTCGCCAAGCTGTGGCGGACGAGCCGGACAACTTTGCCTACCTTGATAGCCTCGGTTGGGCCTACTACCGTTTGGGACGCTACTCGGATGCTATCTACCATCTAGAAAAAGCGGCCGAGATCGCTGGCGAGGATGATGGTACCGTCCTCGATCACCTCGGTGACGCTTACCTAGGAGCCGGGCAAAAGCAGAAGGCGATCGATACTTGGCAGAAAGCGGTCGAATCGTTACAGAAGTCGGAAGAAGCCGAGATGCTTAAGCAGGTTCAACAGAAGTTAAAGCAGCAAACCTAATCGCCAGCATTCGTTTCACCTCGATTGTGGATCGATGCTCTGATTCATCCTTACTTCATTTCACATACACCGCGTTGCCGATTGACGGCACATGTCTGCATAACGAAAGATTGAGTCGATGGCCGGACACTCTCACTGGGCGAACATCAAACGAAAGAAAGAGGCGGTCGATAACAAACGCGGGAAAATCTGGACAAAGCTTTCCAAGGCAATTTCCGTCGCGGCATCAATGGGAGGTGGTGACCCGGATGCAAATCCTCGGCTACGTCTTGCAATCTCCGATGCCAAGAGCGCCCGAATGCCGAACGATACGATCGATCGGGCGATCAAACGAGGGACCGGTGATCTTAAAGGGAACTCGATCGAAGAGATTTTGTATGAAGGTTATGGACCCGCTGGCGTCGCTGTGATGGTCGATGTGCTGACCGATAATCGGAATCGCACGGCTTCCGAACTGCGAAAGATCTTCGATACCAGTGGCGGCAATCTAGGAGCCACTGGCTGCGTGGCCTGGAACTTCGATCGTAAAGGTGTCTTCAGTATTCCGCTTGCGCAAACAAGTGAAGATCGCTTGATGGAAATCGCGCTGGAAGCGGGTGCGGACGATGTTCAGCGCGAGGAAGAATACTTCACAGTCTCCTGCCAGCCGGAAGTTTATTCCGACGTGCAAGAGGCGTTCGAAGCTGCTGGCATCGAGGTTGACAGTTCCAGCGTCACTCAAGTACCGAAAGACTCCGTCGACGTCGAAGGCAATGATGCCCGCAAACTGATGAAGTTGATGGCCGCGCTCGACGATCACGACGACGTCCAAGGTGTCTCAGCCAACTTCAATATTTCCGACGAAGTGATGGAGGAAATTGAAGACTGAGAAGTCCTCGATCGATTCGCCGCCTGCTGTAAAATAAGCAGATCTCTTCACGAGTCGAGTTAGGTTTCTTTCGCTTCGACCCGGACTTGGATTTCTTCACCGACGACACGAACCTCGAAGCAGTCGACCTTGATTTTCGGATTGTCGAGCCAGGCTCCGTCGCACAATTGAAACCCCCACGCATGCCAGGGGCAAACGACGACACCATCTTCTAGGGGGCCTGAGGCAAGCGAAGCGCCCATGTGAGGGCAGAAGTCATCGATCGCTTGATATCCTTCCTTCGTATTGAATACCGCAACGGTTCGACCACCCACGTTGAATGCTTGGCCTTGGCCTTCTGGGATGTCTCCTACTTTGGCTACCGTGTGAAAATCAGACATCGGGTTGTCGCTTCTCCGGGCGAAAATCTTCGCTCTGGGGGCTTGGTAAGGCTAGAATAACAACTGTTTTGCATTTTAGATTTTTCCCACTCTGCATGACAGGGCAGAGCAGGGGAGGAGCTTGTCGATTCGATGATACGCCTGGCTGTTGTGCTAACTGCCCACCTTGCTTTGCTGTGGATCGCGGACACTTCGTCTGGCGCCAATACTCAGCAGTTGCGTTCTGACTTCCTGCGGGGGAGATACGCCGAAGTCGTCGAAAAATTAGGCGACGAATTAAAGTCAGCCGACGCCGTTGTACTCGCTGCGCAGTCGCTCGATGCGCAGGGAAAGCGTGACGAAGCATTGGCCAAGCTCGACGTCTACCTGAAAGATGGATCGCCCAGTGCGAACGTCTTTGCTGAGAAAGCCCGCTTACTGTTTGAAAAGGGAGAGTGGGAACTAGCTACGGAAGCGGTAAAACGTGCGTTGGCACTTAACAAAGATCATACGCTCAGCCGATGGCTGACTGCGGAACTAGCACGGAGTCGTGGCGACTTAGAAGACGCCCTGTCAGGTTACGAGTGGTTCATCGACTACTACAACAATCATGACGAGTTCGAGCGACCGGAAGACCTGTACTACGTCGGTCTGGCAGCAGCTCAGTATGCCCGGTGGACGCGGAATAGCAGTCAGTTTCAATTTCTCGTTAACGATTTATTTCCGGACGTCCTTTCAAAGGACAAAGAGTTTTGGCCGGCCGAGCTCGCCATCTCGCAGCTCTTTGCTGAAAAATACAACATGGCCGAAGCTGCCAAGCATTTGAACCGTGCGATGGCGATCAACGCTGCCAGTGCCGATGTTCTCGCATTGAAGGCCACAATCGAACTCGATGGTTACCAGGTTGATTCTGCCCTGCGAACAGCAGAACAAGCGCTCAGTATTAATCCACAGCACGTCCTGGCGAAACGTTTGCAAGGACAAGCGAAGCTGGCCGACTTTCGTCCGGAACAAGCGATTGTCATTTTCCAAGAAGCAGTCGAACTGAATCCTGCTAATCAAACAACGCTCGGCTTTCTTGCTGCCGCCCTATTAGCTGCCGATGGAGAAGCAACTACGGATAGTGAATCTGGCGAAGCGACCCGTCTGGGCGAGTTGGTTGCCAAGGTCGAGCAACAGTATAAGAACACAGGTGAGTTCTATGCTGCCTTAGGTGAAGGAAGCGATATCGTTCGTAAGTATCCCGACGCCGTGACGTATCTGCAATTAGCTCGCGAGAAGATGCCCCAGTTGATCAACGTGCATGGTGACCTGGGCATGGTGCTCATGCGGTTGGGTGACGAACAGAGGGCGAAGAAAGTTTTGGGCGATGCGTTCGAGGCCGATCCATTCAATGTCCGTGTGAAGAACTCGCTGCAAGTTCTTGATGTCCTCGCACAGTATGAAACAATCGAAACCGATCACTTTCAGGTTCGCTTCGATCCGTCGAAAGACCGACTGTTGGCTGTCTACTTGTCTCGTTTTCTGGAAGACGAGGTCTTTCCCAAAGTGTGCCAAGGCCTTGATTACACGCCGCAAGATAAGACTTTGATCGAGATCTTTAACGATGCCAAGAATACCAAAGGGCACGGCTGGTTTAGTGCTCGCATGGTCGGATTACCTTACATTGGAACCGTCGGGGCATGTGCCGGAAAGATGATCGCAATGGCTTCGCCGGAAGCGATCCCGGAACCGTATAACTGGGCCCACGTGATTCGCCATGAATTCGTCCATGTGGTGAATCTGCAGCAAACGAACTTCAACATTCCGCATTGGTTTACAGAGGCCCTGGCAGTCAGCTACGAAAGCGAACAGCGTCCACCTGATTGGAACCAGGTGCTTGCGCGACGGCTGGCTGAAAAGAATGTCTTCAATCTCGACAACATCAACTACGGCTTTATTCGGCCCAAGGATCAAGATGATTGGACGATGGCCTACTGCCAGGCGTTCTACTACTCACAATTTATCGTACAAGAATTTGGTGACGATGCTCTGCAGCGAATGCTGTCCGCCTATCGCGACTACCACACCACCGATGAAATACTGCAAGATATTTTTAAAGTCGACAAAGAAGACTTCGAGAAGCGTTACCTCGAGTACCTCCATCAGCAAATTGAAGGAGTGAAGCTCGCTTCCACCGATCAACGTTCCTTCTCGGAACTATTCCAAGCCGCAAAGGACAATCCGGAGGATGGCGACGTTCAAGCGGAGCTGGCTTACGTTTACTTTCAACGCAAAGCATTGCCTGACGCGCGCAAGTTCGCCTTGAAAGCGGTCGAAGCGGATGAGAACCAACCGCTGGCCAAATACGTTCTCGGTCGGCTCTATTTAACGATCGGTGATACCGACAAAGGGCTTGCCGAGATCGAAGAGGCCGCCAACGGCGATCGCTTTGAACGAAACTCGGTTGCCTTGCTGGCCGGCTTACGGGTTAAGCAGGGAAAAATTGAAGATGCCCTGAAGTATTACGAACGGGGTGCAGCCCAGGAGCCGACAACCACCGACTGGCAGGAATCGATTCTCCGCGTTTATCTGTTGAAGAAAGACAACGAGGCGTTAGCAAAATTGATTCCGAAGCTTTCTGCCCTTAAGCATCACGATCCGCTGCTACGAAAGAAGATGGCCGAAATCCTGATCGCGCGAGAGAACTGGGACGAGGCGATTCGCTGGGCGTACGAAGCGATTGGAATCCGAGTTTCCGACGCAGATGCGCACGCGTTGCTTGCTGAGGCTTATCGCGGTAAAGAGGTTTGGGATTTGGCCGCCCGTGAATTTGAGGTTGCTGGTCAGCTACGTCCAAAAACGGTATCGTGGTCGATCGAAGCAGCCGAGCTTTATGCCAAGGCGAATGACCTGGAAAAAGCCAAATCGGTTGCCAAGCGTGTGTTGGAAATCGATCCCGACAACGCTCAAGCTCTAGCCGTACTCAAGAAAGAATCGGACGCTCCATGACGGACAATTCTTCCAGCGATTCGCCTGAGACTCCCTTGGAAGGGGATGTCGGAATTCGCCAACTTCAACAGCTCATCCGTGAGATGTACTACGAGAAGGATGAAGCTCGGGGCATCGAGGGAACCTTCATGTGGCTGATGGAGGAGGTGGGGGAACTTTCTTCCGCCCTGCGAGGGGGAACCCACGAAGAACGGAAAGGCGAGTTCGCCGACGTGATTGCTTGGTTGGCCACCATTGCCAACGTCGCTGGAATCGACTTGGCGGAAGCTTTGAATGAGAAATACGGCAGCGGCTGCCCAGGCTGCGGAAAGTTCGTTTGTACCTGCGATGATGCGGAAAAACCGTAACTTCAGGCGTAAACTTCTCAGGAAATTCGGCAAGCCGATCGATTCGGCCGCTCGCTCACAAACGCCCAGGCGACTATCCTAGTAGGTTTACTTTGCCTTCGCCGCAGTGCTTCAGGGCGAGGTCACGGGAATCTTTTGCCGCCTAAACGGATTTGGCGGCCGAACAAGCCAATTGTTTGCCCGTAATAAATGTACCGCGAAGAAAACGGCCCCAGGCTTGTTTGGGAATCAAGATGCGGAGCTTATTCAACCAACGTACTTCTCGCTTGCTCGCATGGTTCCTGCTGGCGCTGTTTTGCGTTGCGCCTTTTTCAACTGCCGTTGCTGCGGAAGAAACCGCTCCTGAAGAATCTGCTGCAGATGCCGGTTTCTGGGTTGCTAATGAACACAATCTCCAGTCAATCTCCGTTGACCTGGGTATCGCAGGCCGTTTCAAGCTTGGAAGCTGGACGGAAGTCCGTATTTCGATGCCGACGAATTCCTTCGAGTCACCTCCCAGCGTGGCTGTGATCGCGCTCGATAGCGATGGCGTTCCCGTTGAAGTAAAAGCTGGCGTGCCTGAAACCATTTCGGGCGAGTCATTGTATCGCGTACCGGTGAAGATCGGCCGTCGCAGCTCCAATTTGCAGATTCAAATCGTCACTGGCCAATCAGGACAAACCAAGACAACAATCCGTGAGATCCCGGTAGGCAAGCTCGCCGAGCCAGTTCAAGCAACACAGCGATGGTTTCTTCAAATCGGTTCCGACATGGGACTGGCCAACGCACTTCAGCGGTACGGTTCGCGGTTAGGTGAATCGACCGTCTTGGTTCCACTTACCGATCCCCGTCAGATGCCCAAAGCCTGGTATATGATGGAAGGGGTCGATCTGATCGTGTGGAATGCCAACGATCCTTCCGAAGTCACTCGCTTCGCACCTGCACAGTTAGACGCCATCGAGCAGTGGCTTAAGCTGGGCGGTCAATTCGTGATGTCGGTTGGGGCGGCTGGTTCCGATCTAATTGCGGAAGGTAAGCCGTTGGCTCGTTTCGCCCCTGGAACATTCGATCGCGTCGCCGAGGTCCGTGACACCACCGAACTCGAAGCGTTAGTTGGCCGCGAAGCTCGCATCGACCGCGCCGTCGGAGGGGCGATCACCGTATCGGTGTTGAAGGAAACGAGCGGTATCCAAAGGGTGGTCGAAGGGTCACGACAGGCCAGTTTCCCGTTGTGGGTTCGCAGCGCGGCGGGTTTCGGAACGATTGATTTCTTCGGATTCGATTTCACAGCCGAACCCATCGCTTCCTGGGATGGACGCGAGCCGCTGCTGAAGATCTTGCTCGAAGACATCAGCGTTCGTCAGGATGATTCGCAATCCTCCAATCAATCGGGCAGCAGCGTAGCTCACTTCGGCTACACCGACATCGCAGGCCAGTTACGAATGGCGCTCGATCAATTCCCAGGCGTGCGAAACGTCTCGTTCTTCATGATCGGAGCGATCTTGGTTGCCTACTTGGCGTTGATTGGTCCAGGCGACTACTTCTTCCTGCGTCGTTTCAATATTCGGATGGAATGGACCTGGGTGACGTTCCCAACGGTGATTCTTTTGGCCAGCGTTGGTATCTGGTACTTGGCGACATGGAGCAAAGGAACCGTGTTGAAGATGAACCATGTGGAAGTGCTCGACGTCGACATGGCTTCGCGTACGGTTCGTTCGACGACTTGGTTTCATCTCTTCAGCCCTGACACAAAACGATACGACGTAAAGATCGAGCCGAAGGCGATTCCCGTGGCCAATTGGAACCAGCTCGAAAGCTGGCAGGGACTCGCCGGTTCAGGGCTCGGAGGTATGAGTGCTCGCCAGTCGATCTCTACCGTGCCCACGCCGTATGCGATCGACTTCACCGATGGTGATGTTACCGACGGAACGCTCGAACAACTCCCGATTCAAATCTGGTCGTCCAAAACCTTAATGGGACGTGGTTGGGGCGAGATGTCCAAAGTCGATAATCAGCCGCTCAACGAACGCGAGAGCGAACTGATCGATGGTGAATTGCACAATCCAACGGACATGAATCTGACCGACTGTTTCGTCTTTCATGGACGCTGGGCCTACTTCGTGCCGAACTTACCGGCGAATGGAACGGTTCAGCTTCTTCCTGGGCATTCCGTTCAGAATACCGAGAAAGTTCTCAAGCGACGACGCGTTCAGGAATTGTCCGACGGCGACTCGTTGTGGGATCGGCAGAGCACGGATGTCGACCGAATCATGGAGGTCGCCATGTTTTACAGTGCCGCAGGTGGGCCAAACTTCACAGGCCTCTCGAATCAGTTTCAGAGCTACGTCGATCTTTCCTCGCACACGCAGGGAGATCGAGCAGTGCTGATCGGGAAGGTTGAACGTCCCGCCTCGCAAGTTCAGATCGACGGTGAACCCGTCGCCGAAGGGGATTCGCAAACGTGGTCGTACGTGCGAATCGTTTATCCCGTTCAACGACGTAGCGATAGTGAGATAGCACAACGATGATCAAGACCATCGATCTGACCAAGAAGTACGGCGACTTCTACGCCATCAAGGGCATCGAACTCGATCTCGACCAAGGAGATGTATTTGGGTTCATTGGTCCCAACGGTGCCGGTAAGACGACCACCATGCGGATCATCGCCACGCTTCTCAATCCAACTTGGGGCGAAGCTTACGTCTGCGGGAATTCGATCTATACCAAGCCGAAGGAGATTCGTCGCTTGGTCGGTTACATGCCAGACTTCTTCGGCGTGTACGACGACATGAAGGTGATCGAATACCTCGAGTTTTTCGCGGCTGCCTATCGCATTAACGGTGCCGCGCGAACCAAAGTATGTAACGAAATGCTCGAGTTGGTCGACCTCGAATTCAAACGTAACGCGTTCGCCAACACGCTTTCACGTGGTCAGACGCAGCGTTTGGGATTGGCCCGCGTGCTGCTTCACAATCCCCAAGTTTTGCTTTTGGACGAGCCCGCGAGTGGTTTAGATCCGCGTGCTCGTATTCAAATGCGAAACTTGCTCAAGCGACTCCGCGATATGGGGAAAACGATTATCGTTTCCAGTCACATTCTGCCGGAATTGGCGGATGTTTGTAACAAGATCGGAATCATCGATCGTGGTGTGCTGGAAGTGAACGCCTCGGTTTCCGAAGTCATCAAGCAGGTCAAGCAGAAGACCACTCTCTTGATTGCCGTTGCTGGCGACAATGAGGCGGCCGGCAAGACGCTCGAGCAATCTGAGATTGTCGAAACGATTGAATCTCGGGTCGACCATCTCCTGGTAACCTTGAAGAAAGATGTCGAAGATTACAGCGACCTGCCGACGCAGTTGATTCAAGCAGGTCACAAGATCACGATGTTCCGTGAAGAGGAAATCAATCTCGAGTCCGCCTTCATGGCGCTGACGAAGGGGATGGGCCAGCAGATCTCAGCGGAACCGACGGCTGGCTAATTCTTGTTGCGTCTAATTTGGCGATTAATATCGGGCCAAGTCGCGTTGGTCGCCGTTGGGGCGGATTTTCTTAAGCGACTCTTGAGCGTAAACCGTCATCATTCTTAGGTCGCTGCCAACGGCGAGAAACTGCATTCCCTCTTCGGCCCGCTTCAGGGCTTCTTCCGCTTCCATTGTGTGCATGCCGGTTGGGCAACTTACCTTTTTACCCGCTTCAATTACGCGCTGAATCATGGCCTCGTGCTGGTCAGGCGTAGGATCCGTGCCGTCGCCGGATCGCATCTGAGCTCGCAAGTCGTTGGGGCCGACGAAAATCGCATCGCAACCTGGCAAGGCATAAATCTGTTCGGCGTTGGCGACCCCGGTGGGGCTTTCCGTTTGCAGGACAACCAAGATCTCGTAATTCGCTTGTTTGTAGTAATCGCCGGCGGTTGCACCGAAGTTCATCGCGTGCATACCGCCACCAACGCTTCGGTTTCCAACAGGCGGATATTTGGCGGCGGCGATAGCGGCCTTTCCTTGTTCGACCGTATCGACCATCGGCACAATGATTCCCCACGCCCCAGCATCGAGCGTTCTCTTAATGGTCGTGTGATCGCCATCTGGAATACGGGCCAGCGGAACAGATCCAGCGTCGGCGACCGCTCCGAAGATCATGGTTGCCTGGGCCCAGTCGATCGCCGAGTGTTCGATATCGAGTGCCAGCCAGTCCCAACTCATGCGGGCCAACACGCGGGTCGCATAAAGGTCGCCCAAACTAAGCCAGGTTCCGAATGTGGGTTCGCCGGCACGCAATTTTGCTTTGACAGGGTTGTGACGCATGTATCGATTCTTTCGCGAGAAGGCCGAATTGGGGCAGGGCAGGGGAAACAGACTATTTTCGATGACTGGCTGGCGGAAGCAAGTAAGTCGCCGATCGCGCACACAGATAGCTAAAAAAGTAGCGAAACAGTCCGAATTCTGGAGGTCAGAACCTATAATGGGAAGTGCCCGTACCCCCGAAATCTCTTCTCACCCTCCCGAAAAGTAGTGTGATGAACCGATCTATTTCCACGACCGCTTGGTTATTCGCTGCCACGTTCCTCGTTCTGGGAGTCGCTCGTACGGCGGATGCTCGTGATCCCTTCGAAGCCGCGCGGAATCAGTTGGTCGAAACGGCCATCGTGGCCAATGGGGTGAAAGATCCACGCGTCATCAAGTCGATGCGCGATACCTTGCGGCATGAGTTCGTTTCGTCGTCGCAACGAGCTCAGGCTTATTACGACATGGCGTTGCCCATCGGCGAAGATCAAACGATTTCTTCTCCGTTCATCGTGGCCTACATGACCGAGTCACTCGAAACGAAGCCGACCGATAAGGTGTTAGAAATTGGCACCGGCAGCGGCTACCAAGCCGCGATCCTGAGCCCTTTGGTGAAGGATGTCTATAGCATCGAAATCAAGGAAGTGCTGGGACGAAAAGCAGCTCGCACCCTTCAGCGTCTCGGCTACGACAACGTGCATACGAAAGTGGGCGATGGTTTCTTAGGTTGGCCGCAGTACGCACCGTTCGACAAAATCATCGTGACCTGTTCTCCTGAGAATGTCCCGCAACCGCTGATCGACCAGCTGCGAGAAGGAGGACGCATGGTCATTCCAGTGGGGGAACGTTATCAACAAACGTTAGTGCTGTTTACGAAGAAGAACGGTAAGCTTGAGGCCGATCCACTTCGCCCGACTTTGTTCGTCCCGATGACGGGCGAAGCGGAAGATCGTCGTCAAGTGAAGCCTGATCCAGCGAACCCACACCTTGAAAACGGCGACTTCGAACAACCGTTAGCTGAAAACGGCACGGTGCAGGGGTGGTACTACCAGCGGCAATTGGAACTGGTGGAAGACTCCGCTTCTCCTAGTGGCACGCATTGCTTGAAGCTCTCGAACAGCGATCCTGGACGTGTCGCGTTGGCTTTACAGGGATTGGCACTCGACGGCCGTCAGGTTCATCGGCTGAACATCAAAGGATGGGTGAAGACTGATGGGATCGGGTTGGGGACCGATCGGACATTGGCACCGATGCTGATGCTTAGTTTCTACGACGAACAGCGGAGGGAATTAGGCCGCGCTGCGGTGGGGCCTTTCCTGGGAACGCAAGACTGGCACCAAGTCGAAAAGACGATCACCATCCCCCCAGCGACGCGGGAAGCACTGTTCCGGATTAATACGGCTGGGGCCGTTGGCACTATGTATGTGGATAATGTCAGCATCGAAGCGGTCCGCTAGATGTCCATAACGCCAGCGACGTCGATCTGCGTGAGAAATGTGATCTCTGTAAGTTGCTGCTGCGCCGCTATTTACGGGAATACAATTCCCCATCTCTAAATTCTATGTATTCAGTAAAATTTGCCCATTCTCCTTGAATTGAAGGCTACACTTGCTAAGTTCATGGAAGGCAGCGTTGGTGCTAGCCTCGCAATGATTGCAGATCACGTGTTTTGGAAAACGATAGTTGGAGTGAATCCGGGTATGAAAAGCATTGGCCGAAAATTCGCGTTGGCCGGAGCGTTGGCATGTGCGGTAATGTTTACCACCGCAGGCCAAGCACAGGCAGGCTGGGGATCTTGGGGATCAAGCGGCGGGTCCAGTGGTGGATCGAGCGGCGGTAGCAGCGGCGGTTCGAGTGGTTCCTACTGGAGCGGCAGCAGCGGTGCGAGCAGTGGCTCGTACGGTTCCAGCGGCAGCTGGCGCGGCGGACTGTTCCAACGTTGGTGGGATCATCATCGTGCTCCGAAAGTATACGGAAGCTCGGGCAGCAGCAGCGGTAGCTGGG
Organism: Blastopirellula marina; assembly: GCF_002967765.1. Taxonomy (NCBI): domain Bacteria; kingdom Pseudomonadati; phylum Planctomycetota; class Planctomycetia; order Pirellulales; family Pirellulaceae; genus Blastopirellula; species Blastopirellula marina. The sequence continues at coordinate 869,070 of NZ_PUHY01000010.1, read as the reverse complement.
GTTCCAGTGGCGGCAGCAGCGGTGGCGGGTTGTTCAGTCATCATGTGAAGAAGCGTTCGTGGGGTTCGAGCGGTGGAAGCAGTGGCAGCTGGGGTTCCAGCGGTGCTTCAAGCGGCGGTAGCAGTGGTGGATCGAGCGGCGGCAGCAGCGGCGGTTCGAGTGGTATCTACCAGTACTACACCCCAACCGAATCGGCTCCTTCGATGGAAGCTCCGATGACTCCACCAGAAACGCCAATGACGCCAGCCGAAGCTGCAAGCTATCGTGCCAATGACGCCGTCATTAACGTCAATGTTCCTGCAGACGCTAAGATCTATGTCAATGACAAAGTCACCCGCAGCACCGGCAACGTCCGTCGCTTTGTCTCTCGCGACCTGGAGCCAGGTTACACGTTCGAGTACGAAATTCGTGCTGAAATGCGTGTCAACGGCGAACTGGTCAGCGAAGTCAAAACGGTCAAGTTGAACAGTGGTGAAACCCAGAACGTCGACTTCAACTTCGACCCGACTGCGACGCCAGACGTTCAAGTCGTTGGCAAGCCCGTCGAAACCAAGGTTACGCTGAACGTTCCTGAGAACGCTTCGGTTGTTCTCGCAGGCAACGAAATGCGAACGCTGGGCGAAAAGCGGGTGTTCAGCACCGATACGCTGGCCCCGGGCGAAACCTGGAAGGATTACGACATCGTCGTGACCGTTCTTCGCAACGGTAACCCTGTCACCAAGCGTAAGGTCATCGACCTGACCGGTGGTGACAACCAGGAAATCACCTTCGATTTCAGCACCGATTCGGTCGCTTCGCTCTAAGGCGAATCGTCCCGATAAAGTTTGACTAAACCAGAAAACCCTCGTGATGGCTAATCCCTTCGCGAGGGTTTTTTTCGTGCCCACTTGGCAAGTTCAGGCGTACTTCTTTTTCAGACAGACGCAGCCGCGTTTTGGTCGATAGGAAAAGTACCATGAACAATCGCCCTAACGCCAATCCGACACCACCGCAAAGCCCGGTCCCGCATCCGAATTGGAGCCCTGGTTTTCGTGGCTTTGTCAGCGTGCTCTTGCTGGTACACCTGACGGCTCTCTTCGTCGGACCATGCGCTTCGCCACCTCCATCGAGTATGTGGGCACGCGAGGCGGAAGCAGTTTTCGAGCCCTACTTGCACGTGGCGTTCCTGAAGGATCACGGCTACCGATTCTTTGCTCCCAACCCTGGTCCAAGTCACTTGGTGCGGTACGAGTTGTTAGACGAAGCAGATCAGAAGATCGGAGAGGGGACCTTTCCGAACCTCGACGAGCACTGGCCGCGACTCTTATACCATCGCCACTTTATGATCAGCGAATCACTATTCAACATGGCGAATATTTCAGACGAGCCACCGCCGCCCGATGCGCACCCCGCGGTGCGTGCCGACTACGAGTCTGCCCGCGACCTGCGAAATGCTTACCTCGATTCCATTTCACGGCACCTGGCTCGGCAGTATCCCGAAGCGGCCAAGATTCGTATCGTGATGGTACAGCATTCCATTCCATTGCCCTTGGATGTCGCGAACGGTCGACCGTTGAGCGATCCCGAACTTTACGAGGAAGCGCCGCTCGGCGTCTATACGATTCAGCCGGAGGATCGCGAATGATTACCGCTTATTTTCGCGAACTGTACCAAGGGGTTGTCGATGGCTGGAACCGTTTTTGGTTCACGCCGACCGATCCTGCCACGCTAGGTTTGATTCGGATCTTTGCCGGCAGCATGTTGTTTTATACTCACCTGGTATGGTCGATCGACCTGAACGGGTTCATGGGCGCTAGGGGGCGGTTCTCGCACGATCTTGTCGATCGCATGCACCGAGGGAGCGACTTTGCGTTCAGTTATTTACCAATCTTCGATGGCAACCCGCCCATGTTGTGGTTGGTCCATATCATCGGGTTGGCTGTGTTGCTGATGTTCGCTTTGGGCTTGTGGTCGAAGGTCACCAGTGTGCTGGCTTTTATCATCGCGGTCAGCTATGTGCATCGTGCGCCGGGTGCTTTATTTGGGCTCGATCAGATTAACGTCATGTTGGCGATGTACTTGATGCTGGGCGGGGCAGGGGAGGCATTCAGTCTCGATCGCTGGATCGAAAAACGACGCTACCCAATGCGAGATTTGCCGACGACCAGCACCGCCGCGAATGTTTCGATTCGATTGATTCAACTACACATGTGTGTGATCTATCTCTTCGCCGGTACGGGTAAGTTGCTCGGGGATACCTGGTGGGAAGGAACCGCACTTTGGGGAGCGGTCGCCAACAGTGAGTACCAATCGTTGGACATGACTTGGTTGGCGAGTTATCCGTTGCTGATTGCCTTGATGACTCAGGTTTCGCTCGCTTGGGAACTCAGCTACAGCGTTCTGGTGTGGCCGCGGCTGACTCGTCCAATTGTCTTGGCGTTGGCGATTCCACTTCACTTAGGAATCGCCATGTGCATGGGGATGATCACCTTCGGCTTGATCATGCTCGTTGGCAATTTTGCCTTTGTGAGCCCCTGGGTCATTCGCGAGGTCGAAGGCGAACTGAAAAAGCGGTTTGGAAAAGCCGAACCTTCGGTGACGGCAACCGCGTCTTAAGTCGGAAAGCCGGGGTTTTCCACGGTCATACGGCAGAATTTCCAAAAAGAATTCGAAACCCACTGACATTGCGGTAATGCAATAGAAGGCCAACGGTTACGAAGTCTGACACGCGCCGATAGGGCAGGGTAGGGTGGGGGCTACCGCCCGAATGAACTCCATTACGCGTTGATGTGTCCCGGTTGGAGAATCTATAATGTGGGTTTCGGATGCACGCATGCATCCGTTTAGGTAGTTTGTTTAACCTCATAGGACTTTCACGTGTACGAAAATCTGGCCATTGTTGGAGCCACTGGAGCCGTTGGGCGTCTGATCCGTCAACTCTTGGAAGAACGCAAGTTCCCCTACAAAACGATCAAATTCCTCGCTTCCAAACGCTCGGCCGGCACAGAGATCACATTCAACGGTCAAACGCACATCGTGGAAGAACTGACGCCTGAGTCCTTCGAGGGAATCGATATCGCCATCGGTAGCACCCCAGATGACGCGGCCGCGGAGTTCGCTCCTTGGGCGGTCGAACGTGGCTGTATCGTTGTCGACGAAAGCGGCTACTGGCGAATGAAGGAAGACGTGCCTCTGGTTGTTCCCGAAGTGAACCCGGAAGCGATTCAAAACCACAAGGGGATCATCAGCAGCCCCAACTGCTCGACCACGCAGATGGTCGTTGCGATGAAGCCGCTGCACGACGCCGCCAAGATCAAACGCGTTGTCGTCTCGACCTACCAGGCAACCAGCGGTGCTGGTGTCGCCGGCGAGAAAGATTTGGTTGAAGGTGCCAAGTCGGTGCTGAACGATACGCCATACGAATACCAGGCATTCACGCATCAGATCGCTTTCAATTTGATTCCGCAGATCGGTAGCGAGAAGTACGAAGGTTACACCTCGGAAGAAATGAAGATGGTGTACGAAACGCAAAAGATCTTCGGCGACAACTCGATCCAGGTCTGCCCGACTTGCGTTCGCGTTCCGGTTACCAATTGTCACAGCGAAACGATTCTGGTCGAAACCGAACGTCCGATCTCGGTTGCAGAGGCTCGCGAGCTATTCGAGAAGACCGAAGGAATCACGGTTGTCGACAACCTTGGGGCAGGGGAGTACCCGATGCCATTGACTTGCTCGAACAAGAACGAAGTGTTTATCGGTCGTATCCGCAAGGATATCTCGAATCCGAATGGGCTGACGTTCTGGTGCGTGAGCGACAACCTGCGTAAGGGTGCCGCCACCAACGCCGTGCAGATCGCCGAACTGTTGGTTCGCAGCCAAGCTGCCGTCTAAAGATTGGCTGCTTGATGGAAGAATCGGAGCATGCGGCGGCCAGATCTACCGGCCGCTGCATCAAGCTGACGGTTGCCTACGATGGCACCAACTATCACGGTTGGCAGACGCAGCCGACTGGCCCGACAATTCAATCGGCGCTCGAAGCCGCCATTAAAAGTATCTGCGGCGAAACCGTCCACATTATCGGCAGTGGGCGAACTGATGCTGGCGTCCATGCCTGGGGACAAGTCGCCAGCTTTCATACGCACAGCAAGCTGCCGGCCGATGTCTTTCGTAAGGCGCTCAACGCCAATCTTCCTGAGGACATTGTCGTTCGCGATGCCTGCGACGTGGCGTCTTCCTTCCGTCCCATCAACGACGCCCTCTCGAAGCGTTATCGATATGTTTTACAGCCAGGGCGAATCAACGATCCTTTTGCTTTAAAGCATGCTTGGTTTGTTAAACGGATTCTCGATGTCGAGTCGATGCAAAAGGCCGCCGAGGCATTGATTGGTGAACATGATTTCGCCGCCTTTCAAGCGACCGGCTCGCCACGTCAATCGACCGTTCGCACCATGATTGATGCGGCGGTAACGCTACACGATGCCCAGGAGCGTCGTAAGATTTTTATCGAAGTCGAAGCGACTGGTTTTCTTTACAACATGGTCCGCATCATCGCGGGTACCTTGGTCGAGGTAGGGCAGGGGAAGCGCCCTGCGGAATCGATGGCCGCCATCATCGCCTCATGCGATCGATTACAAGCTGGCATGACCGCGCCTGCTCATGGGCTGTACTTGCTGCAAGTTCATTATCCGCCTCACGAATAGACCTCAAGCGAAAGACGATTTTCCAATGCGTGTCGCTCATGTGATTACCCGAATGATTATCGGCGGCGCGCAGGAGAACACACTCTACAACTGCCTCGATCTGATTCGTGATTACGGTGACGATGTGCTTTTGATCACCGGGCCAAGTCTTGGGCCGGAAGGGAACTTACTTGATCAAGCACATGCACAAGGGCTGCCGGTGAAAGAGTTGCCGCACTTGGTACGAAACATCAATCCGATCACCGATTGGAAAGGGTATCAGGAAGTCAAAGCAGCGATTCGCGAATTCCAGCCTGACGTGGTTCACACGCACAGTGCGAAGGGTGGCATGCTGGGGAGAAGGGGGGCGACGGCTCTTAACGTGCCGGCAGTTATTCACACCGTGCATGGGGCGCCGTTTCATCCATATCAATCTGCTATGGCTCGGAAGTTCTTTATCCATTGCGAACAATACGCTGCGCGGCAGTGCCACATGTTGGTCAGTGTTGCCGACGCAATGACCGATCTGCTGGTCGAAGCGAAGGTCGCACCGCGTGAAAAGTTTGTCACCGTTTACAGTGGAATGGAAGTCGAACCATTTTTGGAAAGTGGTTCGCTTCGCGATGCGACGCGGGCAGAACTTGGCATCGGAGCAGAGGACGTCGTGATCGGCAAGATCGCGCGGCTCTTTCATCTAAAGGGGCATGAGTACGTCATCGAAGCCGCAAAGGAGGTCGTCGCCAAATGTCCGCAAGCGAAGTTCCTTTTCGTCGGCGATGGCATTCTGCGAGAGAAGTACGAGAGCGACATTCGTGCAGCTGGCCTGCAGGACCATTTCATCTTGGTGGGGCTTGTTCCACCCAAAGAGATCCCGAAATACATCTCGGCAATGGATGTTTTGGTCCATACCAGCTTGCGAGAAGGGCTCGCTCGAGCGCTTCCTCAAGCACTGCTATCAGGAAAACCGGCGGTCAGTTTTGACATCGATGGGGCTCGTGAAGTGGTTTCAACAATGGAGACGGGCTTCTTGGTTCCGCCTGGAGATGTTTCGCAATTGACGTCCGCTTTGGTACAGCTTTGCCAGGACAGGGGACTACGCGAAAAACTAGGCGAGGAGGGACGAGCCCGTTGCCGACAGGTCTTTCCGCACCAGGTAATGACCCGCATATTGCGCGAAATCTATCAAGAAGTTCTTAGATCAAACGGTCGTGATATAGCGTAAATATGGAAAGATACAGCGGTTACGTCATTCTGGGCGATGGTTCGCTCTTTTGAAACTCGAACGATTAGAGTAAGATTAAGACGTCTGCCGGTTCGGCATGACAACGGAACAACAGGGGCTCTCCTCCGCACGGATACTCTTATCGGTGGCTACTGCAGGAAGAAATTTCATCGGTCCGTACCGCTTGGTGCGAATGCTGCGCGCGAGTCAAACTTGCCAGGTCTGGGAAGCAATTCACGACTTGGACAATCGGCGAGTAGCAATTAAAGCACTGCGCGACAATTACTTGAAAGACCGATCCGAGATCGCGGCACTAAAGCACGAACACACGGTCGCTGCCAAGTTCGATCATCCGTACGTCATTCATGTGTACGAATTCGATAGCTTTCGCGGCGTCTCTTATTTGTGCCTCGAGTTTTGTATCTCGCGAAACATGAAGATGGCAATTCGCGAAGGGGTAGAGGAACTTGCTTACTGGGCGCCGAAGATCGTGGAAGATGGAGCCAAGGGACTCGGTTACATGCACGAACAAGGTTGGGTCCATTGCGATGTGAAGCCAGACAACTTTCTGTTGGATACGGAAGGGAACGTCAAGCTCATCGACTTCTCGATCGCCCAGAAAAAGAAATCTGGCCTGGCCAAGTTGTTTGGTGGCGGATCGAAGGTGAAGGGTAATGTTCAGGGCACGCGTAGCTATATGTCGCCTGAACAGATCCGTGGTAAGGCGTTAGATGGCCGCGCGGATATGTATTGCTATGGCTGTACCGTCTTTGAATTGATCAGTGGTAAAGTTCCATACACCGCCACCAGCCCGGATCACTTGTTAGACAAGCATTTGCGGGCAGCCGTTCCGACACTGCAGGCAGCTAACAATAACGTCACGCCTGAGTTTTCGGCGTTGATCGAACGAACCATGGCGAAAGACCCGAACCAACGTCCCGATACCATGGACGAGTTCGTGCGACTATTGAAGAACACGAAAATGTACCGCATTCCGCCTCGCAAACCGGCATCGCTAAGTGAACGGGAAAAGCAAGAGGCGGCGACCGGTAGCGACAATTCATCCTCGGAGTCGGGTGAGGCTTAATCGCCACCGACTTGGCATTTTATTCATTGCCTGGAGCACTGATAGCTTTCATGAGCACTTCGATTTATCTCGACTTTGAACAGCCGATCGAAACACTTGAGAACAAACTGAAAGAGTTGGAATCGTCCAAGAGCGATTCTCCCGATCGACACGACGAGATCCGTAATGTTCGTAAGCAACTGACGGATACCATTCGCGAGATCTACAGCGATCTCTCGCCATGGCAAACGGTTGAAGTCGCTCGCCATCAGAAGCGACCGCAATCAGCTGACTATTTGAACCTCGTGTTCGATGAGTTTGTTGAACTGCATGGCGATCGCAAGTTTGGTGATGATCGCGCATTGCGAACCGGTTTTGCGAAGCTCGACAAACACAAGGTGATGTTCATTGGGCACTTCAAAGGACGTGACCTGAAAGAGCGTAGCGAGTGCTACTTTGGATGTGCTCATCCGGAAGGTTACCGGAAGGCAATCGAAAAGATGCAGCTGGCCGAGAAGTACAACCTGCCGGTGATTACATTCATCGATACGCCAGGTGCGTACCCAGGTGTTGGCGCCGAAGAGCGTGGTCAGGCGATGGCGATTGCAGATGCCATGTTCGTGATGGCACGCCTGAAGACGCCCATCATCTCGGTCGTCATTGGCGAAGGGGGTTCGGGTGGTGCCTTAGGTATCGGCGTCGCCGATCGGACGGCTATGTTGCAACACGCTTACTACTCGGTGATCAGTCCAGAAGGCTGTGCTGGCATTCTGTGGAAGAGCCACGAGTTCAAAGCCAAAGCGGCCGAGGCCCTGAAGTTCACCTCGAAGTATCTGCCCAAGTTTGGGATCGTTGACGATGTGATCGAAGAGCCACTCGGAGGTGCTCATCGTGATCATCACCAAATGGCTGGTCGGCTGAAGATGTACCTGACCAAAACGGTCAATGAGTTGCTCGCCAAACCGACCGACGAGCTGGTCGATGGACGATACGACAAGTTCCGCCAAATGGGTGTATTTTTGGAACGCGAAGTGGAAGCCACCGAAGGCGAACCAGCGAGCTAGCAGAAGCCATCTCTGGCAACGAAATTCATTTTCAAATTCGGCCGCCGCGGATTATCTTCGCGGCGGCTTTTTCGTTTCGAAATTCGTGTTCGAAATCACAACTCAGAACGGCGCTGCGTGAGCTCGGATGAGGACTGCCTCACAAAACATTTCGAACGCGTGAGAGCCGATTCTGAGAGCTTGATCTTGGCTCGCTGGCAATGAAGTTCATGAGAGAGTAGGGCCCAGAGGCAGATTGCCTGGCCTAGTTAGAACCCCCACTACAACGTCCGATAATGTTTGTTATGTGCGGTTCGAGCCCTGTTTTTGCCGGGAAATACTCATTTCCCGATTCTGGCCCCTTCTTCCCTGACGTAGGGAAGATGGAGCTTGGTTTCTCAGCTGGCCTTCGTTTATCGCTGTGGTTCGTACGGTCCTGGCTGTTGTGGCTGGCCATACTGTGGATAGAAACTTCCGCTCGGCTGTTGGTTCGACGGAACGTTCATTGGCGGCGGATAATAACCCTGAGGCTGCTGTTGATATTGGCCTGTGTACTGTTGCCAATTCGACTGAACGTTTTGTGGGTTCTCGATCGTCTGGTTCACGAAATTCTGAACCTGGCCGGCCTGGTTTTGGACCTCGCTTTGGACTCGGTTCTGAATCTGGTTTTGGACGTTCGATTTGAAGTTCTGGAACTCTTGCTGGAGATTGAAATTGGCTGGGTCGATGGTCGTGTTTTCTCCCCCGCTCGACCCGCTTCCGGTATCCGCAAACCAGTCTGGATTCTGTCCGTTGACACGTTGATCGTATCGTTCAATAAACGGTCCGACGACTTCATTTACTTCTGCTGGCATCACGCCGTGAAGCGTGTGGATGGTTTTCGTGATGTAGTAGCCCGACTTTGATTTCACGATCTGCTGGCGGCTTTCGTCTTTGGTCATGGCCACCGCGAACATGGTGACAATGATGCATAGAAGCACGCCCTTCGCGAAACCAATTCCGGCGCCGACCTGGCGATCCCAATCTTTCAGTGCCCAGTTGTCGAGCGTTTTCTTAATCAGCGAAAAGATGATCCAAATGACCATCGAAGTTCCGATGTAGATTCCCAGCATCGCGGCCAGGTTTCCCCAGGGTGGTTGCAGGCCGAGTGCCGTCGCAACTTGTTCGCGGAACTGCATCGAGACGAAATAGCTAACCACGAGCGAAGCGACCGAGGCGATTTGCCAGGCCATGCCTTTGTACAAACCCCACAAGACTGCGCCTGCGAGAATTGCCAACATGATGAAATCGTAGGTAACCATAATTCGCCGTTCCGTAGCTTCTGAAAACTTCGCCCATCGAAGTCGAGAAAGTATACGCGTCTAAATCGGAAAACCGAAGGTCAGTTTCCGTCACTGCTAGCGGATGCGGGGAAAGCTGCTCTGGAAATGATCACACACATTTCGGTACAAGAGGCGAACTCTTGTCGTGCAGGTACCCGTAACACCAATGGGCTCCCGAATCGTACGCACTGGCAGGGGGGCTAACCAAGAAAATTTTAAAGGCAGAGGATCGATGGCCGACTTCAACACACACATTGCAACAAGCACCGTGGTGGGCGTTGGGGTTGGTCTGGCCGGGTACACGCTGCTCGATACGCCAGAGCCCAATCGTGTGATCACATGCATGCTGGCAACAGGACTCTGCAGTTTGGCCGGAATTCTGCCTGACCTCGATTCTGGATCGGGGCGACCACTACGCGAAACAAGTTCGATCTTGGCCGCAGTGGTTCCGATGCTGATGGTCGATCGCTTTCAGCATATGGGATTGAACGCTGAGGCCATCGCGCTAGCCGGTGCGCTTGTTTACATTACGATTCGCTTTGGCGTGGTCGAGATTTTCAGGAAATACACGGTTCATCGCGGAATGTGGCACAGTATTCCTGCCGCGATTTCGTGTACTTTGCTGGCGTTTCTGGTCGTTTCAGGTGAGAACCTTGAGACACGAATTTTCAAAAGTGCGGCCGTCTTCATCGGCTTCATGGTGCACTTGATTCTCGACGAAATCTGGAGCGTCGAGTGGAAGGGAACGCACTTCCATTTTAAGAAGTCATTTGGTACCGCGATTAAGTTCTGGTATCCCAAGAGTATATGGTCGAATGTATCGACCTATGGCAAGCTCATTGCCTTAATATTCATTGCTGTGGGTGATCCGGTGATGATGGAACGCTATCACTTTCATCGTTCTCAGCATGAAATTCAGCAACAGCTTGCTACCGAACCCGAACAGCCGTCACCGCAGATCGCCACGGAACCGTTGCCGACATTCAATCGATAACCTCAAAGTAATTTGGTGCTATCGAGGATCATCGTGACAGGTCCGTCATTGATCAACTGGACTTTCATGTCGGCACGAAAGATTCCCGTTTCGACCGTGACACCTTGCTGACGAACGAGTCGCACATAGTCTTCGTACTTCGCGTTCGCTTCTTCCGGTTTGGCAGCTGTAATAAAACTCGGCCGACGACCTTTGCGACAATCGCCGAGAAGCGTGAATTGGCTGATCGCCAAGATACTGCCGCCAATATCAATCACGCTGCGGTTCATTTTTCCTTCGTCATCTTCGAAGATCCGCAGATTGATGGTCTTCTCAACCAAGTATTTCAAATCAGTTTCGGTATCACCTTCCGCTACACCCAGCAACACAACCAAGCCTTGTGCGATTTGACCGACGACCTGGCCATCGACTTTGACATGTGCTTCCAAGACTCGTTGAACGACCCCGCGCATCAGTAACGCCCCCCTGCCCCGGGCATGATTGCCATCCGATAGTTCTCGGTTTGATCTTTGGCATCTGGAACGATTGTCTTCGGTTGCAAAAGTTCCGGGTTATTGGAAACTTTGCCGACGACGCGAAGTAGATCGACTGTGACGATCGCTTTACGCTGCATGCCGTTAAAGTTTTCCCATTGCAAACGATGCGGAAAGCCGGTCGAGGCGTCTATTAAGATCGAGATGCCGCCTGCCTCGGAATTGAGAAACGGCAGGACTTCCATTTCATGCTGAACACTCTTCTTTTTCGTTCCTTGAACCAATAGGAATTGCCTATCGCCTTGGCGAATCTGGCGGATCTGATTCAGGTCGTAAGTGTTCTGAAGTCGCCAAATCAAGTGAGCGATACCGGCTCGCGGCATGTCGGAATCGACCGAGGTAATCTCGTTCAAGCGAATCATGGAGGCCGATTGCTCGATGCTGGTTCGCCACTGGGTCCAAAGTACCGGAGCGGACGCTAGCAAGGCTTGTTGAAGCTCGATGGAAGATGCGGAATCGTGGCCACGTAGTGCAAGGCCATGGCGTTGTGAACGTCCGTGGCCGATCTGCGTATATTCACCTGTACCGCTGATGGTTTGTCCAAACAGATCGATCTGCCAGGTAATGTCCGCAGAAAGCCCGTCTTGTTGCTGCCAACGATCAATAACATTGACCATCAATTGTTGGATATCGAGTTGATGGTCGCTCGCCATTTCGCGGTCCCCCCCTGCCCTGGAGCCTGGGTTCGTATCTTCGCGAAACCGCTGAGAAGCAGCTCCCAAACCGACGCCAACCGCTAGCAGTGCTATTGCGACGATGGCTGTTAATTTAAAGCGATTATCTTTCATTGCCGGGATTTGCCGGTTTTCCCAAAGAAACCTGTCCTGCTGCGCCGAACATTATTGGCAACAGGGATAGTCTTGCGCTCCGCAGGGTTTAGCACGGACGCTGAATCAACGCGGAGGATTGTAAGGGTTTCCCTGAGGCCGGGTCCACGTCATTCGTGAGGTTCCTTGGAACTAAACGTGGCGTAGTCCTAAACCGCTCGCAACCATTCGTCACGTATGAATACCTGAGAGGATCTCCGCTCTTGCCATGGAGCACGCCGCAAGGCGCGGCAGCAAGGGTTTAGTGAGGGGGAAATCATGAAACAAACTATGTGGATGTGGACCTTGATGCTCCTGACGGCTGTCGCCGGTGTTGGCTGTCAGGCCGTCGGGGGACATAACCTGCCTCCGGCGCAGCAACTTATGCAACCGGGCCCAGGTGTGGGTGGACCAGGACCAGGCGTCCTTGCACCTCCGCCGATTCAACCGGTCTCGGCAAACATGCCGATCGCTCCGGGGATGGTGCCTCCAATGCCAGCACCGAGCTGGACCAGCCAAGTGCGGTTCGTCTCGCCCGACGGCATGCAGGTTAGCTGGGACATTGGTGGAATTGGCATGTACGATTCCGAACCGAAGATCGTGCCGTTCTCCAAGAACTTCCCACAAGGCGGTATCTATCGTCTGAAGATCACCAACATCGAAGGCCAACCAGGTGTCGAACTTTACCCGACTCTGGAAGTTGGTTTCGCGACTCCGCGAACCGAAGCCTTCCTGGCTCACAACGCCATTCCGGTTCAGTTCACCGAAGACGACTTCGCTCAAGTGCGAAGTGGTACTTACGTGACCAAGGTTATTTACCTGCCGGATCCGAACTACCAAGAGCTGGCCCTGGCCAACGTCGAAACTTTGGTCTCGACTCGCTTGGATCCAGGCGTCGACCCGATTGTCGAAGCTGACCGTCGCGGTTCGATCATGGCCATTATTCGCCTTGGTAACAAAGACCTGGAAGTGCCCGGCGAAGACTTTGAAGGCATGATGGGCGGTGGAATGCCAATGGGTATTCCAGCTGTCGGTGCCCAAGGTGGTGGTTTCTGCGGTCCGATGGGTGCTGGTTCGCCTCCTCCTCCGGGAATGTCGGCTGCCACGCCAAATCCTTATGCAGTGCCTTACGTTGCAGGGGTGACCACGCCAACCTACGGTATGCCGATCACCGGTACGCCAATTGGACTGCCTGGCCCACCGCACATTCCGCTGGGTGGACCTGCTGGACTGCAGAAGCACGTGATCAAGAATCACACGCACATGCACATCCCAGGCCCGACCGACAAGGTTGCAATCCATGTTAAGCAGCGACCTGGTCAAAGCTACCCAGTTCCGCCTAACCGAGCTTGGATCACCGAAGAGAACATTCATCCTTCGCCAAACTTGAAGCAGCCGGTCTCGGACATGCACCAGTGGGTTCCACCACAAGGTAGCTACTAAGCAAAAGCGGTCAGTGGTGCCCTGCACCGATAAAGCTGACCTGACCAATCTCCATGGCAATGGAGCAGGGTCGCGGAGAACCATCCGCGACCCTACTTCCATGGAGCGGCAACCAGGCCTGGAAGGCGTTTAAGCTGGACATTCCAAGCCAACCTTATTTCATCCCCCGATCTCACGCAGACCTTCAGGGAAGAAGATCGCCGTGAAACAAAAAATACAACGAAGCATCTGGCTACTGGCCACCCTCATGGTGCTCGCCGCAACAAACGTCGGTCGAGCTCAATCTGGAGCGGTGCCTCTCTTTACGGAACGACTCGCACCTGGTGCGATCGGCCAACTCCAAAACATCAAAGGACGCGGCATTCCCGGTTACGTTCAGCCAGTCAAGCTCGTCTTGCCGGAAGGAACCAAGATTGCCCCGGTGATTGACGGCAACTTCACCGATGATATGCCGGCCCCGCAAACGTTTGGATGTTTGATTGGTGCCGTTTATCGCTTCCGGATCACCCAGATTCCTTTTCAGCCCGGTGCCGAGTTGTTTCCATCGGTCGAAGTGATCGATCGGACTTATCCGCCCGCTGGTTTGGAACTGCAATTCCCGATTCCGATTCAGATAACCCAGGAAGAACTTCAGTATGCCCTGGAAGGAAAGTTTGTGACGCGGGTCATCTATCTCGAGAATCCGCGAACGGCGATTCCTACGAAGTATGAACCGAGTTACCAGCCTTGGTTTGAGGTCGAAGCCGGACAAGATCCGATCGTCACGGCAGATGCCCTTGGTCGACCCGTTGCCATCCTCCGACTTGGATCTCGTCGTCCGACGGCCGACGACCTGCCGGGCGAGTTCACTTACCAATCGCCACCGATTCAGATTTTCGGCGATGTGCCTGCTCCGCCGGAAGGTGGTGTCGTGGTTCCCATGGGACCGCCCCCTGCTGCAGAAGTGCCGATGCAAGCCCAACGGCCAATGATGCCGCAATATGCCGTACCTCCGCAAGCCGCTCAGCCATATCCTTACGCGGCACCCTACGGAGCGCCACCAACGAACATGCCTCCGCAAGCCATGTACCCTTCGCAGCGATAGACGACGGAAGCCACGATCGATGAAAACAAACTTTGCTCTGCAAAAGATCGTTTCCTGCACCTTGTTGCTTACATGCAGCGCGGCGTTCTCGGCCTGTTCGCTCAATCGCCAAGCGAAGCAGAAAGAACAAGGTCCTGTTCAGCCTGAGCCGGGGATGACGTTCAATCAGCCCTACCCTGCTTACGAATATGATTCGGCCCCGGTCGTGGCGACAGGCCAAGCCGTACCCGACAGTGGACTGAATGGCCAAACGAGCTTCCAGCCGCGCTATCAAGGGCAAACGTTTCAGGCTCCTCAAACGCCGGTGAACACCGCTGGAGGAAGTCCTTATTACCCACCAACCGGTATTCAGCGAACGTCGGCCGAAATGCCGGTACAAACGCAACCGGCTGCGGCTCAGATGCAGGTTCCCACACAGCGAGTCAGCTACGCGTTTCCACGTGGTCAGATGATGCCGCCGTGTGGTCCTGGTTGCCAACACCCCAATTCGATCTGCATGCATGGCGACACGTTAGGTGGTTGCCAAGCATGTCGCGCTGCTGGTGTTCCTTTCCAGGCGGGACCTTGCTGGCCGGAAGACGAGTATCTATATGACGGTGGCGACCGAAATCTACGTGCCGAAATCGATGGTGATTTCGGTGTCCATGGTGTTGATATTGAAGACACGATCGGCCACTACGATACGCTCGACGGTAAGCGCATTGTCACCCCGAGTAACCGCGTCTGTGTGTACTCTCCCCGATTCGCTGCTGTGCGTAAAGTGACCGGCTTGAATCAAGATATCTTGGGACGTCAGCTTTCCGGACTTGATGCTGACTTGAAGTTGAATAATCAACAGCACAACGGAACACCCGCAGGTGTCGTTCAGCCGCTGGCGCTGCGTGGTCAAGTTGGTGGCAAAGCGGCCAATGCCTTGGAAGAAGACATCGCTGGTGTCTACCTCTACAACAACCAACGATTGGCTCGCTTCATCGAAGAATTCAAGCCATACGAAAACTTGGGCATCATTCGCTACGGCATCTTCGAGCAAGGCGAGAAAGCTCGCTTGGCCGCCAGCTTGCAAAACGCGGTTGTGTGGACAGAGAACCAACGCGTTCAAGTCACCATCGAGGGCAGCCGTGCTTCCGAAGTTGCCGAAGGTGTGAACCCACAAGAGTTTGTCTGGTCTGAAATCCCTGGCGAACCTCGCTTGCGGGTGATCAAGGTAGCCGACAAGGGAGCTGCTGAAAGTGGCGAGATTGTCGAGTTCACGTTGCGGTTCGACAACGTGGGTACTCAGCAGATGGGCAACGTGACGATCATCGACAACCTGACACCTCGTCTGGAATATGTCGAAGGCTCGGCTCAGTGCAGCATCGATGCTCAGTTCATGACCCAAGCGAACGAAGCAGGCAGCCAAGTGCTGCGGTGGGAAATCACCAACCCGCTGGACAAGGCCGAAGGTGGCGTGATTCGCTTCCAGTGCCGTGTTCGCTAAGCTTCCGCTTACAGATCTAATCGGCTGACATACACACAAGTAATTGTCAGCATCACGGCGATGAAGATCGCATTGTGGATGACCGGCTGAAAGATGTCGTCGGTTGATTGGACTTCGCGAAGATCTCCGAGACTTTCCAATCCGGCGAATGTGGCATTGTTCGATTCCTCGGTGAGTAGGTACTTCACCAGCTTGTTAAGTTCACCCGGCTTGGGGAACACATAGTAGATCGGGGCGATGATCCAATCGTAGGCTAGTCGCCAAGAATCGGCGATCGGGGTGTACGCTTGCTCGATCTTACCCGTCTCAAGATTCTCGATCCGGACATGCGTCTTGGCATTAGCAATTAAGATGCGATCCTTGTCGAACGCAACTGCTGAAGCGTCGGAATCGGTCCACCTCCCCTGCCCTGCCCCGGTATCGTATCGCCAAAGATCACCGCTGTGGAATAAGACCGCGAGCTTCTCGCCATCGAGGCTCGTTTCCACCGCTGCTGGCGAGAGATTGCCGGTTGGCCGAATGGTATTGAGCAATTCCAAGGTTTGGCCATCGCGAATTTCGAGGTCGCCTTCTTCGGTCGCCACGATTGCGACTTTGGGAGTAAGCCCAACGATTACCGATCCTTTCGCTTCACGTTCCGTCTCTTGTTGAACGACATATTTGCCATCTTCTTTTGGTCTCAGAAGGTAAAGCTTCCCTTGATTGGCGACCAGAATCTGATTCGAGGTCGGATCAATGGCTGCTGCAAAGGGAGATAAATAAGGGATACCGTCGTCTGGACCCAAACGAGTGAACGCATTCTTCCCGCCCAGCGGAATGTCGAACCCCAGGAAGTTGGCTTTCTTTTCCTCGCCGTTTCCCGCGTACCGATGCACGCCGGCCGAACCGACGACGAGCACATTCTCTTCGCTATCCTTCATGATCCACGAGGAATTGGTTGGCGGATTGGGAACGTTGGCCGCAACCCAGTTGCCTGTCCACTTGGCGGTCTTGAACTGACCGCCACTAGACCCCATTCGCCGCATGCGTCCTCGATTTGCTGGTTGCTCGAGGTACATCAGCGATTGTGACGGAGCGTCAAAGATCGGACCGACCAGGACCGATTGCATCACGATGGAAGCAGGTCCTCGCCGTTGTTCGGAAATCAATACATCATCCCAGGTACGTTGGGTTTCGTTCCACTGGACGAACTTACCATTCTGCGTGACACCCACCAGGGCATCATCCGTTGGCACCAAGCGAATCAAGCGGGTTGGATTAATCGCGGTCTCTTCCATAAAGACCTTCGTGGTTCCGACCGTAAAGCAAGCGAGAAAGAAGAGCACTGTCACCACGATTGAAACGATCGAGTTACGCCATACCACGCCGGCAAAGGTCGACACCGCGTAGTAGATGGCGAACTGGAACATGAAGATTGGTATGCATAACAGCAGCGGCTGGCTCCAGACATCGAACCGCCAGCCGACAATCAGCCACAGGCCGAAAATAAAGTAGGAGACCGTTAACAGGATAAACACGCACCCGCCGAAATACTTAGCGAGCACCAGCAACGAACGGGATACCGGCTTGCTTAATAGCAAGTCGATCGCTCCTGGTTCAAATGTTCGTGGGATGATCGGGGCCGTCACCAGGATTGCGACGAAGATAGCCAACATGCCCACGATGATATCGATGAATCCAGCAAGCGTCAGATTCACGGCCATTTCGAATAGGCTTTTGGAAATCGGCAGTGGCTCTGGGAATTGGAACAAGGCGTACTTGAGGTACAACTCTTCTTTCGGAATCGGGCCGAGTTGAACGAAGAACGCCTGATGCATGAGCATTCGGTTGAACTCGACCAGGTCTTGTGTAGGCAGATTCTCCGGCCCTTCTTCGATGGCATCTTGACATTGCTTATTCAAAGCAATCTTCTGCCAAGCTTCCGTGTCGTAGAGGTCTGTTCTAGTTAATAGATCGTTCAGCCCTTGCACGAATTCATCGACTTGTCGACCAGAGAGTCGTGACGGACCATCGTCCTCTTTCTCATCATCATGAACCAACCTCTGGAGTGGTTCGCCGGCGATTGTCATGATGTGCTTGCCTGGCGATGGACTTTCCGCAGCTTCTTGTTTGCGTAGCTCTTCCAGAAAGCCTGGAATGTCGCGAACACTCATTCGATGAAACAGTGCCGGCTTCAACTCGTCGTAACCGAACGGAGCAACCGCAAGTAGGACAAGCGTGAGGACTAAAAGCAAGATATAGAGAACACGTGAAACGAACGCTTCGTGGAACGAATCATAGATCACGGTCAGATAGGGTCGCATAGATCGAGTCGCCTGGGATCAAGCTGAAAGGAAATGAAAAGATAGCAAGCGAGCTACTCGGGATTGTCTTCGGAGACGATATGCAAGAAGGCATCTTCCAGCGAGGTCCGAAGACGCTTCATCTCAATTACGTCAATTTGCTTTTGTCGTAAGCGATCGAGGCAGCGATTGATGGTCTTTTGATCTTCGGCCGCAACAACGACGCGTGCGACATCGCCGAACTCGACTTCCCATGGTTCGGTTTCTTCGTCGGTCAGCGCGTACTGCATTTCGTCCAGCGAACCTCTTAGCGTGAACTCGATCCGGGCGTTGGGGTGTTGGGTGATTTCTTCAATCGTCCCGTGACGTTGCACACGGCCTTTGGCCAGGATCGCGGCTTGGTCGCAGACCAGTTCAATCTCTTGTAGTTGATGACTATTCAAAAAGATGGTTTTGCCTTCCGATTGCAAGTCTTTCAAAAGGCGGCGAACATCTGCTCGGCCGACAGGATCGACCCCATCGGTCGGCTCGTCCAGAATCAGCAGGTCAGGACTATGCAGTAAAGCCTGAGCGATTCCAAGTCGCTGCTGCATTCCTTTGGAGTATTTATGAACCGGCGTATTGCCCCACTTCGCCAGTCCAACTCGCTCCAGCAAATCAGGTCGTTTAGTAAGCACCTCGCGGCGGCTCATGCCACTCAAACCACCGTAATAAATCATCGCCGAGTTGCCGGTAAGGTGACGCGGAAAGCGGTGATGTTCGGGAAGGTACCCGACACGTCGGCGACCGTCGCGATCACCCAGCGGGCGATTCAACATCGTTCCCCCGCCCGAGGAGCGACGCACCAAGCCAAGCAGCACTTTGATGAGCGTGGTCTTGCCGGCACCATTGGGACCTAGCAATCCAAAGATGGAACCGCGCGGAACGGCTAAAGAAACGCCTCGCAGCGCATTGACTTGCTTGCGACCCAAGAGCCCTTCACGATAAGTCTTGTGAAGGTCTTGGACTTCGATGATAGAGTCTGGCATAAGATGGGAAACACCGGCCGAAATGCGACCAGGAAGATGGGGAGAAAGACATTGATGGTAACCGTTTCGCGAGAGGGATACCAATTGGAATTACGTTTAGCTTCAGAACTTACGACGAAATGGCAAGATTGATCGAAAACGTTTCGAGCTAAAGTGGCACGCTACTTGCTTTCTCTCGTTGGCAACAACAACGCTTGAACATCCGCGAGTTCTGCGGCAAAGCCGAACGGTGAACGACGCGGAAACAATTAAACTTGTCAGAGGAGAGACTCAGATGACACTTTGGATCATTTTGCTGATTGTTGTGATGCTGGTTGCTTTTAGTGGTGCCAGTTACGGTTACGCCTCGCGTCCGATGGATGGCCCCTATCCGGTATACATGGCACCGCTCGGCGGTTTGGCCAGCTTGCTTCTGATCGGACTCGTTGTCCTGTTCATCCTTGGTGCGATGAACGGAATGGAAGGTTTCTCGATTGACTTACCACGGATTACGGTGGACTAACCAGGGGCCCCTCCCCTGTTCTATATATTGGATCAGAGAAGAATGCACGAAAGCCTCGATCGACGCCTGTCGACCGAGGCTTTTTCGTTGATTCATGAGTTTGAAAGTCGCTAATTCTCGTCTTCCTTCCCAGTACTCGGGAAAACCGTCTGCCAGGTAATCTCTTCTCCCGACTGAAGCTCGCCTCGAACAACCCATCGTGCTGCATCGGCGACCAGCGGTGTATTGCCCAACCTCCAGTGAAACTCCGGGTGGGCACTGAATAGCACAAATCTTCCCTTGCCGTAGGTTCCCCCCAGGATGGCCGGCGTTCCTGGCATCACCCCTCCCTGGTCTTCTTTCTTTTTGATGTCGGTTTGAAAACTGCCAAGGGCTTTGGTCACTCCGAAACCAGGTTCCTGGGTGATCTGCCAAAGAGGTCCGTTGGCGTAGAACATCGTGACGGTTGGCCGGGCTTCCAGGCCGGTTGCAATTTCGAAGTTCCCTTTGCCACGGGCCCAGCGACCATTCTTATTGTCGATGATGATCGCATTCGCGATTTCGATGTAAGCCAATGCTTCGGAATGCCCACGAGCGAACGAATAACCGCCCGCACAACTGGCGAGGACTCCCCCGCCCTGCTCTACGAACTCTTCGACCAACGCCCCTCCATTTGCCCCCAGCGATTGGTTGAACTTCGTTCCACTTCCACCACCGATGATAAAGATATCGAAGTCAGCCAACGCACCCGCGCGCACCGCTTCGGCTGAGACCGCTTTGGCGTCCATGCCGGCTTTTCGCAAGATACGGATATAAAGACCTTGGCTGGTGTTCCTGCCCGGCTCAGCGGCGGAACTTAAAACGCCTACGCGGATCGGTTGTGACATGGGTACTTGCGGGGGCTCTGCCAGCGACGAACTAGCGAGTGTCAGCAACGTGATGCAAGTCACGAGGCGAGAACAGAACATAAAGCGATCCACTTAGTAATCAATTAATCGCAGTTAGCGGCCTCTATCATATCCGCCCGAAGGTTTCTAAACCGTTCGTGTGATATTTTGCGTGAATTGCCAATCGGCCTGCGCAAAAGAAAAGCCTTGCTCAAACAACCGTCGGGCAAGGCTTTGGTGTAAGTTCACGATCGAGCTGACTACCGTTGGTAGTTTCTTTCTTCGCGACTAGGCCGGTCTGCAATCGATTGCGGCGACGTCTTACCTTCCGGTGGTCCGAGCCAGTTTTCGATGGCTTGCAGTGGTGGGATGTCCTCCGATTCGTCGATGTCTTGGCTGGATCCAGTCGACCAGGCATCCGCCTCAGCCGTCAGTTGGTTCCAGGCTTGCTCGTAGGTTTTCATCTGCTCACTGCTAAGCTTCCAAGAAAGCGGCGGATCGTTGTGACCGTGGTACGGCACCGTGACAACTTTGAATTGAATGGGATAGAGTCCCGGGCCGGAACTCCTCCGTGGACGAATCGGTCCGCTTTGTTCGGCGATGGCGTGGTCAGGAACCGTTCGACTAACGGTAGTAGTTTCGTCACTTTCGTCCGCGTTGATACCCATCTGTTGAAGACGATTCATTGCTTTGCGACGTGCTTGCGAGTTGAACTGAAAGTCTTCTGAGCCAAGCGAAGCTTCGGCTCCGCTGTCCTGTAGACCGCGGTTTGCACGTCCACTCAGATGATGCAGGACCCACATCACTTCCTGCTCGGTCATCGTTCGATCTTCTAGGAAACTGACTTCGAGTTTACCTCGTTCCGCCTGCGATGCACCTCGCACGTTACTAAGACCAAGTAGTGGGCCGATCGTGGCATAGCTTAATGCTTCCAATTGACCACCTGATTCATCGAAAATGGCGTTCGTTGCCTCGGTGCCGTAGTTATCGATGTTGATCAACAAGATACGATCGAAGGGACGTTCTTCTGGCTTTTGGCGACTGAACTTGTCAATCAACTGGCTAATACTTTCCAGTGCTGTCATGATGCCATCGTTATCGGCATAGGCACCATCTCCCATTCGCACCGATGGCATCAACGGTCGGCCATCTTCGTCATTCGAAGGGCGGCTGATAGGCGTGACATAGGGAAAAGAGGCTGACAATCGAACCGCCGTGGCAACTTTCATGTCGAGATGATGTTCGCGCAGATCGAACGCGGCACACGCCTCTTGATGTTCATGAGCAACCTCGGACGAATGATCGCCATGTTCCCAATGGGCTGTAGAGCCAAGTAATACGCGGCGCCCTGATTTCACGTCGGTTGCGTTGAAGACGACGACCGGCAGTTCTCCTTTCGCTGCTTGGTGCCCCCAGGAACTCAGTTTTGGTGAGGGGCGTCCTGTCGATCGTAATGTGAAGTCCCAGAAATGTTCTGCCGCGGTTCCACGATCCAAAGGAGTGAGCGGCAAGACATCATGGAAAGTGGTCGCGAAGAAGATGGGTTCAAGCGTCGATTGTTGCGCCCGACGACGAACCTCTTCCAGCGGGACGCCCCCTTCCGGATCGCTGATTCCGTCAACGTAATACATCGTGCCGACACTACCGCCGGAAACCGCGCTAATCATGCCTAATGACTTACGAAACGTCTCGGGCCATCGCTGATCAAGTCGCGTTAGTACTTCTGCCGACCACGCCGCCGCGTGGATTCCTCCGCCTGGTGCAGTAACGACGATCAAGGTTCGCTGACTTGGTTGACGTGGATTGCGAGAATTCACCGCTGGGATCTTCTTCGCTTCCATGGCATCGACCAAGCTAGGCGCCGTTTCGATCACCTTCTCGACACGGAACTCGTAATCGCGGACGACAAACAAAGACAGACCAAAAATGGATGCCGCCAGCAATGTCGAAAAACGGAAACGGTCGAGCCAGAATGCGATCCCTGAGGCAATTGTG
The DNA here is from genome assembly GCF_002967765.1 of Blastopirellula marina. Classification (NCBI taxonomy): domain Bacteria; kingdom Pseudomonadati; phylum Planctomycetota; class Planctomycetia; order Pirellulales; family Pirellulaceae; genus Blastopirellula; species Blastopirellula marina. The sequence goes on along the minus strand of NZ_PUHY01000010.1, from coordinate 846,749 downwards.
GTGAGAATCGCCACCATCAACGCGAAGTGACCAATCGTGGGAATCGCCTTGGTGATATTGCTGCCTGGGAAAAGAATGTGCTCGAAGATACCCAACACGAAAGTTGTTGAGAGCAACAAACCGAGTAGCAACGCCAATTCCAGGTGCCCCGCTAGTGGCCGTTCGGTGCCTGACGGATCGGTCATCGAGTAGCCAGGTCCGCGTACCAATCCAATCTTGGCCAGTAGTACGGCAAAGCCTCGTGGAAGCTTGGCAACCTCTTCCGGGTTATCCAGCAGATGGTCGTGATGATGATGCATCGATTCGAAGGGAAAGATGCCTCGCAATGGAATCACACCTGGCAAGAAGTATTTGCGAAGGAAGCTCAAGAGGATGAGCGACAAGGTCGCTAAAATTCCGCCCAAGACGAATCCACCGTACAGGCTTTCGACCGTGATGAAGCCATTGTTTACCCGCAGGTTCAGATCGGCCACCATCGACAGGGACGGCATCGGCAACAAAACCCAAGTCAAGTAAAGCCAGGCTGGCCAACCCATGCCGCGTCGCTGTGAATCTTCCATCAAGCCGGCAAGGTCGCGCGGTTTGCGGAGTTTGACCTCACCATTGAGCTCGGTCCAGCAACTGAACCGTTCGCCGCCGTGAACCCATGCGGCGCGAATCTGCAAGATCAACAAAGCGGCCGTCACGTACCACGAAAACGACGCGAGAATGGCTTGCGAGAAGTTGTCGATCAAGAGGCCGTTTTCCAGCAGCAGCGGCAGCGCGTAGCGGGAAATGGGGACGATGGTCACCATCAAGAACAGACCGAAGATCGAAAACCGACATGTGCCGGAAACGTTGAAGAACTCGCCCAGTTGCTTCCACCAGGGAAGCGGCTTTTTCGATTTAGGATCGTAGGGAATTAATTCACCACCGGTACTCATGCGTCGTTCCGTCCATGGCCGCAGCGAAATTTGGGGACGTCATCGATTGCTAGCCATAGACACCCCTGCCCTGGCGAGACAATCACGTATCTTCCTTATCGGCAAAGTGGTGAAAGTTTGACGATCACGTTCTCCTTTCCGAAAGCAATTTCTGCGTAATTCATCGCCGATTGTTGCGGGTTGCCCGGGCTATCAGCTGCCGGCATTGCTGTCATCGGCTCGCCAGCAACGATCGATTGCCCAGCGCACGAAAAAAGCCCTAGACGAAAACAGCTCGTCCAGGGCTTCGATGATTCGTGAACCGAGTCACTTACTTCGGTAGACGATCGGTTTCAATTTCAGGGAACTCGCCGGTACAAGCCTTCATGAAATTGACCAGGTCGGTCTTGTCTTGCTGTGTCAGGTTCAGCTTCTGGACCTTGTCGCTCAAGTAGGCATTGGGATGGCCACCCTTCACGTACCACTCGACCACCTCTTCCAATGTCTCTTGGCTCCCGTCATGCATGTACGGTGGCGTCTGAGCGATGTTTCGGATCGTTGGGGTCTTGAAAGCACCCTTGTCCTTTTCATCCTTGGTCACCATATAGCGACCCAAATCAGGCTCCTTGGCATCCATACCGACGCCGAGATTGTGGTAAAGCTCGTCGGTAAAGTTCGCGCCGGCGTGGCAAGCGGTGCACTTGCCCTTCTCGCTGAAGAAGATTTCTCGTCCGCGACGAGCGCTTTCCGACATGCCTTCCGCACCCTTCAAAGCATCTGCATACTTCTTGTAGAGCTCGGGATCATCTTCTTCCAAGTACTTCAGCTCTTCTGCTGGAAATTGTTGTTGGAAGCTACGGACCACTTCGTAGTAATCGTAAGGAGCCGGACCCGTAACGATGGCACGCTCGAAGGTGGCAATCGCTTTGCCGACATTCTCGATGTTCACGCCATCGCCGAAGATCTTGTCGAACTGGACTTTGTATCCAGGAATCTTCTTCAGTGTGTCGACCGCAACATCATGCGTATTGGCCATTTCAATTGGGTTTGCGATGGGACCGATCGCTTGTTCTTCCAGCGTGGCCGCGCGACCATCCCAGAATTGCTTGCCACTGAGAATTCGGTTGTAAGAAACCGGAGAGTTACGATTGCCTTCTTGACCATCAACACCAACGCCAAATTGCGTGTCGAAGGCCCATCCCTTTTCAGGATGGTGGCAACTAGCGCAACTGACCGTACTATCGGAGGAGAGACGAGTATCAAAATAGAGCTGTCGCCCGAGTTCGATCTTAGCGCGTGTCATCGGGTTTTCATCGAGTCCGGTGATTTGCCCTGCGGCGGCATCCAGCCCGAATGGAAGGGTGACCTTCAACTCTTCGTGGTTTGCTGGATCAGCCAGCCACTTATTGATCTCTTCGATGGTCAGCGGACCTTCGCCAGGGATTCCAGCGGTTAAAGAAGGATCGCCGAGGGTGACCGCGTTCGACGGTTCTGCCGCAGAGATACTGCTGGCAAGAGTAAGCGAAGCGGCGGCAATCGCCAGTGCCAGGCACGTCGATTTCATGTGTGGTTTTCTCCTAGATTCAACAGGAAGACTGCCAAGACGTTCGTGGTGACTTGAAGTGAGGTAAACTTGGCGTACCTGAAGAACCCTGCAGCATTGCAGGGTAAAGTGGGTGGGTCGTTGCTTGATGCCGACGTGTGGGAGGATCGGCTCAAATCACACTTTTATTATGGCAGAAGTTCCCGGCATCAAGAAATCGGTTTGGCAAATTTCCCACGAATTTCGGGGCCGCGCATCAAAAAAGCCCCCAGCATAGGCTAGGAGCTTTTCATATTGATCGCTTGCGATCGCTTAGCTGGAGTATTCCGCTTCGAAGAATTCCTTCGAGGCATCGGGCGAGGCCTTGATGCTGCGAGCGCCTTCTTTCCAGTTAGCCGGGCAAACTTCTCCGTTGGCTTCGAAGAACTGCAGAGCTTGAACCATGCGGAGGGCTTCTTCCACGCTACGACCCAGCGGCAGATCGTTGACGACCTGATGACGAACAACACCGTCCTTGTCGATCAGGAACAGGCCACGCAAAGCGATACCACCAGGAAGCAGCACGTCGTAATTCTTGGCAATGTTCTTGTCCAAGTCAGCAACGAGCGGATACTTGATTTCGCCGATACCGCCCTGACTGCGAGGCGTTTGACGCCAAGCCAAGTGCGAGAAGTGGCTGTCGATCGAGCAACCCAAAACTTGAACGTTTAATTGCTTGAAGCTTTCAATCGCTTCCGAGAAGGCGATAATCTCGGTTGGGCAGACGAAAGTGAAGTCCAGCGGATAGAAGAACAGAAGAACGTACTTGCCTTTGTAATCCGACAGGCTGATCTTCTTGAAAGAACCATCTTCCATCACGGCTTCGGCGGAAAAATCCGGAGCAGGCTGGGTAACTAAAACACTCATCAAACTCTCCCTGGTGTTGGGGTACTGCTGAAACTATGGTAGCTGGGGAACCGGATTTGGTTGGGACCAACAGTTATCGTGCCACGTTCCCCTAGCACTCGCAAGGGGCGGTTGGTTGTCGGTCAATCAACATCACGGTGTGGGAGATGGAGCCAGGGACAGCCCTTACGGCTGCCGCGACTTTCGGTGACTTGTTCACCATTATTGACATTCTTGTTCTATAGGCAATAGCGATGGACAAAAAATATTCGATAGTTTTGGCAATTGCTTTTTTGGCGATGGTAGGGGGCTGTTCCGCGACCGAAGACCACCTGCAAGGGAAATGGCAAGGAACGGTGAACATTTCTGGCAAGATCTCGTTGGAAGAACTTGTCCCAACGGCAGGGGAAACGGAGAGTGGCAACGCCACGGCTCCGCGAACGGAAGTGGCCGTCATGACGCTCGAATTTCTGTCGGGAGACCAGTTACGGCTGAAGACCGAGCCAATGCCAAGCAAAAGTCCCTTCGGCCCGGACGAGTTGAAAGTTGGTTACACCGTGCTGGAATCGTCGCCAGGGTTGTACCGTCTGCGTCTTGACCGGGAAGACAATGCGGCAACCCTGCACTTACGCTTCACCAGCCCTGAGAATATGACTCTCACCGAAGAAAGTGGATCGCCCCAACTGCTGCCGATCGTGATGACACGCATGGATGCGGCGTAATCAATTGAGCAGGCCGATTACTCATCGCCAGGACCATAAGCACGATTGCGATAGAGGGCCAAACCGTGCGCGGCGTGATACAGGGCGCCACACTCTAGAGAAACCTCTTCGGTCCGCTCAAAGACTTCGCATAAGTACGATGCTGCTCGACGGACCCATTCCTCTTGTAGCTGCTGGTCATCAAGCGAAATCGAGAGGAACTCGAGCGTATGTCCCGTGGTGCCGAGGTTTTCGGCTAAGTCAGGGGAACTGCCAGCTCGCGCGAAGTAGTTCACGCTGAGAGCACCGTTGGGGTTTTGGAATTTGCGGGCGTCTTCGATGCTTTGCTGAATCAACTGCTCCGCGGCTGCCCACGGACCATCAATCGGCAGGCCGGCTTGCTTCCGCCGATTTAGCGCCATTGATAAGCCAATCAGGCGATGTGTTCCACCGCATGCTCCATTGGCGAGACCCTGCTCGACTTCAATCTGAGCCAGATCCGCGATGCTCCAGGCTTTCCCAGTTGAGTCGGTCCAACTGTGATCGGTAGGAAAGTACTTCGTCAGTCCGATGAGCGTCCAACTGAATTCGCGAAGGTGATTGCGAGAGATGTCCAACTGAACTTGCTGGACAAAGTTGGTCATGGTGAATGTATCTGGGCCGACAACAAATGTTGCTTCCGGCGGAACGTCGCACTGCGACAGAATGGCTAGCCACTGATCGAAGTGTCCCTGCCCTGCCCTGGTGCCAGGTTCGGTAACGGCTCGCATGCCGTACTTGGGCTCTTCTCCTTCGCCAGATTGCAACTTGTTGCCACGTTCGATGGTCCAGCCGTTCATCTTGCCCCCTTGGCTGAGGTAATCCACAACCGAGATTTCCTCCCCTTCGTGAGTCACCGGGAACTTGCGACCGTAGGCCAAACTACCGTGCAAGATCTGCCATGCCGCGTGATCTTGTGTATTGAGATGACGATGCTGAAGTGTGAAGTCGAGCACATTGTCGATGCGCTCTTTTAGCTTGTCTGGATCGATGTGTTCCGAGGCTGAAATTGGAAGCGCCGTCTGAGAAAGCTCGGGCGGAACAGGCCGGCAACTTGCCAGCAAAACAATAACAAAAAGAAAAGCCAGTCGTTTCGAGAGATCCAACATGGAGAGCAATGGGTCAGATTAGGACGGATAAGGCAAATAACAGGAAATGTACGCGTGAACTCTCTAATTTAACTCACAACCCTCCCCTGGCGATGGGTATTTACCTGTTTTGAAGAAGATAGTTTCGTGTTTCCTAACGGAGTTCAACACGCCACAATGGCCCCCGAATGGACACAGCTTATAATTCCACATGGCCCGAATTTTGCAGACATCTTCTCGGCCATTTTCAACCTGTCAAAACTGCAGACGTTTGGTCTGCGTACCAATAAAACAACATCCGCTTCAGGAGAAATAAACGTGCCCTTCATCTTCGACTTTCGGTATTTGCTGTTCATTGCACCGGCATTAATACTGGGGATGATTGCTCAATTGTGGCTGCGTAGTGCCTATGCCAAGGCAATGAAGCAGGTCGCTCCCCTTTCTGGTGCGGCCGCTGCGCGACATATCTTGGATTCCGCTGGGCTACATAATGTCAGCATCGAACGTGTCCCAGGACAACTGTCCGACCACTACGACCCACGTGCGAAAGTGCTGCGTTTGAGCCAGGATGTCTATTCGGAACGAACAGCTGCCGCGGTGGGAATCGCTGCCCATGAAGCAGGCCATGCGATTCAAGATGCGCGTCATTACATGCCACTGATCATCCGTAACTTGGCCGTTCCAGCGGCCAGTTTCGGCTCAAACGCCGGGATTATTCTACTCATTCTGGGGATTGTCTTCCGGTTTGATATGCTTTTATACGCCGGTATCGCCCTGTTTAGCTGCGTGGTCTTCTTCCAGCTGATTAATTTGCCGGTTGAATTTGACGCCAGTAGCCGTGCGAAGGCGATCTTAGTCGACTTGAATATTGTGCCTCGCGAGGAAATGCCGGCCGTTCGCAATGTTTTAAGTGCTGCGGCATTAACGTATGTCGCGGCTACGCTTCAGTCGATCATGACGCTCCTTTACTACTTGATGATCGCCTCTAATCGGCGTGATTAGTATTTTCATCAAAGTAGTGCCAGATGCGATTTCTCGGGGCAGCGTTCGTTGCTGCCCCCCAATTAGAGCCTTGAGCGACGCAAGGCCTTGAAGCAGACTGGTTGCATGCCAGATGCCGACTACAACTCCGGCGAGCCACCTCCCTTGTGGCTCTACCTCGCCGGGTTCGTCCTTTTCATTATTCTGTTGTTCGCCTTGCGTAGTTGTTGACAATGCAAGGCATGCAAGGATTCTGCCGATGCATGTGCGTGGTCTATTTTCGCTTTGGGCCCTTCTCCTCTGCGCGGGATGGGCTATCGCGGACTACGGCGACAAAGATCCCTACGAATTGCAGTCTGCAATCGAGGTCTTAGAGCACAGCGGCGCCGAAGTGCATCGCAACGGGCAAGTCCAAATCGATATCGTCGTCCCTGGCCTTGGTCAGGCCGATCAAGTAACCACCGCGCGGCTGCCGTCGACCTACACGCTGAACGTCATGGGGATGGAATCTTCGCCCGAGAACCTGGATGCGATGCTGGTGCTTCCCGAGGTCGACAGCTTATACCTAGGGCCCGAGTTCGAACGAACCGAAACGGCGTGGAATACGTTGAACAAGTTTGGCGAATTAAAGAATCTCTACATCGTTGACAAGCTCACTAACGCCGATCTCCCGCAGGTCGCGCAGTTTCAGGAACTGAATCTTTTGGCGATCAGGTTGGGGAATTTTTCGCCTGATAACTTGTGGTACTTAGAGGCGATGCACGGACTTGAAACGTTGTCTCTTTCGGTCGATCAGCCACTGCCGCCGAACTATCTAAATAGCATGCCGGCGATTCCGAATCTCAAGCATCTGGAACTGGCTTTCCTCGCCGATCAAAAAGTTTCACTTGCCGGGATAGAGAGGCTGAATTCGGTGACCTCCATCGAACTTGACGCTCAAGAACATCCTGTGGGGAATTTGAGCACAATTGGCCAACTGTCAAACCTAGAGCGATTGAATCTTTCGAGCGTACAATTTGACGCTTCTGACATGCAGATGTTCGGTGAGTTATCACAGTTACAGCATCTAGCGTTGTTTCATTGCGATCTGCCTGCGAGCGGGGAACAGCACTTCGCTCGGATGCGAAACCTACGTCGAATCGATCTGAATCAAGTCGCTTTGACCGATGCGATGTTGGTGCAGCTTGCCAAGCTGCCGCAGCTTACACAATTGTACGTTCGTGGTGCGCCACTTACGGATGAAGCATTGCCGGCTATTGCTGCTTCGCCCAGTCTTAAGACAATTCGACTAAGTGGGACGAAGATCACCCCCGAGGGAGCCAAATGGCTTCGCGAACAGCGGCCTGAGTTGAATTTCGTCCTAACGCAGGGGCTATGACCAACCTGCCAATTGGTGGTTCTCGGCAAAGTAGAAATGCGGGCAGGCTACCAGAATAACTCGCATATCGACCGCCAATGGCGTACGATGAAGACTGCTTGGCACCAATCGGAATCTGGTCGCTCGCAGGATCTCTACCATGATTAAATCTTGGCTGCAGAGGAATTTCTCGCTTCGTTGCTTCTCGCTGGTTGTCGCGCTTTCGCTCGCTCTCAATGTGGAAGCAGACGAACGCAAGTACGAGTCGCCTGAGATCCGTCAGGCAATTCTTCATTTGCAAGGCAACGGAGCTCGCATCCATTTCAGCATGCCGCGTGTTGGTAACTTCCGTCTCGCGAATCCTCAGCCCGAGAAGCCAACTTCAATTCCCTACACGGTCAACTTGTACGCGATGAAAGCCACCGACGACAACTTGGCGGCTTTGTTGGTTTTACCGCAGGTCGAACGGCTTTACTTGGCAAACGAGTTTGATCGCAACGAAACAACCTGGGGGACGCTTTCCCAGTTCGGCGAGCTTCAGCACTTGTACATCATGGACAATCTGAAGAACGAGGACATGGAGCACATCGCTGAGTTCTCGAATCTGCAGTCCCTTGAAATTCGGATCGGAGACATCGAGGCCTCCTATCTATGGTACTTGGAAGAGCTGACCAGTCTGCAGCGACTTTCCATTCATGTCGATGGAGATGATGAAGCCTCGTTCGAGTCCCTGCCCAAGATGCCCAAACTGACGCAATTGGTCTTACACCTCCGTGGCAACAAGGCCGTGTCGGTGGATGGCATTGAAAACCTGAAAGAGCTTTTGACTTTGAATGTCAGCTCACGGGCTATAAAAGGTAGTGAGCTGCAAGGAATTGCGAAGATTCCGAAGCTACAGAATCTGACGATCTCGAATGCTGAGTTCACGGCGGATGAGTTGGAGATGTTCCATGAATTGGAAACGCTCGAGTATCTGAACTTCACGAACTGCAAGCTAGGCACCAATAATCTTTCGGCCCTGAAGGATCTCACCAATCTCCAACGAATTCAGATTTACAACACACCGATTAGCGACGATTCACTAACGGCACTCGAAGATTTGCCTGAGGTGAATTACTTATACATCCGTGGCTCAGACATTACCGACGACGGATTAAAGCATCTGGTGAAGATGCCTAAGTTGAATCGAGTTTATCTATACAACACGAAGGTTACGCCTGAGGGGGTGAAGTGGCTTAACGAGCAGCGGCCCGAAATGAAGGTGTCCGCTCCGGTTCAAAAGAAATGATCGGCTCTTCCGATTAATTCAGCGAGAATTCTCGCACGGGCGACATGAATTGCCTACGATAAAAGCACGTTAGCCGCGGCTTGTATCTGGGAACCCTTGCGAGGACCCGCCTGTGAAACGCCAAACCTTATTGATCCTTCGTGCTGCTGTGGCAGGATGTCTCCTCGCTATCAGCTTCCTCTGCTCTCCTGGCAACGCGGATGGTAAGCGATATGAGTCGCCCGAGATCGGTAAGGCGATCGAACATCTTCGACAGAATGGCGCGACGGTCAGTTTCTATCCCATGCAGTTCGCACAACTGGGAAACCCATTTCAGTCTCGTGACGAAGTCACGTATTACGTGAACGTCCATTCGATGGCGCCAACGGAAGAAAACTTGGCCGCGCTGTTGATTATTCCGAAGGTTGATCGTCTCACGATCGGTCCGAACTTTAAGCGTGATCAGGCCGCTTGGGACACGCTTGCACAGATGAGTGAGATTACGACGCTCTCGATTTCTGGGGATCTCCAAGAACTCGATCTGCCGAACATCGCTCGCTTCGCCAACCTCAACAGCTTGACGTTGATGCGAGCCAATAATTTGCACCCGGAAGATCTATGGTACTTTGAAGAACTCACCGGACTAAAGCGGTTGTCGTTTACTTTGAATGGTGATGGGATGCCGTACTTTGAATACTTGTCGCGGTTGCCTCAACTCGATGACCTTTCGATCTCACTCCCTTCTGGCAATCCCGTTTCGTTAGAAGGCATTCAGAAACTTGATCGCTTGGTATCACTGAGCGTCGACGCCCAAGATATCCAAGGTACCGATTTGCAGGCTGTGGGACAGCTGACGCAATTAAGCTCGCTCAATATCTTGAGGGCCTTCTTGCGACCGGAAGAAATGGACATCTTTAGTGGGCTGGACAAGGTGACTTACTTGAATCTCTATCGTTGTCATTTCAAGGGCAACCCTGTCGATGCGTTCGAGGGGATGACGGCGCTGGAACGCATTCAACTCTCGAACAACGACATGACCGACGAGGTTTTGAAGCCACTAGGCAAGCTTCCGCGGATTCGTTACATGTATGTTCGCGGATCGAAGGTCACTGACGCTGGGCTCGAGCACTTGCACAATACGCGGTCGCTTCGCATGATTCAGCTCAGCTCGACCGACATTACTCAGGCGGGCGTCGATGCTCTCGCAAAGTCGCGTCCGACGCTTCAGATCATTGCCCCCATCAAGAAGTAAGAATTCTTTAGTGAACCAACACGATGATGCGAGTCCTTTGCTCGACCATGGATGGCCGGAACTTTTACAGATTCTTCTCGACTCGTTTCAAAACCGGCTTGGCCGCGAACTGGTTCCTCGCAGTGGTAGACTTCACGAAGATGCCAAACGGGTTTACAAAGCACCGTTTGTGGTGGTTTCGCATAACAACGCGGCCGATCCAGTTTTGACATTCGGTAACCTAACGGCACTCCAGCTTTGGGAAATGACCGCCGATACATTTCGGCAAACTCCATCCCGTATGACTGCCGAGCCGATGCATCGAGACGAGCGTGCTCGATTGTTGGAACGCACCACTCGCGATGGCTACGTCGATGACTACCGAGGCATTCGCATCTCGTCGACGGGACGTCGCTTTCAAATCGAAGAAGCAATCGTCTGGAATCTACACGACAAAGCCGGCGAGTATGTCGGTCAAGCAGCCACTTTCGATCACTGGACGTTTCTTGAATCGTAACGCGGCAGCTATTTTCCGTCCGTGGCGGCGCGAGGACGATTCTCCGCCGAGCCGGCCAAGACTTTGCCCATAAACCACAGGAAGATCCCACCGAAGCCAAACAGAATGGCCGTGACGAAGATACCCATTCCCAAGAACGGCACGCATGTCAGCACGACGTAGAAGATCAGGCCGAAGCCAAGCATCAGGATCATCGGTCCTCGCGACGTAATGCGATGATCTGAGAAGACGACACGACCGAGCGTGATACAGGTAATCACTGCCGCCCCGAATACGAAATAAAACGCTAAGCTTCCCAGATACGTCACCGCCGCGAACGAAGCGATAAACGAGCCGGCGACTGCCAAACCATCGAAGTCCAACCAGCCGAATCCCATGGGGATGGCGACAATCAAGGCGATGACCAATACGGACATAACTACCGACAGCGGAACCGCGACGATGCCCGCTAGGAAACTAGCGATTGGCCGCTGAATGATTTGTTCGACCACACCTCCCGTGGTTTGCGGGCAGACGACAATCATCAACACTCCCATTGCCAAGATCGTCAGAAAACGCTTGATCTGCTGCCAGGCATAGTCCATCTTCTGTTGCGGTTCTTTACCAGGCGAAGCTGGCTCGATCCATTCAATGGGACCGGTGACCTTCGCCATGGCTGAGATGTCCGCTTCGCTCGGCGAGTTGTAAATCAGTTTGCTGCCAACCGTCGCACTGTCGTGAATGGTGAGTCCTGATGGAACGCGTGGAATCTTCACCAAGGGGGTCCCTGGCCAAAACTCATCGGTCATAAGCGGATCAGGGGCATGGCTGCCGGCCGTGGTGATGCTTAGTTCCCCTCCTACCCCGCCGAACAGCTCCGCGCGATTAACAGCAGCCCAGACGTTCCTAGCAATCTCACCGCGAAGCAATGTTTGAAAGCCAGCGTAGACCAAATCACCTGAAATTACCGCGTCTTGATTGACGGTCAAAGAGTATCCGGCGGCGACCAAATCACCATCGAGCTTCGCGCCTTCACCTACTTCAGCCACTTGACTGGCCAGTCGACATGTACGCCCGCAATCCCCTTCTAATAAGATTTGCTGACATGCGGCAAAAACACCACCCTCGATGGTCCCGGTGACATGAAGCTTCTGGGCGCAGACGACGAGGTCCCCCTTCACAGTTCCTGCGATGTTAACTGACTGAGCGGAGACGTAGACATCGCCATCCCAGGTTTCGTCCGCCGCGATCGTGACTTCCTGGCCACTGAGAAACTCAGCCGCGTTGGTTATCAACGGACACAACAGCGAGAAACTAAGATAAGTGACGAGCACAAGCAGCGTGCGCACAGGTCAACTCTCCGAAGAACAAAGGGGGAAAACACGGTGTGGAGCATTTGAGAGTTCGTTACTTAGCATCGTAGATCGACCTCCCCCAGATTGCAAAGCAATCTAAAGGGTCGGGCCAACCAACCAAGGGACGAACTCTTCGTCTCCGATGTTCTGTTGCTCGCTTTTGGTTTGCTTGCCACTCGCGACGGACAAGATCTCCTCGAAGATTCGTTCGCCTGCCGAAGTGATCGACTCCCCTTCCAGTACGCTGCCGGCGTTAACGTCCATGTCAGCGATCATACGATCGTACATGGGCGTGTTCGTCGCGATCTTGATCGAAGGGGTTGGTTTGCATCCGAAGCAGCTTCCTCGGCCCGTGGTAAAGCAAACCACATTCGCTCCTCCTGCCACCATGCCGGTAACGCTGGCTGGGTCGTAGCCGGGCGTATCCATGAAAACCAGCCCTTTGGCTTCTACTGGTTCCCCGTAGCCATATACGTCGACCAACGCCGTGCTGCCCGCTTTGGCGACGGCTCCGAGCGACTTCTCGGCGATTGTTGTCAAACCGCCTGCCTTGTTACCAGGCGACGGATTGTTGTCGAGTTGCGCTCCGAACAGTGAGACATAATGCTTCCACCACTCGATCCGTTCGGCCAGTTTATCGGCAACCTCTGGGGTGACCGCACGTCGGGTGAGCAGATGTTCGGCACCGTATACTTCGGAGGTTTCACTGAGAATTGCGGTTCCCCCGCAAGCGACAATTCGGTCGCTGGCAATTCCCAGCGCCGGATTCGCGGTTACGCCAGAGTTGCCGTCGCTACCTCCGCATTCCAAGCCAACGGACAAGTGACTCGCGGAAACCGTTTGTCGCTGGATGTCATTGACCTGGGGAAGCATCTTGGTGATTTGGGCAATGCCAGCTTCGACGGTCTTGAGGGTGCCGCCCATGTCTTGCATGGATAGAACGAGCGGTCCTGGGCGATCGGCGCCCCCTACCCCTTCGATTTGGACAAGGTTCTGCTCTTGAAGCAAATAACCCATCGCTCCAGTTTCGCATCCTAAGCCAACCAGCAAAAAGCCGCCAACGTTCGGATGTCGCGCGATGCCGGCCATCAATCGGTTCAACGTGTGGTGGGCATCTCCTTGATACTGCATCGCGCAGCCCGCTTCATGCTTGAAAGCAATCACGCCATCGATGTTCGGATACTTGGCCAGTTCCTCCGGAGGAAATCGCTGAGCGATAAACTTGGCGGCGCTTGCCGAACAGTTCACTGTGCTGATCACGGCCAAGTAGTTGCGCGTGCCCACTTTGCCGTTGTCCCGCACGTACCCTTGAAACGTTCGATCCGTAATCGGCGTCGGAGGATCCGGAATTTGAGAACAAGCCGCATAATCGGCATGGACGTCGACGATGGCAAGATTGTGGCTATGAACATGCTGGCCGGGCCGAATGTCGCTGGTTGCCTGGCCAATGATCTGTCCATACTTGGTTACCGCAGCACCTTGTTTTACGGGGCGAACTGCGATTTTATGGCCGGCTGGAACCGAATCAACGGCTTTAAACTTGTCGTCGAACCAAGTAAGCGGTGTGTCTGCGGCGATATTCGTACGGGCAACCGCCACGTTGTCCGACGTGTCCAGCATGACGAGTTGGGCAGAAATTTGCTCGTCTGCCATACCGTTTACCTTATAATTGAGGTCAACGATCAGCTGTGAATCCAGTCGATCGTGATTTTCGGAAATTGTTGTGATTTCAGCGATTAACGCTGACACCCGCATGGTATCGGATTCGCTGCCGCGCGGAAATCGGCCTCCCGCCATCTCTGAAGGAACCGTTGATGACCGCTCCTCAATTCACGCTTCGCTTGCTGATCGTTGGGGTGTTGTTGCTGTTGTCGGTGGGAAGCGTCCGCCAGGCTTGGGCTGACGATCGTGATTATGAGTCGCCGGAGATCCGTCGAGCCGTCCAGTTGTTGCAGAAGAACGGGGCTCACGTCGACTTCTACGAGAACTACGAAGAGCAGACTTCGTACTATGTGAATCTCTACGGCACGCGAGCCAACGAAGAGAATTTGCAAGCCCTTCTCGCCCTTCCGCGGGTGGAACGGCTTTGGCTGGGGGCGAATTTCGAGCTCAGTCCCCGAACTTGGAACGTCATCTCTCAGCTCAGCGAACTGCAGCATTTGCACGTTTTCGGCAAGGCGACCGATAACGATCTGATGCAAATCGCGCAGTTCTCGAATCTGGTTTCTTTGCAACTCGACGGTAATCAGTTCACGCCGGTCGGCTTATGGTACCTGGAAGAGCTCACCCAGCTTGAGCAACTGTCGGTCAAGGTCGATGGGAACGCTTCGGAGTATTTCAGCTACCTGTCCCGCTTGCCGAAGCTTTCGCAGCTCTCAATCTACGATGCCAATGCAAAGAGCGTTTCCTTGGATGGTATCGAGAACTTGCATGAGATCGAAACGTTGTCGATTAGCTTTGGTAACGTCCCTGGCCGGACGCTGCAGTCGTTGTCTGGACTGACCAAGCTGAAAACGCTGACCCTATCTAATGCGACGTTTCAATCGGCCGACATGGATGTGTTTCGTAAGCTCAACAATCTAGAGCACTTAAACCTGCATCACTGTGAATTCCCAGCTGATAACTTTGATGCTTTTGAGGGTCTGCAAAAGGTTCAGCACTTGGCCATTTCCCATTCGAACCTGATTGATGCGGCCATGCTCTCGCTGAGCAAATTGAAGTCACTCAACTACCTCTATCTGCACCTGACACCCATCACTGACAAAGGGTTGGAAAACTTGCGTGATGCCCATCGCTTGGAGACCTTGCATCTACGCAATACGGAAGTCACACAAGCTGGCGTTGACCAGCTGAGTGAGAAGCTGCCGAACCTGCGCGTGATTGCCCCGCTCAGCAACTAAGCGAATGATTACCCAATGGGTAATAGTTGCGGGGGTCCGACTTAGGGAAGCTTTTGCGAACCGGTTCGTGGAAATCTGCTCGATACCTGCCATCCGATATTGAACTTTCCCCGCTTGTGACGTTCAATGAATAACTCAATCAGGGGAATGTGCATGGACGGGCAGATCGGGAAGCGTTTCGACGCCCTTTCCCGATAAGTCAGGAGGGTATCCAATGTGGCGCGGTTGTCTCAATTTAATTGCATTTACAACACTTCTGAGCACGACTGGGCTGGCCTTCGCCCAGCCTCCTGGCATTCCGCCGATCCCCCCTGGGATTGGAGGAGCAATCGATCCTGAAGTGGAACGGATCGTCGCCCAGCTAGAGCAAAGCGGCTGTTTGTTTGGATACGGCGCTTCTCTCTCAGACGACATCGTTAATTGGCCCGAGTATGGGTGCATCCGCGTTGACGGTGCCAAAATGGAAGACTCTCACTGGGAGTTACTCCTCCAGCTTCCTTCTGTGAAGCTGTTAGCCTTGCACAATACCCCCTCTGCCGGCGAGGTCCGAAATTGTCTTCGCCAACTGTCTCAGTTGTCCGAATTACAGCTCGATAAAAGTTTGGACGACAGTGGCATGTCGACCGTCGCCGAAATTCCGAGCCTGCAGGCAATTCGCATTGCCGAAACAAAGGTCTCCGATCATGGAATTTGGTATCTCGAAGAGCTTCAGAACCTGAAGCACGTCGAACTTGAGACCTTGCCGGTCACTCACCAAAGTTTTCAGTACTTGAAGCGGCTTCCACGCCTTTCGACGCTGACGGTCTCTGACGCGGACTTGGCAGGACCATGGTACTTGCAGCAGGGAGATTTCCCATGTCTTGGCACATTGTCGCTGCAAGGCGAGAAAGTAAATGATGAGGTCGCTAACCAAGTCGCCCAGCTGACCGGCTTAGTAGAGATTCGTTTCGAGGCAACCAAACTGACGATGACTGGGTTGGCTCAATTGGCTTCGATGCCCAATGTCGAATCGATTTGCGTAGCCAAGTCTGCTTTGGCGGATGCGCCTTGCTCGATGCCTAGTCCTACGACCAAGTTAATGACCCTCGATCTGAGCGATACCGCGGCTGGTGATCAGTTTTTGACCTCGGTCAGCAACTTTCCGCAGCTTGAGTTTCTCGATCTCTCCAATGCCAAGGCGACCGATCAGGGGCTCTCGCAACTGAAGTCGCTCAACGAGTTACATATTCTGAAACTTACCAACACGGCAATCACCAACGATGGGATTGCCGAGCTTGGTTGTCTGCCAGCCCTTCGCGAGTTGCACTTGGGCGACACGCAACTGGACGGCGATGTCCTCGATCACCTGGCCAAGATCAAGACGCTTGAGTGGATCGATCTGAGCAATACCAAAGTCTCTGGCGAGAAGTTGGCGAAATTGGCCACGCTCCCGAATCTCCGCGGTGTCTCTCTGTTCAATACGCCGATCAGTTCCAGCGACCTTCCTTACCTGCGAAAGCTCGCAAGAGTGGACGAAGTTTACGTCGACGGCAGTCAGCTTTCTTTGGCCGAACAGCAGCAGCTTCGCGAATTCTACGCGACCGCGAAGACGTCTCCTTTGCATCGCTAGAGCACGAAGGAGCTAGGAAGGCTCATCTGGTCTACCCAATTGGCGGTAGACTTCTGCCTGGATTGGTGCTGACGGGGGGATTATCGTTTGGAACCCACGGATGACTTCGGCCGGAATCGTACCGATTATCTCGGAAAAAACTTCCGCCAAACTGGCTAGAGTTCGCAAATTGCTGCAAAACTACTGCCTTCCAGGAATCGTCTCTTATAATAGGTAGGTTCCTACTTTTCCTCATTGTGCGCGCATGTTTCCACGTGTCGCACTTCCCCGGCAATCGCCGAGAAGAATTCATGTCGACCGACGCACCAAGCACCATGACGCCGGCTGAATCGCGACCTGTGAGCAGTGCAGGCCAAGACTTCATTCGCCGGAAGATCAACAGTACCCGGCGAAGCGTGAAACTGGCCGAACTTGCGGCTGGCTTGCTACTGTTCGGGGCTGGTTCGTTGTTGTTTCTGCTGACACTCGCTGTCGTGGATCATTGGATTATTGGCCTCGATTTCTGGGCACGCCTGATCGCGTTCCTGGTTTATGTGGGCGCTGCGGTCGCGTTTCTATGGGTGTACGTTGTTCCTTTATTGGTCCACTCCATCAACCCGTTGTACGCGGCCAGGATGATCGAGCAAGGACAGCCAACATTAAAGAACAGCCTGCTTAATTTTCTGTTTCTAAGTCAGAATCAACAAGGAACGCGGAAGGCCGTTCTCGAGGCAATTGAGTCGCAAGCGGCGACCGATGTTTCCTCTCTTAAGCTCGAGCATCTCGTCGACTACACGAAAGCGATTCGGATTGGCTACGTGCTGGCTGCCCTGACCGTGTTGTTTGGGTTGTACAAGGTGCTCTCCCCGAAGGACCCGCTTCAAACGGCTGCCCGCGTGTTGCTTCCTTGGCAGGAAATCGCTCGTCCATCGCGTGTCAAAATCGAAGACGTCGAGCCAGGTTCCACTTCGATATATCAGGGAGAAAGTCTCCAGGTATCGGCCAAGATCTATGACATTTCGATTTCAGAAGAAATGAACGTCGTCTTCTCGACCAAGGATGGCCAACTGGTCGATCAGAAAATTCCTTTGGAAGTCGGTGACGATGGTTATTCGTTTCACGCGTTGCTGAAAACCTCTGAGACCGGCATCCAGCAAGATTTGACCTATCGCATCGAAGCTGGCGACGCGGTGACGCGTGACTACGATGTGATCACGCTGGAAGCTCCTTCCATCGATATCGCTTCCCTGCGATACGACTTCCCCTCTTACACACGCGAGGCGTCACGCGAACAAGAAGGAGATGGGCACATCCGTGCCCTCGAAGGCACGATGGTCACTCTTCGTGCGATCGCCAATCGTCCGATTCAAAAGGCCTACATCGAATTCGATCCAATTGAAGGTGGCCCCGTCGTCACGCTCAATACGATTCCGATGCGCGTCGACGCCGACTCGCCGAATAAAGCCAGTGTGCGATTTCCGCTTGCGTTAAATGAAGCTGGTACTTCGGGGAAATATCGCTCGTACCAAGTCCGATTCCGCACTGAAGATGGCGTGATGAATCCACATCCGGTGCTTTACCACATCGACGTGCAACGTGATCTGCCGCCGGAAATTCAGTGGATCGAGCCAACCGCTGCGGAAGTCGAAGTGCCCGAGAACGGTTCACTGCAGGCCAAGTTGAGAGCGATCGATCCTGACTTCGGAATTCGTCAGATTCGCGTTGTTGCGACCGAGAAAGAACAGCCGCTGATCGATCAATCGCTTCTGGCTGAACCTAGGTCTGGGCAAACCATCCAGTCATGGACCTTCGTCCCATCTAAGTATGGTTTGAAGAATGGTGACGTCGTCAAATTGATCGGTATCGCGGAAGACACCCGCACCGATTACGAAGGCCAACTTCGCCCCAATGTGACCGAGTCTCGCCCACGGATTGTCCGCATTGTCCCCGCGTTTGACAATCCGCAAGGTAACAAGCAAGATCCGAATCAGCCATCCGACGGAAGCAATTCCGAGGGTGAGCAAAATCAAGATCAACAAGCCGAGAATGCCGGCAAACAAGGTAAGCAAGACGAGTCTGGTGACCAGGGAGATATGTCTGACCAGGAACCGGGCTCCGAGGGAGATGAATCTTCGAAGGGTGAAGGCGAAGAAGGTTCCGAAGGTCAGTCCGGCCAGGAAGGTGTGAAGGGGCAAAACGATAAATCTCAAGAGGGGGAGAACGAGTCGCAAAGTCAGGAAGATTCCGGCAAAGGAAGCTCAGGATCCGCGGAATCGAAGGAAGGCGAACAGCAGCCTCAAGACCAACAGCAGCAACAGCAAGGGGAAGGCTCTGACTCGCAAGAAGGTGCCGAGTCGGGCGAGCCGCAAGATTCCCAATCGCAGATGGGCGAAGGTGGTGCCTCTGGATCTGAGGATCAGGAAGGAAGCCAAGACTCACAATCCCAAGCCTCTGGCGGACAAGGGGGAAAGCCTTCGTCCAAATCCGATCAGCAAAACCGATCGCAAAATCAATCGGATCAGGCTGGAAGTCCAAGTGGCAAAGGCAACGGCAAGCCCGGCGACCCGAACAGCCAAGGAGAACTTCAAAAAGGTGACTCCTCGACGGAGCCAAACGAGAATTCGACCGTCCAACGCAAGCCTGATCCGGTCGCGTCCGATGGTTCGCAAGATGGCGACGCATTCGAGCGATTGCAAGAATACCTGAACGAGAAGCAACAACAGCAGCAACAAGGGGAGGGACAAAAACCCTCGCCTGAGAATGCCGGCTCGCAGGATCAACCCCAGCAAAATGGTCCTCAATCTCAGGGTGGCACCTCGACTGGTGAGCAAAAACCTTCCGATCCATCGGAACAAGAGAACCCTGGTGAGGGATCCGCAGGCGAAAACAAGGGGCAGCCTGATCAAAAGAATCAGGGCTCAGGCAACATGGACAGCCAAGATGGCTCGTCTGGACAGCAAGAAGGTATGAAGCCGGAAGGAAGTGGCGTCGACAACGCAGCCAAGCCCGAGAAGTCGGCTGGCGGCGAAAACGCGACCGAACAAGAGAAACAAGACGGTCAGCCTGGCACCACCGACAACAACGAAGGAGAAGCTTCCGAGCGGAACACACAAAACAACGAACAAGGTG
Organism: Blastopirellula marina; assembly: GCF_002967765.1. Classification (NCBI taxonomy): domain Bacteria; kingdom Pseudomonadati; phylum Planctomycetota; class Planctomycetia; order Pirellulales; family Pirellulaceae; genus Blastopirellula; species Blastopirellula marina. Next base: position 827,287 of record NZ_PUHY01000010.1, on the reverse strand, counting down.
CTGGCCAAAACAAAGGGGGCGCGACTCAGAAAGAAACCGATGCCAACTCGACCAACGAGTCGGAACGTCCCGGCGATAAGGGAATGGGGGATAACACGGACTCGGGTGCCGGCAATGAAGGCAATGAAGACGACACCGGCAGCCCTGAGTCGAGTGCTGACCGCAGCAACAAGCAGCGCGAAAACGATACGCAAGCGGAAGACGGCAATAAGGGTGAGCAAGGTGAAACGCCTAAGTCCCCTTCCAACAGCGACAAGCAATCGCAAAGCAAGGGGGATCAGCAAGGGGACGAAAGTGGCGGTGGTGGAGCCGGTGGAGGCCAATCCGCTCAGCAGGCCGGCAACGATAGTGCTGGAAGCACAAGCGCTGCTGACGAAGGCGCCGGTGCCGCCAACCAGCAAGGAATGGGAGAAACCGGCGAAGATGGCGGCGATGGTCCTCAAGCCGACAAGCAGACGGGTTCCAGCGGGAACGAACAGGGCGAAGGATCACAGACGACACAATCTTCTTCCGGCGAGAAGCCCACTGAGAACGGTGCATCGTCCGAGAATGGCCCCCAAGATTCGCAGCAACAGAAAACCGATCCCACGCAAAGTGGTAAAGGTCCCGGGAACTCGCCGATCTCGCAGGGCGGCGGTCTTGAGTCAGGTAATTCCACGCCAAATTACGATGGCCCAATCGTAGAACCGGGTGAAGATGCAGCGAATCTGGAATACGCCAAGAAGGCAACTGACATGGTGCTCGACAAGCTAGAGCATCAAAAAGGAAGCCCTGACCAGGAGATGCTGGATGAACTTGGCTGGACCAAAGACGACTTCCAGCGGTTTATGAATCGCTGGCAGAAGATGAAACAGGCCGCCGACTCTACCGATACTGGTGCCAAACGAGAATTGAACGAAGCCCTGCGAAGCTTGGGACTTTCTCGCGGGCAAGATACCACGCGCCGAGTCGAGGCCCGCAATGCTACTTCGGGTGGATCTGGCGACGTCCAGCGAACCACACCTCCGCCGGCGTTTCTCGAGCAGTATCGGGCCTACCTCAAGGGGGCTTCTCAATAAAGCCTCGGTTAAGGAAAATAGCGAATTCCCCTGAGTTTCATCTAACCGGGCATACTATGCAGGGAAACGAGTCCAGCCCCTATCGCGATGTGGGCGGCCCCTTCCCTGCCATGCACGATGCAACCGTGTAAGGCGCATGGCACCTCACGTCCCCCGATACTTGGTCCCCTTCCATCCGAAGAGTGTCTCCCACTATTTCACCGACGTGCTGATCATCGGTGGAGGCATTGCCGGATTGAGGGCAGCCCTGGAAGTTGATCCCAATCTCTCGGCGCTGATTCTTTCCAAAGAGCAGATCCAGGAGTCGAACAGCAACTACGCCCAAGGCGGTATCGCCGGCGTGCTGGACGAAGAAGATCGCTTTGAAGATCACGTCGCCGATACCATCACCGCCGGTGGTAGTCTGTGCGACAAGGAAGTGGTCGATCTGGTCGTCAAAGAAGGTCCAGAATGCATTCGCGAGTTGATCCAATGGGGGACCGAGTTCGACCGCGTTGATGGCCGCTTGGCCCTCACACGCGAAGGTGGCCACGGCCGCGATCGGATTGTCCATGCGTTAGGGGATGCCACCGGTAAAGAGGTGATTCGGTCGGTTGTTGAGATGGTCCGCTCGCGACCCAACACGCAAATCTGGCAGAACGAATTTACCCAGGACCTGATCACCCACGATGGAGTTTGCCGCGGCGCTTTAGCTTCCGACGAGAAACATGGCCGAACGCTCATTTGGGCGAAGCAAACCATTCTGGCCTCAGGCGGAGTCGGACAAATCTACCGCGAGTCAACCAACCCTGGTGTGGCTACCGGTGACGGAATCGCGATGGCCCTGCGTGCCGGAGCGGAAACGCGTGACATGGAATTCATGCAGTTTCATCCTACGGTGCTCTATATCGCGGGTAGTAGCCGCAGCTTGATCACTGAAGCGGTTCGCGGAGAAGGTGGCTACCTAGTCGATCGCAATGGCCGCCGGTTCATGACCGATTACGATCCGCGGGGGGAATTGGCTCCGCGCGATATCGTCTCGCAGGCGATCGTTTCGCAGATGGAACTAACTCGACATCCCAACGTCTATTTGACGATGGAACACCTCGATCCAGAGTTTGTCAAACGGCGCTTCCCCGGCATTGATGCCAGTTGTCGCAAATTTGGCATCGACATCACGACCGATCGCATCCCAGTTCGGCCAGGGGCGCATTACATGATCGGGGGGATCACCGTCGATACCGATGGGCGGACTTCGATTCCCAATTTGTGGGCCGCTGGCGAGGTGACCAGCAGCGGTTTGCACGGAGCAAATCGTTTGGCATCGAACAGTTTGCTGGAAGGGCTCGTATACGGTAAGAGGACTGGTCGCAACGCGTCAGAGGGCGCGCTCGCGATGCCGGACCGTTTCGAAGCCATCAATTTGACTCATCCAGTCGCCGAGGCGAGCGAACCGCTCGATCTCGAGGACATTCGCAATTCGCTGAAAAGCCTCATGTGGCGTAATGTCGGCGTTCGCCGCGAAGCCCACGGCCTGGAAGACGCGATTGAGACGATCGAAGCCTGGTGCCGGTACGTCCTGCCGCAGCAGTTCGATCATCCACGCGGTTGGGAACTGCAAAACATGCTGGTTGTGGCCCGTGTCATGGCCCAGGCAGCCTTTCTACGGCAGGAATCTCGCGGGGTTCATTTGCGGATGGATTATCCGCAAATGGACGACAAACATTGGAATCGCCATCTGCCGTTGCAACTGTCCAGCGTCGTGTAGTCGAGTCGGTTGTCGCCAATCGACTTGTTTCGGCAAGTCTTAATCAGACCGGAGTTTATGTCTTCCGGGGCTTGCGTTACACTACGTGTTTTGACTTTGCCTAATATGGTCGGACTCTTGAATGAGAGTCCCCTGCCCTATTCTTTTCAGATAGCCCAGAAGAAGAACTGATATGGTTGATCAAAACGCCGATCTCCCCATGATCGAAGCGGACCGCCTTTCCAAGTTCTACGGAATCTTCGCTGCCTCGCGCGATGTGAGCTTTAAGATACATCGTGGTGAAGTGGTTGCTTTTCTCGGTCCCAACGGTGCCGGGAAAAGCACGACCATGAAACTGCTGACTGGCTACCTCTCGCCTAGCGAGGGGGTGGCTCGGATCGCCGGCTACAACATGGCGACACAGCGTTTGCAAGGTTCGTCGCTTTTAGGTTACTTGCCTGAAAACGGTCCTCTTTATCCCGACGCAACCCCGCATAGCTTGCTGTGGTTTATTGGCGAAGCTCGAGGCATGTCGCCGGAACGTCGCAACGAACGCATCGCGGCGGTTGTCGATTTGTGTAACCTACACACGGTGCTGCACAAGCCAATCGCGAAGCTCTCCAAGGGTTATAAGCAGCGTGTTGGCATGGCTCAGGCTATTTTGCACGAACCGGAAGTGCTGATTCTGGACGAACCGACCTCAGGCCTCGATCCGAACCAAATTCGTGGTGTGCGTGATATGATTCGTCGCCTTGGCCAAGAGAAAACAATCCTGCTTTCGACCCACATCTTCCAAGAGGTCGATGCCCTTGCGACCCGCGCTATTGTGATTAACGAAGGTCGCTTAATCTACGACGGAAGTATCGACGCGATGAAAGAGCCTGGCGAGTCGCTAGACGACGCCTTCTATCGCATGACCAAAGGGGTGAACGCTTTGACGAAGCCCGAAAGTGAAGAACCCGCCCCGGCCAATTAGTCACCGCCTAATTGGTCCCCTGCCCTGCTTGGACGATCGAATCCCCGACTCCTTACGAAGCCATACGGTCAAGTTTCATGTATACCTCGATGCCCGCCGAATTCTACTTCAAGCTTCTGACGCTGGTATTGTTTGATCTGCTATTCGCTTTGGCATTCTTCGTCATGCTGATTCCGCTTTCGATGGCCAAGAAGGCATCGTATGCGGTGATGAAGCGAAACTTCAAGTCCTACTTTAGCAATCCTACCGGGTATGTCTTTCTGGCGATCTTTGTGTTGTTGACTTCGATGGCCGCGTTTTGGCCGCACGAGTTCTTCAACGCGAACCTGGCTAATTTGAATGAACTAAACGGTCAGATAACGCTCATCATGTTGATCTTCATTCCAACGATCACCATGGGATTGTGGGCGGACGAAAAGCGTCTCGGAACCGACGAATTATTGCTCACGTTGCCGGCAACCGACTTCGATATCGTGATCGGTAAGTACCTTGCCGCCGTGTCGGTGTTCAGCGTGTCGCTGATCTTCTCGCAGGTCTGCAACTTTCTGGTGCTCGATAGCCTCTCGCTGGGCTCGATGGACGTTGGCCTCTTCATCACAACTTACATCGGTTACTGGTTCATCGGGCTGACGATGATCTCACTAGGTATGGTTGCCTCGTTTATGACGAACAACCTGACGCTCGGTTTCGTGCTCGGTATTTTGGTGAATGCCCCGTTCGTGCTGCTGCAATACTCGGATGCTTTCGTAACGCAGAACGAATGGGTCGGCTTCCTCAGCGAAGCAAGTATGGGTAAGCAGTTCGCGGACTTTGGACGTGGCGTGGTCTCGATCAGTTCGCTGGTTTACTTCCTGATGATGACCTTCGTCGGGATCTACCTTTCGATGGTGCTCATCGGTCGCCGGCATTGGCTCGGCGGTAAAGATGGCGAGTCGCTCTTGTTCCATTTCATCATTCGCGCGGTCTGTTTGCTGGTCGTCGCATTTGCCGGCACCCTGGCCTTCGTCATTCATGACGTGCGATGGGACTACACCGAGAATGGCACGAGCAGTCTTTTACCGGAAACCAAAGAACTTGTTCGCAATCTTTCCACCGAGCAGCCTATCCGCATCGAAGCATTCGTCAGTGGCAATGTCCCAAAGTCGCACGCCCAAACAAAGCTGGACGTCGTCAATTACCTGAATGAATTTCGTGCTTTAAACGGTTCTAACATCAACGTCGTCATCCATGATGGCCTCGAACCATTTAGCGAAACGGCCGATATCGCTCGTGAGACGTACGGAATCGAACCACGGCAATTGCTTTCGGAAGAGCGTGGCGCGCTTGCTCAGGAGGAGGTCATTCTCGGGGCGGTCGTACAAAGCGGTTTGGAAAAGGTGGTGATTCCCTTCTTCGATGCTGGGGTCCCCGTTGAGTATGAACTGGTCCGCTCGATTGGTACCGTGGCCGAAAAGAAGCGGAAGCGACTTGGGGTGTTAGCGACCGATGCTCAGTTGTTTGGCGGCATTCAGCAGTCGCAACTCGGAGGTTTCCAAAACATCCCGCCTCAGTTGATTATCAACGAATTGGAAAAACAGTTTGATGTGACTGAGGTCGATCCGAATTCACCGATTGATCCTTCCTCGTACGATGTTCTGTTGGCGGTTCAACCATCAAGCCTCACGCCGGTGGGCATGCAGAATTTCATCGACGTCATCAAGTCTGGCGTGCCGACGGCAATCTTCGACGACCCGGCACCCACACTGATGGGAATTGCTACCCCAATTGGTCAAGAGAAGCGAAGCCAGTTCCCCGGTCGTCGTCCAGCGGAACCGAAGGGCGACATTCGTCAGTTGTGGGATCTGCTTCACATTCAAATGCCAGGCAAGCAGTTGCCTACCGATCGCTACTATCAGCCATATGTTGTCTGGCAAGATTACAACCCTGAAGTTCGTCTTAGCAAGCTAGGCGTGATTACGAAAGAATACGTGTTTGCCGATCCATTTGTACCAGGGGCACCCGATTACACGGCTCTGAATAACACCGTCGACGTGACTTCTGGCCTGCGAGAAATGCTGCTTCTGTATCCCGGGGCAATTCAAAAACAGCCTGGCTTCCCGAAGTCGATGACCTTCACGCCGTTGGTCTCGACTGGAACGAAGATTGGTACGGTTTCTTACCAGGACCTGATGACCTACGCACAAGACAAGCGGCGACTGGATGCGAAACGTCAGATCGCTGTCGGGCCGACCGGAGGGATGCCAGATCCATTTGTCCTGGCCGCGCTAATTCAAGGAACGCCCACGTCGACCGCTGCCAATGCCGCCGCATTGCAACAGCCGGAAGAGAAGAAAGAGGACGACGCGGAAGAAGACGAAACCAAGGATGCGGAAAGCAAGTCCAGCGAACCGCAGTTGAATGTTGCAATGGTCGCCGATATCGACTTACTGCATAGTGCTTTCGTCCAGATGCGAGCGGTCAGTGGTGATCCTTCCGAAATGCAACTCGACAATACGGTCTTCCTGCTCAACTTGCTCGATAAATTGGCAGGCGAAGACGAGTACATTCCGATTCGCAGTCGTAATGAGCCAATCGCCCGTTTGGGATTGATGGAAGCATTGACCGAATCGGCCCGAACTGAGGGGGATGAAGCGCTGCGTGAAGCTTCGCTTCGTGCCCAGCAGCAACAGGATGAGCTTGAGAAAGAGCTTCAGCAGCCGATTGAAGAATTGAACAAGCGAATCCGCGACCTCAACGCCCGAGCGACTCAAGGGGGCGAGATTCGTGTTGAGGAAGTGAAAGAAGTTCAAGCGTTGCAGTCTGATCTCGCTCAGCGTGAAGCTGACGTCGAGAATAAGAAGAAGGCCGCGGTCGCTCGAATCGAAGCCAACCTCCAACGCGAACAGGAACGAATTCAGCGCGAGCTGAATCGTAAGGTTCTCGCCTACCAAAACCAAGTAAAGACGCTGGCCGTTGCCCTGCCGCCGATCCCGCCGATCGTGATTGGTATCGTGGTGTTCGTCCTCCGTCGACTCAAGGAACGAGAAGGCTTATCGAAAGATCGAATCATCAAGTAAGCCGCCGTTTCTCCTCCGTCCGAGTCCTCAACATAAAATCCTTCGCACTTATTCGCCGAGCGAATTGCTATGAGTGAAAAAGCTAAAACCGCGATCTTTATTCTCATCGCTGCCATTGTTGGTGGTTGGGCCTACGCTTCGCGCCCCGTCGCGATCAACGATGCTCCGGAAGAAGAGGTCAACAAGCCACTCTTCCCCGAGTTTAGCGATCCACTTCAAGCACAATCGATGCTGATCACCCGCTTCGACCCCGAGCGGGCCACGATTCGCAAGTTTGAAGTTGCCAACACGAAGAACGGCTGGCAAATCGTCACCAAGGGTGGTTATCCGGCGAATGCGACCGAGCATATGACAAAGGCCGCCGTCAGCTTGGTTGACCTTAAGGTCCTTCGGGTTATCGAAGCAACGCCGGGTCAGCAACCCGATTACGGCGTAGTCGAGCCTAATGCCAATTCGCTGACGGCTGCGGATGAAGGGGTGGGCCAGATGATCTCCATCAAAGATTCCGCTGACAAGATCTTGGCGAATCTGATCGTAGGCTACGCCGACAAAGAGAACGCCCAACTCCGCTACGTTCGCGTCCCAGGCCGAAATCGGATTTACCTGGTGAAGCTTGATCCGACGGTATTCTCGACTGAGTTCTCCGACTGGATCGACAAAGACCTGCTTGAGGTTAATCCGTTTGATGTATTAGCGATGCGATTCCGCAATTACACCCTTCAGCTAACCGCTCAAGGCACTGTTGGTTTCTCACCGCAAATGGACGCTCAGGTCGCATTCAACGAAGCCAGCAACGGCTGGAATCTGACCGAATTTCAAGCTCCTACCGCCGGCGATCCAGCTCACTTGCAGCCAGCTCAGATTCCGGAAGGGGAAGCTCTGAATACGGAACGCTTGAACGCGATTCGTGATGCCCTCAAGGATGTCACCATCGTCGACGTTGTGCCCAAACCACTCCAACTCGCCGATGCGCTAAAGAAGGACTTCGAGATTCAAAAGTTACAACAGGATGACTGGGGCACACTGATCGCAACCGGGTTCCTGCCTTATACGCTGCCGGGCGAAGACACCGCAAAGATTTGTGGCGTCAATGGGGAAGTTGTTTTCGAAACGAAAGATGCTGTCCGTTATCGCTTGCTGTTCGGAAATCAGCGACTGGGTGGCGAGAATAAAGATCAGCGACAGCAATACTTGTTTGTTCAAGCCGAGTTTGCCCAAGAGATGGTACCGATGCCGGAACTGCAAGAGGTTCCGGAGATTAAAGAAGGCGAAGGGCAAGATGTCGAGGCACAAGATAAGCTGCGTCGAGAAATCAAAGATGCGAACGGTCGGGCATTGGACGTCTACCATCAACGTCTAGCCGCTGCCAAGCTCAAGATTCTTGACCTGAATGACAAGTTCGCCGATTGGTACTACGTCGTTTCGAGTGAAGATATTGCCAAGATCCAACTGAAACGCGATCAAATCGCCGTAAACCCGAATCAGCCGGCCGATCAACAAGGTGGCCGTGGCATGTTGCTTCCGTCCGCTGGCGGCATGGGCGGACCTCCTACGAAGCCAGAGGTGATGCAGCCCGGGGCATTTCAACAGCCAATGACTCCAGCGGCTTCTTCCCCTGAGCCAAAAGAGCCGACCGAAGAAAAGCCAGCATCCGAAGAACCGATGAATAGTGGCGACGAAGAGAAGCCGGCAGAGCCGGAGACAGAAGAGTCCGCTACGATTCCAAAAGAAGAGGAAAAAGACGAACCGACGGAAACCGAAGAATCGGCGAACAAATCGGACGAATCGTCTGATGATTCCCAGGAGGACTCGAACGACTAGCTTCGTTTGATTGCTTCTCGGAATGTCAGTGTGCGATAATTCACGCAGCACCGCCGGTTGAGTTGGTGCTGCGTTTTTTTATGATCGCTTTGAGAGGAGTAAAAGGATGGGCTTTCTCGCTTATGCCGCCACCGAAGCTGGCAAAACGCTCGAATCCTATGAATACGATCCTGGACAACTCGGTCCGGATGAAGTCGAGATCGACGTCGACTACTGTGGGCTTTGCCACAGCGACCTCAGCATGGTCGACAACGATTGGGGGATGTCGAGCTATCCGTTTGTTCCCGGTCACGAGGTAGTTGGCCGTGTCGCGGCTATGGGAGACTTGGTCAAGCACTTAAAGGTAGGCCAGAAGGTCGGTCTGGGATGGAAGGCTCGATCCTGCATGGTTTGCGATCAATGTATGTCGGGCAATCATCATCGCTGCCCTAACGGTGTCGATACAATCGTCGGTCGCAATGGTGGCTTCGCCAACAAAGTGAGGTGTCAGGGAGCCTGGGCAATCCCAATTCCCGATGCAGTTGATTTTGCCAAAGCGGGGCCTTTGTTCTGTGGTGGGCTGACTGTTTTCAATCCCTTGTTCCTTAGCCAATTGAGCCCGACTGGGCATGTCGCCGTCGTCGGAATTGGTGGCTTAGGGCATATGGCCCTGAAATTTGTAAACGCCTGGGGATGCGAAGTCACAGCGTTCTCGACGTCGCCTGACAAAGAAGCCGAAGCGAAGGAGATGGGTGCCCATCACTTCCTGAACTCGCGTGATGAAGACGCATTGGCATCGGCGGCCGGAAAGTTTGATTTGGTCTTGGTGACGGTCAATGTGATGTTGAACTGGGATGCTTACGTCAATCTGCTGAAGCCCGGCGGGCGGCTACAAATTGTCGGTGCGATTCCGAAGTTCGAGGCGACTTGGTTCCCGATGCTGGCCGGAGAGCGAACCGTCGGTGGTAGTCCCATCGGCAGCCCTTCCCTGGCAACCAAGATGCTTGACTTCAGCGGTCGGCATGCCATCGCTCCGATGGTTGAGGAGATGCCGATGTCGAAGATTAACGACGCCTTGGAACATCTCAAGAGCGGCAAGGCCCGTTACCGAATTGTGCTGAAAAACGATTTCTAGGGCGAATCTGAATAGCCAGTTCTTAGGCGAGGATAAAATTCCCATGATTTTGGCCGGTTGGGCGATCCTTCCGGCCTGAATCGTGTCGCTTCTCAAGTAGCAAGCGGTTAACTTAACGCGGATCAGAGCAAAATTCCTGGCCGCAGCTCCCCAATTCCCTTGGCGACGGCCACGCATAGGCTAGAATCAAGGGAACTTGTGTCACCGCAAGCTTTTGCGCCCATAGCTCAGTTGGATAGAGCAGCGGTCTTCTAAACCGCAGGTCGGAGGTTCGAGCCCTCCTGGGCGTGCTTTTTTGATTGGCCGACCAGCGTTTCTCTTCTATTGGTCGCAGCTTCTACGAAAGCGGTCCAGGCAACGCGTCTCGTTCGTGCTTCCCTAAAGACGGTCTTCGCGACCATTTCTGGTATCCGCAATTTCACTGAAGCGTTCCCTCATATTACGGATATGGAATTCATAGCTTCCCAGCAATACGGAGTTGGGACACCGTTTCGCGACACTTGGCAGCAGAATGGACGTGAAGAACAAACGGAATTGGAAGCGATCGCGTTGGTCGAGAACGATCGGATTTGCCTGACCTCCGATGCTGGTGGATCGATCTGGCAAACGACGTTTTTCGTCAATTCTTCTGGCAGCGAAGTTGAGCTATCGCTGGTGATGGGGATCCATCCTTACACGTGGCTTGCCATGTTAGTGATGCCGCTGTATCGCGGCTTTGTAATAGAGGAAGTCTAACGTGACCTCGACTGTATGAAGCAGGTAGTATTGTGAGCAACTCGTTCGCAAAGACGATGTTGCCATCGGCAGGCCCCAACGCTTCAATCCAAACGTCGATACTTAACTTGAAACGCAAGACGTGATGGAAACTAATGGTAGATGCAAATCGAAAGTGGCCAATTTGCCGGTGCGTTTTGGGGCGAACACGGCATCCCAGAAACGTGGCTCGACCGCTTAGTTCGGAAAGAGATGATTGAGCACGCGTTGGCTGGAATTGTGTAGCCTACGCCACGCGTCGTTGTCCGCCTCCGGGTCGCCATCTAAAATGGTGTATGCGTTGTTTATCCATTTTCCCGAGCCTATTGTCCTGACTTGGTGTTCATGAACGCCCCCTCCCCTGCCAGCCAGCAATTGTTGGATTGGTTCAACAATTTAGAGTCTTGCCTCGTCGCATTTTCTGGGGGTGTCGATAGCAGTGTCGTGGCCAAAGCAGCGTCGCTTGCCTTGCAAGACCGAGCTATTGCCGTGACCGCGAAAAGTCCGAGCGTGGCTCAGCGTGATTTGGAAATTGCTCAGCAGGTCGCCGCGGCGATTGGCATTCGTCACGAAGTCGTTGAGACCTCCGAGCTCTCCCGCCCAGGTTATGTGGCCAACGCTTCCGATCGTTGTTTCCACTGCAAGTCGGAACTGTACGATCACCTGACAGCGATCCGTTCGCGGTACGCGACCGAAGTGATCGTCAACGGAGCAAATCTCGACGATCAAGGAGATCACCGGCCTGGCATGATCGCCGCTGCCAATGCGAACGTACGGTCTCCTTTGATCGAGTGTGCGATCGACAAGTCCACCCTTCGTAAGATCGCCAAAGAGTGGTCGTTACCGGTCTGGGATCGGCCGGCGTCGCCATGCTTGGCAAGCCGCATTGCCTACGGTGTCGAGGTCACTCCAGAGCGACTCAAGATGGTCGAACTGGCCGAAGCAGTTGTGCGAGACCTGGGGCTTCGCGACATGCGAGTTCGCTACCACGAAGGAGACTTGGCGAGAATCGAAGTCCCCGTTGATTCGATTGCCGTCCTTGCTGATGCGGATATTCGTCAGCGCGTTGAAGCAGAGTTACGAGAGATCGGCTTCAAGTTTGTCACGCTCGACTTGGGTGGTTTGAAGTCTGGCAGTCTGAATCAGCTAATTCAGGTTCAGCTGTAGCGTATGAAAGAGCTGCCCAAGGAATTTTGGACAGCTCTTTTGTTTCTTTTAATATGCTTCGCTTACTTAGCTGGCGAAGATACGATCCATACGATCGGCGATTTCAGTCAATCGCTCGCGAGGTCCGCCTGAGATTTCCGCAGTTGCCCAGCCTTCGTAGTTGATTTCGCGAAGGTTGGCCATCACCTTCGGCCAATCGACGTCCCCTTCCAGCAACTTGGCGCCGAAACCTTTGCCGTTGCCGTAATCCTTGATGTCGAGCTTCTTGATGCGGGCACCCAGGATAGGAATCCATTCGTGCGGAGGCGAGTACTTCACGGTGTTGCCGACATCGAAGTAGGCACCGACCATGTCGCTATCGAGTTCGTCGATAAAGCGAGCGGTTTCTTTCGGATCGGTTAGGAAGTTGTTCCAGACATTTTCCATGAGGATTTGAATGTTTTCTTCCTTGGCGACAGGCAGCGCTTTCTTGATCTGCTCGATCGAGCGTTCCCAGCACTGATCGTAGGTAACATCGTTGTTGACCACGCCAGGAACCAGCAGCACGCTTGTGCCACCGTAGGCCTTGCTGGCCTTGATGGCGGTGATCAGACCTTCCAGCCCTTTGGCTCGGACTTCTTCGTCAGGGTCGGAAAGTCGTGTATTCCAGTGAATCGAGTCGACGACGCCATGCACAGGCAAACCAGAGACTTCGATTGCCTTCTGGACTTCCGCCGGCTCAGGTCCGCCTGGGGAGTTGAGTTCTACACCGTCGAAGCCCAGTTCTTTCAAAACGGTCATCTTCTCGGCGAGCGTACCTTTGACGCCCACCATGCCAATTTTGACAGCCTTTTTGATTTTGGTCTGCTTGGATTTGGCATCCTGTTCGGCAGCCAGAAGGGATGCTGGGCCAGCCACAGCAAGCGAGCACGCAGCAGTTCCGGCAGCAGCAGAACAGTTGGTGAGGAACTCTCGGCGGGAGCGATTCATGAATAAGACCTCAGGCAAGAAGTAAAAAGAGGTTGGTACGAAAAGTCATCGTACCAACCTTCTGTGCGGGTTAAATGCTTTATCGCGGAATTATTATGAAGGAAATCTCCGCAATTTACTACTTGATATCCCGTGATTTCTGGGGATTTAGCAACTAGGTGCTATTCGCATCGCGCGGGTCGTGTGAAATCGGGTCCATGGTCTTGGTGTTCCGTTCGACGGCTAGAGCAATCGTCCGTTGTTCCAGCCCATCCTTCGAGCGGGCAACGATTGGAAAAATCTGTCGCTTGTCAGGGAAATCCATTTTTACCAAGAAGGTGCCGTCTTCCCGAACCTTGACCGGTTCGCCCGAGAGGGTGACGTACGATCCAGGTTTGGTGGAACCATAAACCATCATTTCGACTTCAATCTTGAGATCGAAGTCTTGGTTCGACTTGCCGTTGGTAAATTGATCGCCGACCAGACCCAAACGGGCGGCCATCGGCATGCCGACTGGGCGACGGAAGCGCTGTTCCAGCATTTCTCGCAGTTCGCCGTCCGCGTGCTCTTCGTCGGCACCGCCGCTGAGGGCATAAATCTTTTCCACGTTCTCAGCGACATCGTCCCAGTTGCCGTCGATTTCCTCGCACGAGCCAGGGCGTGGTGTGGTTACCACGTTGCTGCGGGCGATCGCATGGAATCGACCGTTCGTGGCGAGATAGCCAAGGTGGCAACGATAGCTTTTCGGTGGGTCAGCGACGTCGATGTACCAATTCTTGACGCCCCCATGAATCTCGATCTGCTTCACAAGGCGTTCGGAACCGCTTGTCATGATCTCGCCGTCGACTTGGGTGACCCGAAGCACGGGGATCGAAGTGTGCCAGTCTTGAGCCAAGGCAGCTTTGGCGCGATCGATTGATTTTCGCGAGACTTCCCAGCAGGCATGTAGCCAGTACGAATCACGCACCATCAATACCAAGCGATCTGCGCCGTTCGCTTCGTTGCCGCTCGTACCGATGTCCTTCGCCGCTTGACGCTGCTCGTGCATGCTGCGAATCGATTCGACCACTTTCGGGTCGGACTTTTTCTGGGGCTTCGGCTTTGAAATTCGCTTTTTGGCGGCTACTTCCGGTGGTTTCGCTTTGGCCGTGGGAGCCTTGCGGGACTTGGCGGTCGCTGGTGCTGGAGCTTTCGCCGCCGGTGCGGCAGGCTTCGCTTTCTTGGCCTTGGAGGATGATTTGCTCTTGGAGGTAGAACTGGTTGTCTTCGCAGCCTTGATGAGGGCTTTCACCAGTTCATCCTTGCGCATCGCGTGCCAACCGGTCACACCACGGCGCTTCGCCATTTGAGCTAAGTCCTTTGCTGTGTATTCCTTCAGAGAAGCGGCGGTGATCAAGACTAGTTCCTCCTGGCTCAAAGGATGTGAACGCTTACTTCGTCTGGGGGTGACGGAATGCCCCCAAGGCAAACTATTCAGGGGAGTCGTCCATAACGGTGTCGATCGACATTCGCCCCGCTCGGTCCCTGAGCAGAAGCTTCATCTGAAACGCAGATGAAAAACGGGATATATGCGTGATTGTCGCTGATAAGGCCAACCGAGTTACCGGGGAGGTAACAGGCTTTTCCTCGATTAGGTGGGTGCCGCGACGATTGAAATGGATCAAACGTCTAATTTGCTTAGGGTAAAGTTCTTCCCCGTTAAATGCCGTTGAAGGGATTTAGTGGAGAGATCTCAGGCACTCCCATAGAACCAAGCTGTGTGGCTCTGTAGGGTGGTATCCTGGGCAAGCAAACTCCTATCGATTGTAGCTGAACGTCGCTCAAATTGCAACGTACCAACCACTCGTGGTACGTTGCTTTGCCACCTCTGGTTTTAGCTTTTTCGGAAACTTATTCGTATTAGCGTCTCATTTCTGCGACCCAAAGAACTGGATTTTTTCAAGTATTTCAAATTTATTGCATCAGCTTCTGGTGGGTGGTATTTGCTTGGCTTGATCGAATGGTGTTGCGAAGCACTCGGCTCGACATTGTGAAAAATTCCACGAATTCCCTCGGTGCGGCGGTTTGGCCTGATTGACCGTGCCCAAGTCATGAAATAGATTGGCCCGCATGAGTTCGTGGTAGCACCCTCGATCTCGTGTGAACTGTGGCCTGAAGCCCCTTCCTAAATTTCAGAGGGCTTTTCCCTTGGCACCACCTTTTCAACCGGACCTCGATCCGATTGCGAGGGCCTACGTTTGGGTAGGACGGATCTTCACGATCTGTGGCGAGATGATTGTGCCCGGGGTATTAGGTTATGGGATCGACCATTTATTGGGGATCACTTTCCCAGTTTTCGCGATGATTGGTTTTGCCGCCGGGCTCATCCTGGGCATGACTCACTTGGTGATCATGGCCAATTCGCAAGAAACACGCGGACGTGTAGAGCACGACCCGGCCGAACGCGATGAAGAGCATCGCAGCTAAGTTGGCTCTGCAAACCCCAACGCCCCGCACACGAAGCGATGACAACCCCAAACGCCAACACATCTGAAGAAAGCGATGCACGTAAAGTAGTCGCGCACGACTTTTTGCCGTGCTTGTGGATGCTGCTGGGAATCTTGGGCGTCTTTCCGCTCTTCGCGGCGTACGGCTACACCCGCTATGAACTGGTTGGAGTGTTCTCAGCTGCCACTGCCGCAACGGTTGTGTTGATCGGCATGGAAGCAGCTTTGGTGCTCACGATCATGTTTCGCGACACCGACTTCAAAATTCCTTCGGTCCTGCTCGGAACGTTTTTCCGCACGGGAATTCCACTAGTTTTCGGAATGTTGATGCATACCGCTGGTGGCCCGCTTGCTGAGGCAGGATTGTTTGGCATGATATTGGTCTACTATCTTTTGACCCTCGGGGTCGAAACCGTATTGGCAGTCCAACTCGTATCGCAGACGTCCATATTTAAGAAAGCCGCTTAGCTAATGGCCGCCAACGAGGTCCTGCTCCATATCAAAGACAGTTTCTACTTCGAGGTTCCGAAGTGGTTGTGGCCTAAAAACCACGAAACTGTGCAAGACTTCCCGGATGTCTGGGTACGTCTCGACCCACAGTTTCAAGAGTGGCAGGCCGAGCAAGTCTTTCATGAGCTCAGCAGCGAAGAAGCCGAAGGTCTCCCTAGCGAGCATGACTTCCTGCACAACTACGAACACTGGAAGCACGAAGAAGGCAACCACGGCAAGCCTATTCAGCGTTACCTGGCGGAACTAGCCGCCCCGAAAGAAGAAGGTGGCGAAGGTTTGGCTTGGGCCAAGAGTGGCCAAGATATCGCTTCTGGCATCACCGCGGATCAGTATAAGTCATCCAAGGAAGCCAACTGGTCGCCTGAGAAGATTGACGGATACAACCACGCACTGAGTGGAAAAATCCTAATTCCTCAACCGCCAGGAACCAAGCTGCGAAACCTGTACGAAAAGGAATCGGGGTTTGGGGTGACGAAGTTCATGCTGATTGAAGTCTTCGTTGCAGTAATCATCGCAGTTGTCTTCATCGCTTACTCGCGTCGAATAGCCAACGGTAAGCTTCCGAAGGGAACCCTTTGGAATTTGTTGGATGTGTTCATCACGTTCATTCGCGATCAAGTCGCCAAAGCCAATATTCATCACGGTGCTGACAAGTTTGTCGCCACCTTGTGGTCCTTGTTCTTCTTCGTTCTCGGCTGCAACCTGTTTGGACTGTTGCCGTGGATGGGGTCCCCTACCGGCTCGATTAGTGTCACGATCACTTTGGCCGTCGCCGTCCTGTTTATCGGGATGATTGCAGGTGCTAAGGAGTTCGGCCCGGTCGGTGTCTGGAAGAACCTGGTTCCATCGATGGATTTGCCGTTTATCCTCGCAATCTTCATTATTCCGATGATGTTCGTGATCGAAGTCATGGGGATGTTGATCAAGCATGCTGTGTTGGGCGTTCGTTTGCTCGCTAACATGGTCGCTGGGCATGTCGTGCTTTTAGCAGTCATGGGTTTAGCAATCGCCGTTCAAGATCAAGGATATCTGCTCGCGTTGCCAGTGATGGTAATCGTTCTGGCAGGAAGTATCCTGTTGAGCTGCTTGGAACTTTTTGTTGCCTTCCTACAGGCATACGTCTTCGCTTTGCTCGCTGCACTGTTCATCAATGCAGAAACGCACAGCCACTAAGGTTGTGCTGGCTGAGTTGACGTCGCCATTGGATATAGAAACGTAGACCTTTTTTTCCCGAAACACACGTAAACGCATTTTCGTTACGGTTGAGGAGACCTGTTCCGTGATCAATTTCGTCAAATTGAGCATCATGAGTGTTTTCGCCCTGCTCGCTATGGCTGTCCCAGCGATGGCTCAAGAAGCTACCGCAAGCCTGCCTATCGCAACCAACTACCTCGGTATCGGCCTGGTCGTTATCGGTGCTGGTTACGGCATCGGCAAGTTAGCTGCTAGTGCCCTCGAAAGCATGGCTCGTCAGCCAGAAGTCGCTGGTAACATTCAAACCGCAATGATTATTGCTGCAGCTCTTATCGAAGGTTTTACCTTCTTCGCACTGCTGCTTTGCTGGATCGCCTAGTCGTATTCAGCTTGCCTGTTGGTGCCCAGCCGAGTTCACCTTTCAAGCATTTTCCGGGATTGTAAAGACGATGCGAAACGCATTACTTCGACCTACGCCATGGAGCACGTTCGCAGGGGTTCTTCTGATTGGTTTTCTGGTTGCCCCTGCCTGGGCTCAGGACGCCGAGAAGGAAGAGCCTGCCGCAGAAGCGCAGCCAATGGCGGCGGCAGAAGACGCTCGCCAGGAGAAGCAGGAAGACCGTCACGAGCGAGCTGAGAAGTTCAAGGAAATCGTCGCCGATGTCGCTGATGGCGACCTCGAAGAGGCGATTGCCGACGCTCATGACGAGGGTCACGCTGGTCATGGCAACCCGGACGATCTCTCCCATAACGATGCTTCGGCATCATTGGAAGATCCTTTGGCTTTTCAGCTTGAACTTTCGCTGTTCACATTGTTCGTCTTCCTTGGCTTGGTGACCGTCTTAGGTTACTTCGCCTGGGGACCGATCGTCGCTGCCCTGAAAGCTCGCGAAGAGTCGATGGAAGGCAAGATGAAGAAGGCGGAAGAGATGTATGAGCAAGCCAAAGCTAAGCTCGACGAGTACACTCGTAAGCTCTCGGAAGCCCAACAGGAAATCAAACAGACGCGGGATGACATGATCAAACTGGCCGACGATAAGGCCAAGCAGATCGAAGAAGCTGCCCAGAAGTCGGCTCAAGCGACCATGGAGCGAGCAACCCGCGAAATCGAGGCCGCCAAGGGGGCCGCGATCAACGAACTGGCCCAGGCTTCCGTCAACTTGGCAGTGGAACTTGCGGGCGAGATCACCCGCAAGGAACTGACGCCAGAAGACCACGCCAACCTGATTCAGGATTCGATTTCCAAGCTGCCTAGCACTAACTAGTACCGCTTGAAGATCGCTTTCCACGTACGCCCTAACCTTCGTCAGGATAATCCTTCCGACCATGGCTGGACCATCTTCCGACAATTCGACCTTTGACCTCGGCCGGCAACGCATCGGCACCGTATACGCCAAAGCTTTGCTTGGGGCGGCGGACGAAGCTGGCCAAACCGAGGCGGTTCTGGAAGAGTTCCAATCGTTGCTTCATGATGTGATCGCTCAGCGTGAAGATCTGCGGCACGCGATCGCAGGTTCGATCCTGACGGAAGAGCAACGGATCGATGTCCTGAACAAGGCCTTTGGCGAGAAAATGAATCCTGTGCTGCTCACCTTTTTGAAGGTGGTCACCCAGCACGGAAGGCAAGATTGTCTTCGCGAGATTTACGAAGCCGCGCGGAAGATCGATAACGATCGACGCGGACTGATCGAGGTTACGGCAACGACTGCTGCCGAACTTCCGGAACAACTTGCAGCGAGCCTGACGGAGCGTCTGAAAGAGAAGCTTGGTCGGGAGGTTGCGTTGAAGACGGAAGTCGATCCTGATCTCATTGGCGGACTGGTCCTGCATGTTGGGGACACGGTCTTTGATGGCAGCCTCGCCAATCGGCTGAAACAGCTTCGGCTCAAGGCTCTCGAAAAAACGGCTCAGGAGGCAAAAGCCTCGCTCGAGCGATTCACCAATTCAACGCAGAGTTAAAGCAGTAGACGGTAAGTTCCATGAAATTCAACGCGGACGAAATCGCTTCTGTCATCCAGCAGGAGATCCAACAGTTCGACACGCAAGTCGACGTGCGAGAAGTTGGACGTGTCCTGGAAGTAGGTGACGGTATCGCTCGGGTTTACGGCCTTTCCGGCATCATGGCCGGTGAAATGGTCGAGTTCCCCAACGGCACGATCGGCCTGGCCTTCAATCTGGAAGAGAACAGCGTCGGTGTGATCATTTTGGGTGACTACCTCACCATTAAAGAAGGTGACGAAGTCAAAGCCCTGGGTACGCTGCTGTCGGTGCCGGTTGGTGACGCCGTGCTCGGCCGTGTGGTCGACCCGCTGGGTAACCCACTCGACGGCATGGGACCGATTCAATCGAGCGAAACGCGCCCGGTCGAATTCCTTGCCCCTGGCGTGTCCGAGCGTAAGCCGGTTACCGAGCCGATGCAGACCGGTATCAAAGCGATCGACGCGATGACCCCGGTTGGTCGTGGTCAACGCGAACTGGTCATTGGTGACCGCAAAACGGGTAAGACGGCCATCGCGATCGACGCGATCCTAAATCAAAAGAACACCGGCGTTAAATGTTTTTACGTCGCCGTCGGTCAGAAAGACTCGTCGGTTGCCGGTGTGGTTGAAATCCTTCGCCGTAACGGTGCGATGGAATACACCACGGTCATCGTGGCTGGGGCGAGTGTCCCTGCCCCGCTGCAGTACGTGGCACCCTATGCCGGTACCGCCATGGCCGAGTACTTCATGTTCAACGGCCAGCACGCTTTGATCGTCTACGACGACTTGTCGAAGCAAGCCGCTGCCTACCGCGAGTTGTCGCTGCTGATGCGTCGTCCGCCAGGTCGTGAAGCTTACCCAGGTGACGTGTTCTACTGTCACAGCCGTCTGCTGGAACGATCGGCCAAACTGAGCGATGAGCTGGGTGCTGGTTCATTGACCTCGCTGCCGATCATTGAGACGCTCGAAGGTGAAGTGTCCGCGTACATTCCAACCAACGTGATTTCGATTACCGACGGCCAGATCTATCTGCAGCCTGACTTGTTCTTCGCAGGTATTCGCCCTGCTATGAATGTCGGTATTTCGGTTTCTCGCGTGGGTGGTAACGCTCAAATCAAAGCGATGAAGAAGGTTGCCGGTGGTCTTCGTTTAGACTTGGCAGCATTCCGTGAATTGGAAGCGTTCGCACAGCTCGGTACCGAACTGGACGAAGCAACTCAGCGTCGTCTCGACCGCGGTTACCGCATGGTCGAGCTGCTGAAGCAGGGCCAATACAAACCGCTCGACGTCTATGATCAGGTTCTCAGCATCTACGCTGGTACCCGTGGTCACTTGGACGAAGTGCCGGTCGTTGACGTTCTTCGGTGGGAAGCTGAATACCTCGAATTCGTCAAAGCGAAGTACGCCCAGATTCGCGAGAAACTGGAAGAGACCAAGGACCTGACTGACGAAGTTCGCGATCTGATGGAGACGGCGATTGCCGAATTCCAGAAGACCTTCGTCCCGTCGGAAACTGCCGAAGTTTAATCGCCCTCGCCGCGATCCTTTTAGCCACCGAAGAACATGGCCAATCCAAGAACCCTCGACAAACGCCGCAAGTCGGTTCGCAACATCAAGAAGATTACGCGAACGATGGAGCTCATCGCCACGGCCCGCTTCAAGCAGGCCATGGACCGAGCTTCTGCCGCTACGGCGTTCACGCAGCGGATCACGCAGTTTGTAAAGGACCTAACCGCGACCGAACTCGAATTCCAGCATCCCCTTTTGGAGAAGCGGGAATCGAAGAAGAAGGCCGTGTTGTTGGTGCTGACTTCCAATCGCGGTCTGTGCGGTGGTTACAACGGTAACATCTGCCGTGCCTCGTTCCCACGTCTTAAAGAGTTGCAGGAAGAATACGGCGAAGTCGAATTGTGGATCTCCGGCAAGAAGGGGATCTCAATCTTCCGTATCCAACGAAAGCTCAGTCCGAACAAATCGTTCTTCAACTTCGAGGACAAACCTCGTTACGAAGAAGTCGAAACGATCGCGGTCGACCTGCTCGACGCATTCCAGTCGAAGGAAATCGATCGTTTGGACGTGGCTTACATGAAGTTCGTGTCAACCTCGCGTCAAGAACCTTCCGTCGAGACTTTGCTCCCCTTGAGCGGTTTAGAAGGTGCTTCCGAAGAGGGTGCGAACGCTGAGAAGCCTTCGACAGGGTCGATGTACGAATTCATTCCTTCGGCCGAAAGTATCTTAGAAGAGGTCGTTCCGACCAGCTTCAAGGTGAAACTGTTTAAATGCTTCCTCGATGCCGCCGTTTGCGAGCAAATCGCCCGACGCGTCGCGATGAAGGCAGCAACCGAGAATGCAAACGATTTGATCAAGTTCCTGTCACGCGAATACAACCGCGCCCGACAGAGCCGGATCACCAACGAAATCATGGAAATCATCGGCGGCGTCGAAGCTCTCGCGAGCTCGTAGTTATCCGTCGTCCCCATACAAACCGTGGCTGAGAGGCGCCGAGGTATCTACTACCTTCCCTTTCAACACGATTAGAAACCGATTCCTATCGAGAATAGAAACATGGCGACTGCGACCGAACAGAAAATCGGAAAGATCACCCAGGTCATCGGTTCGACCTTCGATGCTGAGTTCAGCGACGGTGGTCTTCCTGAGATCTACAACGCTGTGAAGGTGAACGGCGACTACAAGGGTGTCACGATCAACCTGACCGGAGAGGTCCAGCAGCACTTGGGTGGCAACCGTGTTCGTTGTGTCGCCCTGGGTAGCACCGACGGTCTGATCCGTGGTTTGGATTGTGTCGACACCGGCAAGCCGATTTCGGTTCCTGTCGGTAAGGCAACACTCGGCCGCGTGTTCAATGTCACCGGCGATGCGATCGACGGTCGTGGTCCAGTCGAAACTGATACCTACCTCCCTATTCACCGCCCTGCCCCGGCCGTCGACGAGCTGTCGACCAGCACGGAAGTGTTTGAAACCGGTATTAAGGTGATCGACCTGCTGACCCCGTTCGTTCGTGGTGGTAAAGCTGGTCTGTTCGGTGGTGCTGGTCTGGGTAAGACGGTTATTCTCACTGAGCTGATCGCTCGTATCGCTTCGGCACACGGTGGTTTCTCCGTGTTCGCTGGCGTGGGTGAACGAACTCGTGAAGGGACCGACCTCTGGTTGGAAATGCAGGAAACGGAAATCGGTACCACCGGTCGTTACGTTATCGAACAAACCTGCATGGTGTTCGGTCAGATGAACGAGCCGCCTGGTGCCCGTCTTCGCGTCGCGATGAGCGCGTTGACCATGGCTGAGCATTTCCGCGATGCAACTGGTACCGACACGCTGCTATTTGTTGACAACATCTTCCGCTTCTCACAAGCGGGTTCTGAAGTGTCCGCACTTCTCGGTCGTATGCCTTCGGCGGTGGGTTACCAGCCAACGCTGGCTACAGAAATGGGTCAGCTTCAAGAACGTATTGCTTCCACCAAGAAGGGTGCTATCACCTCGGTGCAAGCTGTTTACGTTCCTGCGGACGACCCGACGGACCCGGCCCCGGCTACGGCGTTCGGCCAGCTCGACGCGTTCATCTACCTGGAACGATCGATTTCGGAAAAGGGTATTTATCCAGCCGTGGATCCGCTGGCATCGTCCAGTCGTATTCTCGATCCTCAATACGTCGGCGAACGCCACTATGCGATTGCTCGTCGCGTGCAGACTACCCTGCAGCGTTACCGCGAACTTCAAGATATCATTGCGATTCTCGGTATCGACGAATTGAGCGAATCGGACAAGATCATCGTTCATCGTGCTCGCCGAATCGAACGCTTCCTGTCGCAGCCGTTCCTTGTGGCGGAAAAGTTTATCGGCAAGCCGGGTGAGATTACCCCGTTGGCCGACACGATCCGCAGCTTTGAAGAAATCTGCGATGGTAAGTGGGATCACCTGCCCGAATCGGCGTTCATGTACGTTGGTTCGATCGAACAGGCTGAAGAACAAGCTCGTAAGATGGCTTCGGAGAAGCGTTAATCGTGCCTTCCATTCAATGCATCGTGGTCACTCCCGAGAAGACCGCTCTGGAAACAACGGCTGATTTCATCGCGCTCCCCTTAGCGGATGGCGAAATGGGGATTGGTGAAAACCACGCCCCGGTCATCGGTCGACTTGGTTTCGGCGAAATGAGATTGGTTTCTGGCGGACAAGCTCAGAAGCTATACATCGACGGCGGGTTCGTCCAAATTGCCAATAACGAGGTTACCATCCTCACCGGCAAGGCGATTCCGTGCGACGAAGTTAATCTTGAGCAAGCCGAGAAGCAACTCGCCGAGGCATCAAAAGCAGTCGCGCCGACTGCAGAATTAGCCGCGATCAAGACTCGCAACATCGAGCAGGCTCGGGCGCAGATCCGGACCGCTAAGCAAGCCGCCAAATAGGTCGGCCGGCATTCTTTTGCCATCGGCTGATAGCATCGCATCCATCAATGCGATGCTATCGCAAGTATTGCGTGATCCAGGCAATTCCGCTGCTTCAGGATTGTCTATCTTACCGAAACGCCACTGGCGGAAAGCTGCGTAGGAAAACCACGCCGATCCTGTCAAATCGTGGCGAAATCTCACCGCGTGTCTGTCGATCAATTCAAGCAGTAACGAGAACTTTCCCCCACGGGTTCTCAGCTTGTATCGTTGGTCAAGGTAAGTCGACATGGGTCGAGATTCATCGCAAAACGCAGCAACGCACGGTTCGGATTCTCGAAATCGGGGACGGGGCGCTGAACTGTTGATTAGTCGGGGACAGGCAAGTTTCCGTATTCGGCATATCGAGTCCTCCGTTTTCATGTTGGGTTCCAGTGACGAATGCGATCTTGTCTTGGGAGATGACCAGTTCCCTGAACTGTATGCGTACATCCTGCGTACCGACGGTGGTTATCAGCTTCGCTGCCTGGCAGCCGAGCCGGTGCTTACTGTAAACGCTGAGGATGCGTTGTTAAGCCATCTTGAGGATGGCGATCGTATCCGTTGTGGTCCGTATGAATTCCGTTTTCATCAAACCGCTGCTTCGCCTGATCGTCCTGCGGAAGCAGCGAAAATGGTGCCAACCCCGGCAACCAAAGCCGCGTGGGTAGCTACCGACGGCCAAGGCCAAGAAGGGGTCGCGGCCGTACGTCGACTGCTTCGTGATATTCAATCACGACTCAGCGACCCAATTCGACAAACGTCCCAACATCGCCGATCCGCCTGAATCGGCAGAATCCCTACATTCCGAAGAGATTGGTTTGATGCATCCGACTGCCCCCATCCTTGGCAACGAGCCGGTGTCGCTCATTCACTTTGACGATGTCGTTTTGACATCGCTCCGTGAAACGCGTTCTGTGATCGAATCTAATAGCGAGCCGACCATCGTCATCTCGGCTCGCTGCGACCTTTTGAAGGATGAACTGCGAGACCTATACGCTCAGTTGTTAGCCGCCAACTAAGCCTCACCGCGCATGCTGGTCGGATTAGTAGCCAAGAACATCCTTGGTTATTAGCATGGGGGAATGAACGGCCAGCCTCGTCCATCTTACGAATCTCCTTCCCCGCTTCACCGCGTCCGAACTTGGCTGGCGATTTGGCTGCCGTTTGTGGTTCTCGCCACAATCTTCTTCGGTGGTAGCTTTGTTCGCCAGGAACAGTTCGTCTTCCGCGACGCAGCGCATTTCTATTATCCGCTATTCCATGAAGTAACCCGGCAATGGAAAGCAGGCGAAATTCCCCTCTGGTCACCTTGGGATGGAATCGGTGTGCCGTTAGCTGCGGATGCCACGCCCAGCGTCTTTTATCCAGGCAAACTGCTACTAGTGACGCCGCTGGGCTTCGATTTCGGCCTTCGGTTGTATGTGCTGATCCATTACGCCATCGCGTACGCAGGTATCTATGTGGCGGCTCGCATATGGGGATGTTCGCGAACCGCTTCCGTCTTGGCGGCTGTTGCCTACGCGTTTGGTGGACCACTTCTCAGTTATCACTCAAACATCATTTTTTTGGTCGGATCGTCTTGGCTGCCGTGGGCGATGGTTTGCGGATGGAGACTGGCTCGCCGCCCTGCTTTGCTTCCGGGGATGGGATTGGGTAGTTGTTTGGCAATGATGATCCTCGGCGGCGACCCGCAGTTGGCTTTTCACACAATGATGCTTCTTTCGCTGGCGGCCGTTGTCTTTGTGCTGCCTTGGAAGACAGAAGCCACCTGGAGCGTTTGGTTGCGTTGGCGAACGTTCCGGATGGGGGCTCTAGGAACTGCGGCATTCATGGCCTTCAGCTTGTCGGCCATACAAATCTTACCGAGTAGTGAATGGGCCGCACGGAGTGTTCGCGCAACGAGTCACGAACCACGCAGCGTTTATGAACTTGCAGCAACTGCCATTCAAGGAAAAGAGATCGCCTGGGATACGTTGCTGGGAGATCCGCCTGACGGAAGCCACGCCCGCCACAGTTACGACTTCAGCATCGCCCCCTGGGTATTGCCGGAGATGTTTGTCGCGAACTTCCGCGGTAAGTTGTATCCCCGTAACGAGCGTTGGACGCGCGCGATTCCGGCTGATGGACGTATCTGGTTTCAATCGGTTTTCCTCGGATCACTGGTATGTCTGTTCGCTGCTGCCGCGTTCTTTCGAGGATCTGCTCGCCGAGTCGATCGCTGGTTGATCGGCGTCGCCGCGTTCGGCTTACTGGCAAGTTTGGGGTGGTATGGTCTTGGTTGGATCATCTTGGAGGTCGGTCATCTCGTGGGGTGGAACGGAACGGGGATGCCGGTGGGCTCGCCGTTTGGTGGGCTGTATTGGCTGATGAATCTCTTAGTTCCAAAGTTTTCCGGGTTTCGTTATCCAGCAAAGTGGTGGATTTTTGTCGCGTTTGCAGTACCGATCCTCGCTGGTCGCGGACTCGATCACTTCCATGTTTCTTGCCGTGGTTTCCGCTGGTCGATGATTGCCACCGTTGTTGGTGTGCTGATTGGTGGTTGCTTTCTGGTGGCCTCGCCTTGGTTCGCGGCTTCGCTGCCCGACGTTCCCAACGACGCTTTATTCGGTCCTTTGGATGCCGCAGCGGGACTTTCCCAAATGGCGATCGGGATGTTACAAGCCACTGCGGCAATCGCGCTGGGAATATCAGCGTTTTATTTTCTGCCACGACAGGTTGCCGTCTGTTTGATTGTCGTGCTGGTGGGGGCAGAACTGGGGATCAGTAATCGCTGGATTCTGGTCACGGCGCCACAAGCTTTATGGCACCAAGGTGGTTTTGAGAAAACGAATGTGCCACTAAACGATCGCCGAAGTTACTTCAGTTCCTACTACGATCGAAATGAAAACATCTATCCCGAGTCGTTTGCGAACACAGGCTCTGATGATCGGATGATCGAGGGAATGAAGATCGATCGCCGCGAGTCGTTCCCGCGTTACCAAATGCTCGAGCCCATGAGGAATTCGCCTGCGGTGGTGAGCATTCGACCACGTGACTATGAAACACTATGGAATTCGGCAACGTCACACGAGCAACGTGAACTCGTCAGGAAGATGTTCGGCTGCTATCCGGTCGGACTTGGTACTTTTCGAGAAGCATGGTGGCTTAACCAAGTTCAATGGCACGATCCAATAGAGGACGCTTCCTCCGCGGCGATGTGGCAAGGGACACGAGAAATTTTGGATACCATCCAGGCAGCCAACATGCCTCAGGTAGGCCCAGTTATTCCGCCAGACATCCCCTCTTCCCAGCACATGGCGTGGGACAAAGATTTCGGGTATCCGGCCGTACTGGAAGCCGAACAAGCCGATCGCTTGGATGCGCCTCCTGTGCCGGCCAGCTCGCTGGTGATCACGAATTATCGACGCGAGCGAGCCGGACAGATCATCATCGAGCTTGTCGATTGCCAGCCAGGTTGGATGGTGTTTCGCGAATACTTCGATCGCGGCTGGCAGTGCGAGATTGTCGGTCGTAATGGACAAGCCCGAACGGCCGTTCCCATTTATCGAGCCAATCGGGTGATGATGGCTGTGCCTGTCGAGGCGGGCGATACTCTGGTAACGCTCACGTATTTGCCCCGATCGTTTGTGATTGGGGCCATCATTTCCGCAATCAGTTGGGCCGTCCTGCTGATTACGCTGGTGGTGATTCCGCTGAAGCGATCTTGGCCCAGTGCGAGACAACGCTAGATCTGGAAGTTGACTTCTTCTTCAATCTCACCGACCGCTTCCGAACGTAGACGTAGACGCGGTTTTTCCAGCAGCACGGTCGTGTTGGGATCGACACTGCGCGTCAACCAAACACTCGATCCGATCACGCTGTGGTTTCCCACGGTGGTCCGGCCGCCGAGTACCGTAGCATTGGCATAGATCACCACATGATCCTCGATGGTCGGATGCCGCTTCATACCACGGACAATGTTTCCTTCGTTGTCGGTATCGAACGACAACGCACCGAGCGTCACGCCTTGGTATAGCTTCACATGGTCACCGATTTGGCATGTTTGTCCAATGACCACACCGGTGCCATGGTCGATGAAGAAATAGCTACCAATCGTCGCCCCTGGGTGAATATCGATGCCGGTTTGCTTGTGGGCCCACTCGGTCATCATCCGCGGAATGAACGGCACCCCTAAGCGGTACAAAGTATTCGCCACGCGGTAAACGGTGATCGCTTCTAAGCCGGGATAGCAGAAGATGACTTCATCCAGGTTGGTGCACGCCGGGTCGCCGTCGTAGGCTGCTTGGACATCGGTCGCCAAGACTTCGCGTAGTTCCGGCACGCGATTCAGAAACTCGATCGCCATGGCCTGGCCTTTGGCTTCAAAGTCGGTTTCTTCCATCGGATTGCAAGGATCTTGCTTTCCGTTGACCCGCTCGTCATGTCGCAGGGCTCGGGCAATTTGCGTCGTTAGTTTATCGTGTAGACCATCGATGATGTCACCCACATGGTAGGTGATGTTCCCCATGTGCAGGCCTTCACGCCGCTGGTAACCGGGGTAGATGATCTCTTTCAAGTCTTCCACAATCGAGATCACCACATCATAGTTCGGCAGTGGGCAGTGCCCCAAGTGGTTGATCTTGCCTATTTTCTGATAGGTGCTGACGATGCGATCGGTCAGCGTGGGAAGGTCTTCTTTCAAGCGTGCATCGGAAGCCATGGCATGTGTCCTAAGTATTTGAACCGACGAGAGAGGTGTGTCCTGTGCGAATCATGAACGTGTCCGCTGTGGGAAGCGGGCCGCGTTGTCGTTTAGTGACAACAACAGAGGCAGGTTCGACAGTAACAGGTCGCCAGAAGATGCATGTCTCGGTTCAAGATTGCCGGTTGCATGGACTTTTCCACGGGGTTATTGAGTTTTTGGATGCCCGGCCTGACAAAAGGTCACCAATGTTTTCGTCGTTATAGGCAACGAAAATGAACCCGAAAGGAACAATCAATAAAAATGCCCTCGCTTTCGTATTTTCGCAAACTTGAAAGCGAGGGCAAGGTACGCGGAAAGGTTTGATCACGCAAAATGCAAACTATGCGACTTCCTCCTCCTCTTGCATGCCATACTGATGCTTCTCTTGCAGGTGAGCCGGAAGCGGGGCGTAATGGGCGAAATGCAGACTATAGCTCCCCTGCCCTCCTGTAAGACTGGAAAGCGAGCGAGCATACGAAGAAATCTCAGATAGCGGGGTAACGCAAACGACCGTCTGCATGTTCGAGCCAGCGTCTTCTGTGCCGGAGATCTGACCACGACGTGTCGCCATGTCGCTGTAGATGTCCCCTACACAGTCGATCGGCACCGTCACGTGCATTTCGACCATCGGTTCCAACAACTGCGGCCCTGCCTTTTTGCAGACTTCACGCAGGGCAGCCGAAGCGGCGATCCGGAAGGCCGTTTCGCTGCTATCAACCGGGTGATGCTTACCGTAGTGAACCTCGACACAAAGGTCTTGCAGTGGATAACCAGCCAGCACGCCTTTCTGAACTCGCTCGACCAGTCCTTTTTCAACCGCCGGCATGAAGCTGCCAGGAATCGAAGCTCCGACAATCGAGTCGATCCACAGGAAATTCATCGAGTCGAAGTAGTGGACATGCTTGAGGTTGGGAAAGTTCGCTTTCGTGGCGAACGAAGCGATGTCGGTCCCACGGGGTAGCGGCTGCACACGGATATGGACTTCGCCGAATTGGCCACGCCCGCCCGATTGCTTTTTATGGCGATAGAAACCATCCGCCGGATAGGTGATCGATTCGCGATACGGAATCCGAGGTTCGTAGGTTTCGATTTCCAAATGATCACGACGGGCCAGGCGTTCCTGGATGAGGGACAAATGAAGTTCGCTCATGCCTCGTAGCACCAACTCGTGCGTTTCCTCATCATGATCAACACGGATTGTCGGATCTTCTTCGACCAGTTTATGGAGTGCCACGCTGAGCTTGGCTTCGTCGTTATGACTCTTGGGACGAATCGCCACACCGACCATCGGCTGTGGAAATTCGATTTCAGGAAGTTCGACTTCCCCTTCATTCGTTCCGGTATGAAGTTGCTCCATCTTTGCCACCGCAACGATATCGCCAGGCTTCGCCTCGTCGATCGGAGCTAAGTGGTTAGCTTGCACGTCGAGAAGCTGCCCAATTCGCAGGCCTTTCTTGCCGTTGGAACTTGGCAATGTCATGTCTTTACGGAGCGTGCCATTATAAACGCGGATGTAGCTCAGCTTTTGCACGAAGGGATCGATACGAGTTTGAAACACCTGAGCGACGAGCGGTCCATCAGGATTGCCATCGATCTCAACTTCACTTCCGTCATGCATCTTTGCTTTACGATGCACCATCGAAGGTGGCAACGAGCAAAGAGCCATCGCGTCCATCAGTTCCGAGATTCCAACTCCCTTCTTAATACTGCAGCAGACAATCGGAATGAGCGTGCCGGCGGCGACTGCCTTCGGAATCAGGACTTTCAAGTCATCGTTCGTGGGGACTTCGCCTTCGAAGTATTTCTCCATCCACGCTTCATCTGCTTCGATGGTCGCTTCGACGAGCGACTCTTTGTAGATGGCTGGGTCGATGGGGGCGTTCGCAGTGTTGGCCTTTTCATCCAAAAGTTCGACGACACCAACGATCGAGCCATTGTCAATTCGGGGGAAGTTGATCGGCACACACGCCTGACCGAAAGTCTCGCGGATCGATTGCATCAGCTCGGCGAAATCGACATGCTCGGCATCGATCTTATTGACCACAATCATGCGGCCGATGCCTGCTTTCTCGGCTTCTTGGAAGACGCGCCGCGTATTGACGGCGATTCCGGCGTGAGCGTCGATGACGATCATGGCCGTGTCTGCTCCTCGCATGCCAGAGATAGTTTGCCCGATGAAGTCGGGATAGCCGGGAGCGTCGATGACGTTAAAGCGGAGCCCTTGATGCTCGAAGTGGGCGAGAGTCGCCTCGATAGAAAGATGGTGAGCCTTTTCTTCGGGCTCGAAATCACAAACACTCGTTCCTTCATCCACGCTATGCGTGCCGTCCACTGCGTGGGTAATCTCAAGTAGGCGGTCAATCAGGCTCGTCTTTCCGGTCGAGCCATGACCGCATAACACAATATCGCGGACGGTCTCTGAAACACAGGTAGCCATTGCAAACTCCTTCCGTGCAAAAACACGAGAAAAGAAATTCCCGCGTGGGAAAGCCACGGGGAACCTCTTCTCCGTGGATTGACTGCTATTGGCTGTTCAGGCTTCGATTGGGAAGTCTAAGTAGCTGTTGAGTAAGGTTGATCTCGCTATTTGAAATGAATGAATTGCCTATTAATAACTTCGGTATATGTAGTATGCCGCGCAAAATCAAAACAGGAAAGTCGCTCTTTTGTCGCGGTTAAAGCCAGCGGATATTCTGGCTTAAGGAGCCGTTTTCGTAGGGGCGTTGGTTGCGGCATCCATGGGCCGGGCACGCACGAGAATGGCGTGGTATACGTCGTTGTCAATTGGGGCGATAAACAGCAAGTCTCCGGCAGGAATTTTGCCTTCGTAAAATAATTTTCCTTCCACCATTTTCGTCTTTGGAAAATGCTCTTCCGGGGTATTCGAGAAGTCCGGATACTGATGTCCCACTTGCAATTCGAGTCGGAATTGCAGGTGGAGTCCGGCCTTTCGGAACCCCCAAAAACCTCCGAGCTGTGTGCTCTCGATGCCTTGCGGAGGAGGATCCCCCCGAGGCACCTTGACGAAGCGACTATCGGTATAGCTATCGGCCTGATAAGGCCACATATGGACTTCACGTTCTTTCGCACGGAACGGTTGCTGGATCCGATCGTCTTCAGGAGCAAACGCCGTTAGATCGAAGTCTTTTACTTCGGCCCATCGATAAGGAGAATCCTTGATCGCACGGAACGTCAGCCCCAAAGCATCGAGCTTCTTTGCCGGGATGGTTTCAATTTGGTACGAGACAACTCCTCTCGCCGATCGGAAATAGCCCAGGTAACCAAAGATGGCGGCGAGGACGGCGATGCCGACCATCATCCAGCGGAGACTGAACCGACCTTGCAGTAGCCCCCGCGAACTCCCCGCGTGCGAAGTCGTCGACGGATCACTATCGTGCATAGAAGTGCTTTGCAAAAACGATGAGGGGTGACTCTTTTGACCCCTTCGATTCTACCGTGCGAGAGTAGCTACCGACGAGACTTTGTTTGCCTTGTTTATATGTTCAAAGGGGCGATCGCTTTCACTAAATTATTTTGCGGCGGCAACCGCTTCGCGAACGGTCAGGCGGTTCTCGTAGAGAGCCCGACCGACGATTGCTCCGTCCAGACCGGCTGCGGTCAAGTTCTTCACGTCTTCCACCGAAGTGACACCCCCTGATGCGACGACCGGCAATTTGACCGCTTCCTTCATTGCTTTCATCGCCGGGACATTGGGGCCAGCCAACATGCCGTCGGTCGCGATGTCGGTGTAGATCAACGCGGCGATGGGAAGGTGTTCGTAGGTTTTCGCCAAGTCGATCGCGGACGTGGTGCTTACCTCCAACCAGCCGTCAGTCGCGACCATGCCTTCTTTGGCATCGATGCCTAGGACCAGCTTGTTGGGAAAACGCTCGCACATCTTGGCAAACCATTCGGGCTCACGCAGGGCCTTGGTACCGATCACCAAACGGCTCAGTCCGAGGGCGAGAAGTTGCTCGATGGTTGCTTCGTCGCGAATTCCACCACCGACTTCACACGGAATGCTAACCGCGCTGATGATGGCCGAAATCGCGTCTCGGTTTTTTAGGCTACCATCTTTGGCACCATCAAGATCGACCAGATGCAAACAGTCGGCTCCCTCTTCGACCCAACGCTTGGCCATTTCGGCCGGGTCGTCACCGTAGACCGTTTCGCGGTTGTAGTCCCCTTGCTGTAGGCGAACACATTTCCCGCCGAGAAGATCGATAGCCGGCCAAATTTCCATCTTATGGATCCTTTCTGCACCAGCGGTCGAAAAGAGGACTCGACTGGCAATATCTCAAATAGATTGATATGCGGCAAGAAACTTAGACCGCGACTAAGTGTACGAGAGGTGGGATAGGCTTACGCGAGTTCCGCAAAGTTCTTTAGCACAGCCAGACCAGCATCCTGGCTCTTCTCTGGGTGAAACTGCGTGGCGTAAAGGTTGTTCTTCCAGATCGCAGCACAGAACGGTCCACCGTAGTCCGCTTCGATGGCCACGACGTCCTTATCCCTGGGAATCACATAGTAGGAGTGGACAAAGTAGAAGTGCGTCCCTTCGTCGATGCCTGTGAAGATTGGCGGCTTGTGAAGGAACTTGGCCTGGTTCCAGCCCATGTGAGGAACTTTGTAACCGTGCGGTAGGTTGAACTTGACCACTTCGCCGGGCAAAATGCCCAGACCTTCGTGTTCGCCACCTTCGTAGCTGACATCGAATAGCATCTGCAGTCCGAGGCAAATGCCCAGGAACGGTGTGCCCGATTCGATTTGATCTTTGATCGGACTCACCAAATTGCGGCGTCGAAGTTCGTCGACGGCATCACCGCAGGCCCCCACGCCAGGCAGGACCACTTTGGAAGCGGCGGCGATCTCTTTGGGGTCGCTGGTGATATGAGCTTCATGCCCGGTTCGCTCGAAGGCTTTCTGAACGCTTCGCAGGTTTCCCATCTGGTAGTCGACGATCGTGATCATCGGCGGAAGAATCTTTCTATAGGGCAACGTCGGGCAGAGAATGAGTTCCCACGGGGGGACACTTACTTGCGGGCGTAAGTTCGCCTGGGCACCTATTGTAGTTGCTTTTGCCGCGCCCTGGCAGGCAGGGACGAGTCGGAAGTTTTCAGCGATCTACAGCTAAGAAAACAAGATTGAAAGCTCGACAAGCGTAGCGTAACAGCTTTGCTTGTTGGAGGTTACGCTTGGCTAATCCACTGATTCGGGGTAGATCACCAGATCAACACGGCGATTTCGCTGCTGACCGGCGGGGGTCGCGTTCGAGACGACTGGGTGGTTCGAGCCATGCCCCACAACCACAACCCGGGCCGGAGCGATGCCGTATCGTCCACTTAACTGATCGAACACCGTTTGTGCCATGCTGGCCGAAAGCTGGTGATTCGAGGTAAACGGAGGTCGGGCTGGCTGATTGTCGGTGTGTCCTTCGACACCAATCTTGTTGGCCGGGAAATCGCGACTGATAACGCCGCTGACCTGAGCGAGGATGGTTTCGGAATTGGGGGTCAGCGAATTGGTGCCAGGCTGAAATAAGGCATCCGCTGAGATCTCCAAGCGAATCACGTCGCCATCTTGGCGAGCATTTACTCCGGGGATTTGAATTTGACTGAGATCAGCCGAAAGGCTGTTATTGGGCTTAATGACAGCTCCACCCCGGTACTGGGTCGATGCCATGAGTGTTTGTACCTTCTGTTCCCGCTCTTTGGCCAACTCTTGCGATTGAGCCAACTGCTTGGTGGTGTCACCTAGCTGTCGGCGAACGAGTGTTAGTTCGTCCTGCAAAATCTTTTGCTGCTGCTGGGCCTGGGCCAGTTGCGAATGAAGATCCTGGTTCGAGGCATCCAGCCCAGAGGCTCGGCGTTCGAACTCAGCGATTTGGGACTGCGTCTGTTGCTGCATTAGCGCTTGCTGCTGCCGCCAGGCGGCATTTTGATTGCAGCCCAAGCCAGCAAGTGCTAGCGAGATCAGCATCAGCGAGCAAAAACGGAACATGGCAGGCCGTGTCGGCAAGGGGCCGGGGAAACTTGAGGCAAAACGGAAATTTCACGGCGGATATTAGCAACCGACCTTTTCATCCACAAGGCCGATTCCGACGGCTTGCTGATCGAAACTTGGTTCGAGCGTTGGGGATTCGCTTAGAGGAAGCGTTTCACTGTGGAAATGTTGCGAGCCCGACTTCATCTGCGGAAGCCAGCGGTGCTGCGGGAACTCGCCGTAATATCGTTTAATGAAATGCCGTCCGGCAAGATTCTCACAGTGAGGTTCCCACCCCACTCGCTGCATTAGCCGCGTGCTGATCTTCTCGTTTGATAGCTCGCAAACGCTGGCATGAACTCCACGAATCTCAGCGATCCAGTCGAGCACTTCGGCACTTCGTCGTAAACTTTTCCAAGAGGTTTGTGCGGTCGATTCGACGTAAGCCAACGTCAGGAAGCCAGGCGATGTGATCGGAAAGTTGTAGAACAGTCGACAATCGTCTCCACCCCGAGCATGCTTCCAGCGGCCAAGCGTCACGATCTCAAATCGTGAGATCAGTTTGGGCCAGGGACGAAACGACAAACTGTGAAACTTGCCGCCACGAACGCGGATGATGCCATAACGCCGTCGGCGAACCAGATCCGCGGCGTCGTTCAAGTTGTGAAGCGTTTCGAGCCAAAGCATTCGGTGAATTCCTCTCTGGGAGAAAGGATAGCTCACCGTTTGACGCTTGGTCGTGCCGATTTTGCCGATTACCCTTCGTCTGGGTAGATGAAGCGGAACTTGAACCACACCCATGCCATCAACATCGCGCCTAGGACCATCGGCAGGGCCAGGAACAACGCTGGCAGTATCCAGCCTAGCGACAACAGTGGACCGTAGTGCTGCCAGAGCGGGCTCCAGAAGATCATCGTGAGGAGCGTTCCGATACAAAGGTAAGGACCATAGGCGAGATAGGCGTCGCCTGTCAGCAGGTAGTTGATCAGCGCGAAGACACAAGCGATGAACGGCGCCATGAAGAAGATTACCATCACCGGCTGCCAGCCGATGTAAACGCCGATCATGCACATCAACGTTACGTCGCCAAAGCCCATCGCTTCCTGACCCATCGCCGCACTGGCAAATATGCGGACCAGCCAGATCAGCATGCCAGCGAATGCCATCCCCAAGAGCCCGGTGAAGACGGCTCGCCACACGTCCGGACCGCCCAATGACCAAGCTACACCAACGAAGACCAGCAGCAAGACGAGCATTCCCAAGTACTGCCAGTTAAGCGAATAACGAGCGAAGCTGGCGAACAGGTAGCGAACGAACTTGGTCACGCCTCCTCGCCACCACACTAGCTTTGGACATAACGCGAACCACCAGCCAGCGACCAGGAACAAGGCAAATGCGAGGGCCCCTGCCCCGTTCCAAGATTCGGGCCAATCGGAAAGGATCGCCGCGTGCAGCGGAATCGCCTCCAATTGCGGCCTATCAGGCAGACCGAAAAAGTTGGGACCATCGGGAATGGGCAGGCCAACGAATGGGAGGAGCCAACATAAGACCAGGCCAATCAGGAAGCCAGGAACAGTGACGTAATCAGGGATCGTCCGCGAGTCAAAGTCGACAAAGGTCGCAATCGTCATGAAGACAATCAGGATCATATGCTGCAAGTAAATCGCATGCGATTGAGCGGCCGCTAAGGGGACGTTCACCGTCGGAGGAACGAGATTCTCGCCAATGACCCAGTGATAGTACCAGGCAAAAAAGAACGCACACCCTAATTCAATCAGCAAAGGTTGCACCCAGTACGCGGTGCCGTGTACTTTGCTCTCACGTGCTAAACCCAACCAACCGAAGATCGGAACCTTGTCGAATAAATTTCGTTTCGGCGCGTCGGGATGAGGTGGTGTCCACGGATCGTATTGCTTGGGATGCCATGTCCAACGGTAGACGGCTCGATTGATTTGTCCGCCGACCACTGCCCCGATGAAGAACAGCAAGATTAGGCGGAACTGCATCGGAATGCCGACCCACAGGGTTACGAGGTTATCCCACCAAGCCACGTCACGGTTCTTTCTGTGCAGATTGCCAGGGAAGCTCGGCCAAGATGGCATCTGCCACGGCTTCAGGCAACTTCCCCTCGGTTTCGATCGTTACGTCGGCACACTGTTTATAAAGTGCGAGCCGGGCGTTCAAGACCTCTTCGATCTCTTCGATGACCGACTTGCCGGTTAAACTGGGACGCCGAGCTTGCGTTGTCTCGTCGTGAGCAAGTCGCTGGGCGATCGCCGCCGGAGATGCGGTGAGCCAAACGGTATGGCAGTTCTGACGCAGCAACTCGCGATTCGCTTCCCGTAAGATCACTCCCCCACCCATGGCCAGGATCTGCCGTTTGTTGGCCGTCAGCGTTCGTACCGCTTCGGTTTCCAGGTCACGAAAGCCCGGCTCGCCGGAGGCTTGGAAGATCTCGGCAATCGACTTGCCGGCGTGCGATTCTACCCAGTCGTCGGCGTCGATGGCGTGCCAACCGAGTCGAGCTGCCAACAGCCGGGCAACATGCGATTTGCCGGTGCCTCGATATCCAATCAGTGCCAGGTTGGTTTTACTTGCTGGCTTGCCACTTGCTGAGCCGCTCAATTGGTCCGCACTGCTCCGGTAATCCGCTTAAGCGTGCTTCGCATCAGCTCGCGCGAAGTCTCGACTCCGGTGAAATGTTTGAACTGCAGTGCCGCCTGACGAACAAACATTTCGACGCCAGTCACCACACGAGCCCCAGTGGCGCGGGCCTCTTTCACAAGCAACGTTTGTTCCGGGTTGTAGACGGTATCGAAGACGACCATGCTGGGCTTGATCCAGCGTTTATCGAAAGGGGTTTCGTTAACGTTGGGATGCATGCCAACCGGTGTGCCGTTAATCAAGATGTCCGGCACGACCGAGCCACGATCATCCCAGTGGATTGATCGGCACTTGAAATGAACCGCAAGTTCTTCGGCGTTCTCTTTGGTGCGGCTGGTGATGATGACGTTTGCTTCGCGCTGTTTCAATGCCCAAACGATTCCGCGAGCCACGCCACCGCTGCCAAGAATCAAAACACGTTTCCCTTCCAACGAGCCACCCCGTAGTTCCGGAGGCAAGGCCGTATCGAGGCTCTCCATGGCCGAATCGCAATCGGTGTTGTAGCCGGAAGTCCCATTTTCGTCGAAGACGACGGTATTGGTTGCACCGACACCCTTTACGGCGTCGTCCGGATTCTTCACGAATTGAGCGGCCGCTTCCTTGTGAGGAATGGTCACGCTCAGCCCTTTCACGCCAAGTTGCGGGCAAACTTCATTGAAGAAGACAGACAGGTGCTCGCGTGGAACCCGGAACGGAAGGTAACGGCGATTCATTCCTTGTTCAGCGAACGCCGCATTGTGCAAATGTGGGCTAAGGCTATGTCCCACCGGATCGGCCACCACACCGTATAGTTCCGTTTCGTCGGTGATCTCTTCGTAGCGGTAAAGATCAACCATCTGGCGAAAACCGATTTGCCCCGGAGCCAACGTTCGTTCGTTGGAACTGGTGGCATAGGTGAACGGACAACCAAATCGACCACCCAGGATACGGGAGGGCATTCCCATGTCGCCCATGCAAAGCCCGATTGTGGGGATCTTGCTGTTGCGGGCTAGTTCCAAGATCCGCACATTGTCCTGGGGCGAGTTCGCCATGGTGGCGATCTTCACGATATCGGGATCGAGCTGTTGCATCCGGCGATGCAAACCTTCCAGGTCCGCTGGCGTTTCGCGAAAGTTGTGGTAGCTGATAATCCGCTTCGTCTTGCCGTAACGCGGCACATTGGCGGCAATGTCTTCTTCGAGATCGACGTAGTCAGCACCTTCTGCGATGGCGGTCCGCAGGATCATTTGCCGGTCTTGTTCGTCCCCTGAGTAGCGTCCCCCGTCACGTTCGCGACGGTAGGTGATCACAACCGGGCCAGGACGATTCTCCAGCAGACGACGGAGTTTGATGGTGCCGTTGATATAGTCGAGCCGTAATTCGCACAACGGTGCACCCTGTTCGACAAGGTGCTTGTGCTCGGCAATCACATGTTTGTGCCGGCCTCGGCCGATACTGACGCAGATCATGAATCTATCCCGAACTCATCTGGCGATGTGGGTCGCATAGGGGGTGAATCAATGTGTGGGGCACGTCCCCCAGCCAGACTAAACCTACTATCTTACGTGCGTTGGAATCGCCGGTCGAGTTCCTCTTTGGTAAAGACCAGCGAGGTTGGGCGGCCATGCGGGCAATGGTGGGCGTCCTGACAAAGGTGGCGTAAGTCGAGCAAGGCGTCAATTTCCTCACGAGAGAGACGATCTCCCGCCTTAATGGCGGCCTTGCACGACATCATATGGAGTAATTCGTCTAAGAGATCCCTTTTCTCCAGATTCTTCCCTTCCGTCAGAAGCTGATCGACGATTTCGCGCAAGATTTCGGCCGGTTTGCGGCGACCCAGGATGGCAGGGTAGCTGCGAATGAGGATCGTATCCCCCCCGAATGCCTCGACTTCGATTCCAATTTGAGCGAGCGTTTCCGACGCCGCGTCGACGGCTGCGAATTCCTGAGCCGATAGATTGAGCGTTTCCGGAACTAACAGCCGCTGCACTTCCAGCCGCCGAGCCAGTGCCTTTTCACGCAGTTCCTCGTACAAAATCCGTTCGTGCAGGGCATGCTGGTCGATGACCACCATCCCTTCGTCCGTTTCGGTAATGAGGTAGCGGTTGTGCAGTTGAATGGCTCGGTGGAGGGTTCCCGTTGACGAGGCTTGTGGCGAGTATGGCTCTGCGGAATCTTCTTCTGACAGTGAAGGTGGCTGTTGATCCTCGGGAAGTGGCTGACCTTGGGAGGTGCCTCGCGGCAAGCCACTAGGAATCGGCGGCAGCGGCAAGCTACCGGCACCCACGGCAGAGCGATTGATCGGGTTGAGCTGCAAGGGTGATCGTTGGTCTGAGCGAAAGTCCAAATCGAAATCGGTTTGCCGATTTTGACGTGACTCAGCTTCTGCGGAACTGCCTGGCACAGCGCCTTTGGCCCACGCGACAAGCTCTTCCCGCAAGGCATCGGTCGACTGAGGATCACCACCGGAACTGTTCCCATCGCCATCTTCCGCTGGACGGTAGGTCGACGTCAGGTCGGTGGCCAAGAACTTTTGCCGCAAGGTACCCAACAGCTGGCTGTAGATTCGTCCGCTATCTTGAAAACGCACCTCAAGCTTCGTCGGATGGACGTTGACATCCACCATTTCTGGTGGCATCTGCATCCGGAGGAAGGTGATTGGATACCGCCCATGCAGCAACAATCCGCGATAAGCTTCGCCCAACGCATGCTGCAAAGCACGATCTTTGATGTAGCGTCCATTTAAGAACAGATACTGCATTCGATTGTTGCTGCGACTGAAGCGAGGATTCCCAACGTATCCGCGAAGCGTGACTTGATCGTTGCTACTTTCGACGTCGATCAGTTGATCCGCGATCTCGGCTCCAAAGAACACGCGGATGCGTTCTCGCAGGTCGGCGCTGGGGGGCAAGTCGTGAACCAACCGCGACCCATGCTTGAGGGTAAAGTGCACCTCAGGGTGAGCCAGAGCAATCCGCGTGAACGCTTCGCTGATGTGCCCAAACTCGGTTTGCGTGGTCTTGAGGAACTTTTTGCGAACCGGAGTATTAAAGAACAGATTGCGGATCTCGATGATCGTCCCCGGCGGGCAGCCACATGGTTGGGCTTCCTGGACGTTCCCGCCGTGGACTAACATTTCGTTGCCGCAATCGGCATCGTGTGGTCGGCTGCGCAACAGGAATTGGCTGACCTCGGAGATCGAGGCCAACGCTTCTCCGCGGAATCCCAGCGTACGGACGTGAAACAGTTCTTCGGCCGAGCGGATCTTGCTCGTCGCGTGCGAAGCGATCGTCAGGGGCATATCTTCCGGGGCGATCCCGCAACCGTTATCCGCAATGCGAATCAGTTCGGTGCCGCCATGTTCGACGGTAACGTCAACGCGCGTTGAACCGGCGTCGAGCGAGTTCTCCATCAGCTCTTTGACGGCGCTCGCAGGGCGTTCGATCACTTCGCCGGCGGCGATCTTGTTCACGACACTCGGAGATAGCTGTTGAATCTTCGGCATCCGCTGCCTGCTCCCTTCAGTTCGGGCTTGGCGTTTAGTCGCCGCGAAGTCCGTACTCTTTAATTTTGCGATAGAGGGTTCGTTCACCGATTCCCAGTAACTTGGCCGCCTCTTCGCGGTTTTGGCCGGTTGACTTTAGCGTCTCGGCAATCAGCCACTTCTCGACTTCGCTGATGGGTTGGCCGACCATGCTGGTCAATTCGCCGTTCGCGGAAACAGTCGGTTTCGGCTCGGCGGGTGGCGTTAAATCGTCGCCATCTTGAATCAGTTCTGGCGGAAGATCGTCCAGCCCGATCGTCCCGTCCAAATCAAGCACGACCATGCTTTCAGCGAAGTTCCGCAGTTGCCGGACGTTGCCAGGCCAATCGTACTCCAGACAGCGCTGGTAAACGGTGCGATCAATCCCGCGGATCTTCTTGTCATGCTTCTTGGCAAACATCTTCAGGAAGTGATCGAACAGCGGCAGGATGTCGTCCGGGCGTTCCCGCAATGGCGGAAGCTGTACGGTGACAATTCGCAGCCGATGGTAAAGGTCGGAACGAAACGTTCCAGCCGTGATCGCATCTTCCAAGTTACAGTTCGTGGCGGAGATCAGACGCACGTTGATTTTGATCGGCTTGTTCTCACCAACCCGGGTGATCTCGCTCGACTCGAGCACGCGAAGAAGCTTTACCTGGGTGGCCATCGGCATATCGCCGATTTCATCGAGGAACAAAGTTCCGCCGTTGGCGTATTCCAGCCGGCCAATCCGCTCGCTGGCGGCGTCCGTGTAAGCCCCTTTGGCGTGGCCGAACAGCTCGCTTTCGAGCAAGTGCTCGCTTAGTTCGGCACAGTTCAGGGGCACGAACGGTTTCTTCTTGCGAGGACTGTTCTGGTGGATTGCCTGGGCGACGACTTCCTTCCCGGTACCGGTTTCGCCCAGGATCAACACACTGGCATCGGTCGGGGCAATTCGTTGCAGTCGCTGCACGACCTGACCCATCTTGCTGCTGGAGTAGATCAGCCCTTCAAAGCCAAACTTTTCGTCGAGGCGTCGCATCAGCTCCGAGTTTTGTCGCTTGAGCTGAATCGTCTCGGCCGCCTTGAGGGCAGCGGCCCGCAGTTTGTCAGGCGTGAGCGGTTTTTCCAGGAAGTTGAGCGCCGAGTGCTGCATCGCGGTGACCGCGGTCGAAACGGTCGCATGCCCGGTCACGACGATCACTTCGCAGTTGGGGCGATTCTCTTTCGCGAGCCGTAAGATCTCCATTCCGTCGATGTCATTCATCACCAGGTCGGTGACAACGATCTCAAACGGCTGCGACATGATCTGCTCGGCCCCTTCCGGTCCGCTGGTGGCTACCGTGCAGACAAACCCAATCCGCTCAAGACTTTCCGCCATCGTCATGGCATGGGCCTTGTCGTTGTCGACTACCAGCACCCGGAACTGGTCCGGCTGGACTTCGAGAGTATCGGATTGTGGTTCGGTTTGGGCTTCTTGCGTCATGCCCCCATCGTACCGAAGATGGGCCAAATGCTCTAGAACCGTCTCGTCGATCTGCGGAAGTGGTCGAGCGGGGTGACTTCGGCGGCAATCCTGGGGCTTTCGGGGGGAGCTAGACCGTTTGCGCCATCTTGGGACCGACATTCGCCGCAATGATCTGATCTACGACTCGGCAAAGCTTGATCGCTTGAGCGTCTTCAACTTAGTCTTCGCCTTTTCAGCCAACGGCGATGATCTTAGCCAGATTCGGGCAAGAGCACCGACTTCACCTGCTTAATGACCTCAAGTGCGTTGTCTCGGTCTTGCTTCGCCGACTCATATCTTTGCTTGACCTCAGCCGGTATGGCATCGATACTGCCGGCCAACTTGCGAGCCTCCCTGTATTGCTGTTTGATTTCCTCGAAATGCGAGAGC
Organism: Blastopirellula marina; assembly: GCF_002967765.1. Lineage (NCBI taxonomy): Bacteria > Pseudomonadati > Planctomycetota > Planctomycetia > Pirellulales > Pirellulaceae > Blastopirellula > Blastopirellula marina. The sequence goes on along the minus strand of NZ_PUHY01000010.1, from coordinate 785,310 downwards.
TTTTCCAACGCCTTCTTGTAACGAGGATCCGAGAAAAGCTTCAATTGATTATGGATTGATTTAATAACCGCCTGTTTGTGTTTCTCGACGATTTCATCGCGTCGCTCCTGCTCGGCCATTTCCTTGTATTTCCAGCCAGGTTCGTAGTCCTCGCTAAATTTTGGCGACCACTGCTCAAGTTTTTTCAAAACTTCTTTCGCGATCTGGGGGTCATTCCGGACACCTTCAAGGGATGGCTTGGATATCATCGAAATCAAGACCGAAACCGGCAATGTAAGGCTGTCGCCTCCTTTGCCGATAGGCGGGTACACTTCCCTGTCGATTTCCTTGCGAGCTGCGGCCATGAGCAAGAGACTAGCAGATCCAACCTTGTCCTCGATTCGCAAGGATCGAGTGGCAAGATGAAACAGCTGAAGAGAGTTGTCCTCGCGAAATGGCAATTCCTGCGCCGAAAGTTCATGGGAAACGTTAGTCATTGTCACCCAAAGGGCGACGAGCCACAGGGTGTTTCGTGGCGGGCTGGAAATGGGCGACATCGGACTTCTCCTCCAAAAAGCGAGTATAGAATCGAGTCACGTGCCGCATTGTGGCCGCTTACGCAGCGGTAGCCAGCGGAATGAGCCACAGATGAAACGAGCATCCATGCCAAAATGGAACTCGTACGTTACCGGCACGTTTTTTGGAGAGAGGGCGCGTTGACGCAAATTCTAGGATCGCCTGGGCCGCGGAGAAGGAAGAAACGGAATAACGCCCGTCGTGACTTGCGTTTTTCAAGCCTTACTCCACTTGTATTTCCCCTTTGGCTTGCTCCTGTTTCGAGCGGCCGATTCTTGGGGGCAGTGGGAACTCAAGCGTGAATTGAGTACCGCGGTCGAGCTCGCTTTGTACATCGATCGTGGCGTGGTGCGCTTCGATGATCTTTTTTGCCAAGGGCAAGCCGAGGCCCGAGCCTCCTTCTTTGGTCGAGTAAAAGGGATCGAACATGCGGAGTGCGGTCGTATCGCTCATTCCGCAGCCGGTATCAACAAGTCGTAGTAGGACGGCGTTACGGTATTCACGCGTCTGTACCATCAGCGAACCGCCGTCAGGCATCGCTTGAATGGCATTGACAACCAGATTTAACAAAGCCGAGTACAGCAATTCCGCGTCGAGATTGATGCTGGGGAGCTCGGAATCGAGATAACGAATGATGTCGATTCCCTGCTGGTTGGCTTGTGGCTCGACAAAGTTGAGAACCCGCTCGATCTGATCGTTGAGGTTGCCTGGCAAAAGGTTTAAGTCGCGAATCCGGGCAAACCGCAAGAAGTCGTCCAAAAGCCCCTGGAGCCGTTCGCACTGCTCCTGAACGGTGGCCACTTTCTGCTGAGCCCGACGCTGCTGCGGCGTCTGCGGATCTTGCATATCCTCGGCCAGCAGTTCCATGTTCATCCGAATGACCGAGAGCGGCGTCTTGATCTCGTGGGCCAGCGAACCAGCGAGCCGGGCGATCTCGTTGTACTGATCCATCAAGTACTGATCACGCGACTTTTCGCTGGTTGTGGAATGGGGGTGTTGCGAGGATGATTGCTGATCCATAACTTGCCCAATACGAAAACGCCCGGAGTGTTCGAACACTCCGGGCGAATTTAGTGTTAATCAGTCGAGTTGCCAATAAGGCAATCGCTTAGTCTTCGCGACGTGGGCGACGTGGGCGTCCGCCTCGGTCGCCGCCACGGCCACCGCGGTCTCCGCCGCCACGACGATCACCGCCGCGACCGCCACGGTCACCTCGATCGCCGCCACGCGAGCCGGCGGTTTCGAGTTCCTCGTCACCTTCGCCAGCTGGGGCATCGCCGCCAGGTAGCGTGGCTTTGTGGCTCAGCTTGACGCGGTCGTGTTCGTCGACCAGCAAGACCTTCACGGCCAGGATGTCGCCGACCTTGACCACCGAGTTGACGTCCGAAACGTATTCGTTGGACAGCTCGCTGATGTGGCACAAGCCGTCACGGCCAGGCAGGATTTCGACGAAGGCACCGAAGTCCTTCACGCTGGTGACGCGACCTTCATAGATCTTACCGACTTCAACTTCGCCGGTGATCGCTTGGACGCGAGCCATGGCAGCTTCGGCCCATTCCAGGTTGCCGCTGGCAACAATGACCGAACCGTCGTCGTCGACGTCGATCGTGGCACCGGTTTCTTCCTGGATGGCACGAATCGTCTTACCGCCAGGACCGATCAGTAGGCCGATCTTCTCGGGGTTGATCTTGGTTCGCAGCATGCGTGGCGCCCAAACCGAGGTGTCGTCCTTCGGTTGGCTGATGGTGGTCAGCATCTTGCGAAGGATTTCGATACGGGCTTCGCGGGCCTGAACGAGGGTCTTACGAATGATCTCTTCGTTGATTCCCTTGATCTTCAGGTCCAACTGGATGCCGGTGATACCGTTTTGGGTACCAGCGACCTTGAAGTCCATGTCCCCATGGTGATCTTCTTCACCTAGGATGTCGGTCAGCAAGACGAAGTCGTCCCCTTCCTTCACCAGACCGATCGAGATACCGGCGACTGGGTTAGTGATTGGCACACCAGCGGCCATCAAGCCGAGGGTAGCACCACAAACCGAAGCCATCGAGCTGGAACCGTTCGATTCCAGAATGTCCGAGATCACGCGGATGGTGTAAGGGAAGTCTTCTGGGTTCGGCAGAATTGGGTTCACACTTCGTTCCGCCAACGCACCGTGACCGATTTCGCGACGGCCAGGGCCACGAATTGGACGACACTCACCGACCGAGAAGGACGGGAAGTTGTAGTCCAACATGAATTTCTTCGAGTATTCGTCGATCAAGCCATCCACACGTTGTTCGTCACGCGGGGTACCCAAAGTCACGGTGATCAGCGACTGGGTTTCACCACGTTGGAACACGGCCGAGCCGTGAACGCGTGGCAGCACGTCGACCTTGCACAGGATCGGACGCAGCGTCTTGGTGTCACGACCATCGGTGCGGGTACCGCTGAGGATCAGGTCACGCACGACGCGTTCTTCGAGGTCATGCCAGACAGTGCCGAACAGGTTTTCGCAGATCGCGTCTTCGGCGGCTGGATCTGGAATCAGTTCTTCTTTGACCTTGGTCTTCAGTTCGCGAACTTTGTCGGCGCGATCTTGCTTACCGGTGGTCTGCTTGGCAGCCTTCAAGTCGGCGTAGTAGCCGTCCATCAAACGCTGGTACAAGCCACCATCGTTGGGCTCTTCGAATTCCATCTTTTGTGGGCCGACCTTTTCGATCAGCTCGAGCTGGAGATCGCACAGCGACTTGACGATTTCGTGGGCCTTCATGATTGCGTCGGCCATCTCGTCTTCGGGAATTTCCCGCGAGAAACCTTCGATCATCAAGACCGAGTCCTTGCTGCCCGAGATGATCAGGTCCAGATCGCTCTGTTCCAATTGATCAAAAGTCGGGAAAGGAACCAGTTCGCCGTCGACACGGCCAATGCGGACTGCGGATAGCGGGCCTTGGAACGGCAGGTGCGAAATGCACAGTGCCGCCGAAGCACCCAGCATGGCCAGCACGTCACCATCATGCTGGCGATCACTCGCCACGACGTTGGCTTGGATTTGGACTTCGTCGTAATATCCCTTCGGGAACATTGGACGGATCGGGCGATCCATCAAACGCGACGAGAGAATTTCTTTCGTGGTTGGGCGGCCTTCCCGTTTAATGAACCCGCCAGGGAATTTACCGGCGGCGGCCGTTCGCTCGCGATAATCGCAAGTCAAGGGAAAGAAGTCAGTTCCCGGCCGAGAAGGGCCAGAGACGGTGGCGACCAGAACAACCGTTTCGCCATATTGTACGAGCACTGCCCCGTGGGCTTGTTTGGCTAGAAAGCCAGTGGTGATCGATAAGGTTTCATTGCCAATCTGCTTCTCTACGCGAATTTCTTCCACTTTTTCCGTCCTACACAGCGCACCAGAAACTTTCCGTGTGGGCTTGCGCCAAGAAGGTATGGGCCTGGAGGAGAGAGGGGCCCGGCCATTTGGAACATCCAGTGCTTGGTTCAATATAAGGTTGAGGTACGCCGCGATTAATCTGATAGAGCGGGACCCCGTGAGGTTGCTTGCCGGCCATTGTTCTTCCACCACCGGCGAAGCGTGGTAAAGACGCGTCCAGCCCCTGATTGGGCGCGCGTCTTCTGGCTCAGTCCGTTTGCCTCTTAAAAATCGAGGCTCGCAGTTGCTTCCACGTGCGAGCCCCTTTCAAATGGCCAAATTGCGGTAATTAAGACCGCGGTAGCGATAATGCTACTTTCGAATGCCGAGTCGGGCCAGCATGTCCAGGTACTTCTGCGGATCGTGCCGCTTCAAGTAGTCCAGCAGGCGACGGCGACGGCTCACCATGGCCAAAAGACCGCGACGAGTCGCGTAGTCTTTTTTGTGCTTCTTCATGTGCTCCGTCAGATTGTTGATGCGACTGGTCAAAATCGCAATCTGAACTTCCGGGGAACCCGTGTCCTCGCCACCACGTTGGAAATCCTGGATGGCATCGTTTTTCTTCTCTTTGGTAATCGACATGGGCGACTTTACTTACGTCCGCAAGTAGGGTGACTTCTTCTTAACCACAATAACGACAAGGACTTGTGAAATCAGGAGGTCTCCCGCGACTACCAAGACCGCGGCCACCAACGCATCAAACTCATCCTCAATCTTTTGATAAGACCGTTAATTTAGCAGTGAAAGCTGAATTTGCAACGCCTAATAGGCTGGATGAGCACAGAATGGCATTCACTTTGCCGATAAAACCGCCCACGTCTCCTAATCTCTCAATTTTGGCGAGCCAGGAAGCAACGATTTAACCTGCGGCAGTTGACCGTCGGCAGTAAGGCGAATTTCGATGCGGCCGCCGGTGGCTGTATTCCGCCAGATTGGGCTCCCCTCCCCGATGGTTGGATTTTCAATATTAGGCGAGCCGCTGCTCACAACAATCCATTCTGGTTGGCACCACGCATAGAACTGCTCTGGGTTGCTCCGTTTGCTTCCGTGATGGGGTGCCATAACCACATCGCAGTCGATTGGCTGTTCCAGCACGACGGCCTCGGTCCCAGGTGATTCAAGATCGCCAGGAAGCAGAATCCGTCGACCTTGATACTCGATCAGCAGGACTAGACTATTCGCATTGTCCCGCCCAAGCACGCCCTTACGAGTCGGATGAAGCACTGTCAGGTGAACGTCCGGATGTGTTTTTAAGCGATTGCCGGCGGAAAGCGTTCGCACAGGAATCTTACGGGCCTCGAAATCTTCCATCAGCGTTGTCGCTAAATGGCCGGAAGTCTTCGTCATTAATTCCGAGCAATAGACCGTGCCAACGGAAAATCGTTCTAGGATGCCTGGCAAACCGTTGAAATGGTCGGCATCGTCATGCGAGATGATGACCGCTTCAAGATGTGAAATGCCTTTCTCCCACAGGACCGAGGACAAAGACTCGGTGGCACGACTTGGGGAACCGAGACGACCGCAGTCGTACAAGAGATTCTTTCCGTCAGGAAGTTCCAATAGCGCGCAGGTGCCGTGACCAACGCTGACGAACGTGCAGATCACTTCGTCACGCGTCGCCGATTGCTGAGTGATAACAATTGCCTGACCGAATCCGATGGCCAGCCAAATCGCGAGCGTCGTCATTCCCCAACGCAGTGGAAGCCCTCGACAGGCTATCAGTACTGCCAACATTCCCAGCAGAACGTAGAAGCCAATAACCCACCACATCGACGGTCCTGCCGTCCAGAACGTGAGTCGAGCATGCTCTTGGGTGAGCGTGACGATCTGTTCGAGCCCAGCCAGTGGCCACGATAGGGTTGGCGAGACAACGCTTGCGGCAAGTGGCGTGACGATTGTCACCCCGATTAGAAAGACAATGCCCAGCAGCGAGAGGGTCATGAAAACGCCGAGGATGGGCGAAAGGAGGATGGTCCAGGGAGAAGCCGTGTGAAAATGAACCAGCACGAGAGGTAGCGTCGTTAACCACACGGCCATAGATGCCACCACCGCCATCCCGATGATATTTCTTGCCCTTTTGAGTAGCTTGATCGGCATGGGTCGCGTTTCGGCGATCAACTTTTTCAGAGGGTCAACCGTGCGAAAGTGCCGCTGCACGCTGGCTAGCCATGCCAAAGTCGCCACGGCCACAAAGGATAACTGCGTGCCCGGCTGAAAGATTTCGGTCGGGTTCCAGCAGATCACTACGATCCAGGCCAGGCCCAGCGTGTTCCAGAAGGAATGTCGTCGATACAACATGGTTCCCAGGCAAACCGTGCCAACCAGGATCGCGGCCCGAACGATGGGTGGCCGAGCATCGACCAGCAGAACATAACCCACCGTCAACACCAACAACGCCAAACCAGGAAACCACACGGGAGCTGGAATCCAACGCAGCATCTGATAGGCAATCAACGCCAAGATTCCCAAGTGAAGGCCCGAGAGAGCCAGCAAATGTACCGTACCCGTTTGACGAAAGGCATCATCGGTCGCATCGTTGAGTCGTTCGCGTCGGCCCAGGAAGACGGTTTCCGCGAGCCCTTCTAGATGCGGCGGAACCGCGGCGGATAGCTTTTCGTCGATAAATTGTTGCCAAGCTTGGATCGGATTCCAAAACGAAAGCTGGCGAGGTTGTCCGGTCGGTTGCAGGCATTCCGGAAAATTGCAACGCAGCAAGATACCGCGGCGACGCCCACGCGACCACTTGGCAAAGTCGAACTCGCCAGGGTTGAGGGCGCCCCCGGGACGCGTGGCTTGGGCGAAGACGGTAATCGATTCTCCTGGCCTGAGTGACAACTCGTCGCCTGAGACATAAATCTCCGTTTCGCCGGTGGCCGTCTCCCAAGTCGTTCCATTACGGACTGTCGTGATCTGAAATGGAACTTTCCATTGGTTCGGTAATTCGAACTCGTAGGGGGAACGATCGAGCGGGGCTGGTAGAAATCGTGGGTAATCGGTCACCCTGCCGCGTAGAGCCATCGGTTGTTTTTGCGGTGTCAGTGACAGGCTGAGCTCGGTTGCGTGATAGATGTTCCAATAGACGTGATGCCATAGCCCGCCGAAACTGGCCACTGCCAATAGGAGGGCCACGCTCCCTGCGGCGTCTCGCCGAAAGAAAAAAGCTGCCAGCCAGCTTGCCATGAGTAGCCAAAGGGTGAACAGCCAACCACCCAATGGCATGTCTAAGAATGCATCGAGCACGACCCCCACCGTCAGCGCAGGAGCCAACAGCACAAGCGGCCGAGAAACGGTTCGCTCACGATTGGAGGTTCGGGCTGAGGCGGCAGAATCCAACTTGATTTCAAGGCGTTTGTCGACAAAGCTGATAGAAAGCAAGTTTCTAGTATCGCACCTGGGAAGTGCCGGCTCAATTTTTTCGTGCTGCCATGAAGCAGATTTGCTACCCTAGCGACTCTCTTATCCTATTTACTCCCCTCCCCTACCCTTCAAATTTGTTGCCCACCATGCGAAATCGAACCATTCTTTTTATGGCCATCGTGGCTGTCCTGTTCTCGTTGCGAATTGCTGAGACGCAAGCCGCTGAACGTCCGAACTTGATCTTTCTGCTCACCGATGACCAGCGATGGGACGCCCTGGGCTGCATGGGGAATCCCGTAATCAAGACTCCCAACATTGATAAGCTGGCCGAAGAAGGTGTCACGTTTGACAATGCGTTTGCGACCACTGCCATTTGCGCGACAAGCCGGGCATCGTTTCTCACTGGGCAGTATGCTCGACGGCACGGCGTGGTTGATTTCCGCACCGTGTTGACGCCAGAAGCTTTTCAGCAAACGTTCCCCGCCCTGCTTCGCGCGGCTGGCTACCGCACAGCGTTTATTGGCAAATGGGGCGTGGGCAACAACCTACCGGCCGATCAATACGACTACTGGAAAGGCTTCGCGGGCCAAGGTCAGTACTTTGTCGATGGCCAGCCGCACATGACGCAGCGGCTTGAGAATCAAACGCTTGAGTTCCTCGATACCTGTCAGGCCGATCAGCCGTTCTGTTTACAAGTCAGCTTCAAAGCGGCTCACTGCCAAGATGGCCCTGGTTGGCAGTTTCGCCATGCCCCGAAATACACGGAATACTACGCCGAAGACAAAATCACCCCGGCCGAAACCGTGAGTGAGGAAGCGTACGCAAAGCTTCCGAAGCAACTGCAAGGAGGCGAGTCTCGGGTTCGCTGGGAACGACGTTTCGACGGAGACGAAATGCTGCAGAAGAACGTCAAGGATTACTACCGTCTACTAACAGGTGTCGACGATTTTGTCGGAGCGATGGTTGGCAAGCTGAACGAGAAGAAACTGGCTGATAATACCGTGATCATTTACACCTCAGATCATGGTTTCTTTCTAGGTGAACATGGGCTGTCCGGTAAATGGTTGATGTACGAGCCGTCGATTAGGATTCCGATGATCGTCTACGACCCACGCTTACCCAAATCACTTCGTGGTCGTCACCTGGACGAGATGGTGCTGAACATCGATGTTGCTCCGACGCTGTTGGACTTTGCCGGTGTCAAGATTCCCGCAGTGATGCAAGGACAAAGCTTGAAGCCGTTGGTGGAAGACATACAATCCGAGCCATGGCGAACCGAGTTCTTGTACGAACACCTCTTCCCGCACGCGACCATTCCACAAAGCGAAGGCGTGCGATCGGAGGATTGGAAGTACGTTGACTACGAAAAGACGGAGCCGAAGTTGGAGCAGTTGTTCGATCTAAAAAACGATCCGCATGAGACAACCAACTTGGCGGGCGATCCAAAGTATGCTGACAAGCTGAACGAGTTTCGCGAAAAGCTGGCCCGCATGCGGACGGAACTGCAGTAACGAAACTGGACATGGCTAAGAGCGTACCGCATGCCAAGCGTGGATTAGGCCGGCCTGGTAAAAACAGGTCGGCTGATGGAAGCCTGCGGCGGCAATCGTTGTCGCGACTTCTGCTGGGGGAAGAACTGCCACATCATTCTTATAAGTGTCGCGCATCTTGTGCGTTGCTTCCTCTGGAATTCTTGCGGACTGAAGCGTACGCATCCAGATCTGTAGCAGACGCTCGTAGTCGACGGCATCCGTATCCGATGCCAAGTCGGAACTGACCAAGATACCGCCGGGGCGAAGTCGTTGGGCGATCTGGCGAAAGTAGTCGGTTCGGATATCGCGATCTAATAAGAACTGAGATACCAACAGCGAAGTAGCCGCGTCGAATGGTTCGGTGTTGAGATAGCTTTCCAGATACCCGACATGGAATTCACAACGATCTAAGACTCCGGCTTCTTGTGCCTTCGATTGGCAAACCTGCAACATATGGGACGACGGCTCGACGGCGACAAAGCGAAAGTCGGGAAACTGCTGCGCCAGGTAAAGCATCTCCGCCCCGGTACCTGCTCCGACAGAAAGGATTCGGGCTTGTTTCGGCAGATCGAGAAAGATTCCGCGGATTAGCAGGTGAATCGCATCTCGGAGCGCCGCCATCTCGGCCCACTGCTTGTCATAGCCGGTAGCACAAGCATGGTTGAATACGGCTTCGGGGTCGATCTGGGGCATGAAAATTCGTGGCTGTCTGGGTAAAAATGCTCGTCGTAGGGAACGAAACATTTTAGGTACAGCGTGTCGTTAGGTTTGTGCGGTGCGGTGCAAACCAAAGCGATAAAGGGTAAGAGAGCGACCTAGTTCAAAGATGCGTAGTCTTGATTGACCGGATCGGTCTTGATGGTTCTTGCCAACAGCAAGTCAGCACGCTGCTTCGGAGGTGTTTGCATGATCGCTTGAATCATGTCGCGATCGGCTTGCGAGGGAAGCCCCCAGTCGGCCCGTTGGTCGTAGATCTCCGTCGCTGGCTGAGATGGTTTGCCTGCGTTGAGCAATTCGAAGTGATCTAGGTTCACTAAAGCAGGATGCCAGACACCGCACGAATGACTTAGGTAGGTTAGGTCCTTTCGCAGTGTCACGATGTAATTCGCGGCGCGCACCCCTTTGGAGGTTGGATCAAGCCCTCGCTGTAGCCAAGCGTTTTGCGTGGCGACGCCGGCCGGGCAATGACCCGTGTGGCAGCGTTGGGCTTGAATGCAACCGATGGAAAGCATCGCTTCACGGGCGACGCTCACCATGTCGCACCCTAACGCAAGGGCGAAGAGTGTGCTTTCGGGAAAGCCGAGTCGACCTGAACCGTTGAAGATCACGTGCTCGTGCAGACCTTGTTCATAGAACTCTTTGTAGACGCGAGTAAAGCCAATCTTGAACGGTAACGCCACATGATCGGCGAAGACCAGCGGAGCTGCACCGGTCCCCCCTTCTCCACCATCGATTGTGATGAAGTCGACACCACGATTGGTCGTGGCCATCTGCGTGGCGAGTTCTTTCCAGAAACGGGTTTCCCCCACAGCCGACTTAATACCAACCGGCAAACCGGTCGCGTCGGCAATTCGTTCCACGAAGTCGAGCATTTCGTCGACGTTGCTGAACTCGCGATGCTTGCCTGGGCTGGCACAATCCTTACCTAGTGGAATGCCACGAATCGCCGCAATCTCCGGTGTGATCTTACTTGCTGGAAGCAAACCGCCGACGCCTGGCTTAGCACCTTGGCTGAGCTTCACTTCGAGCGCCTTGATGGGATAAGCGGCGCAAACGTCTTTCAGCTTTTCGAGATCGAAGCGTCCATTCGCATCGCGGCAACCAAAGTAGGCTGTACCGATCTGCATCATCAGATTGCCACCGGCAAGGTGATGCGGGCTAACGCCCCCTTCCCCTGTATTCTGCAGGCAGCCGGCCAGGGCGGCCCCGCGATTTAGTGCTTCGACCGCCGGACCACTGAGCGAACCGAAGCTCATGCCGGAGATGTTAACCACGCTGTTAGGACGAAACGCGTGGCGGCGATTGCGATGCGCACCCATCACCTTGGCACACGGTAGGTGATAGTCTGCATCGTACAGCGGATCGGTTGGCAAAGCCGAATCGACTGGAAACGCCGAATGCTTGACGATCAGGTGATTGGCCGTCGACTCCAGGTCGTTGTCGGTGCCAAAGCCAAAGTAGTTGTTCTCTCGCTTGGAGGAAGCATACACCCACCGGCGTTGGTCTCGGCTGAATGGGCGTTCTTCATTATCGCTGGTAACGATGTACTGCCGCAGTTCCGGTCCGATCGCTTCCAACCAATAACGGAAGTGACCGATGACCGGGAAGTTACGTAAGATCGCGTGACGCTTTTGAGTCAGGTCGTAGGTGACCATGCCAATCAAGATGACTGCCAGCGTTCCCAGTCCAATCCACAGTAGCGTCATCTTGGTGTTCCCTGAATCTTGGCTTCGTCGGTGTTAATGGCAGTTAGATGTATTTTAGGTCTATGTCAGTAGGGCGGATGGTGACATTGCGCCGAATTTTGCGGGTATCCGACCGATTCGTCAATACGTGCGACGAGATCAAGTTGCCATTATGGAGCCTCTGCTTCTATTTGGCGAGTTGTTGTGATCTCGCTACGATTAGCAGGTATTCGTATCGATTCTCTCTGTATGGGGCAGAATATGACCGACGACGGCTCGAACGTGACCGATACCTTACCCCGTTATTCGCTGTGGGCGTTGGCGATCGTGATGGCCGTGTGCGGATTAGTGTTCGGCATCCTGCGACTCTTAGGCCCCTTGGCTGCATGTTGGACGGTGTTAATGCTATTGGTCATCGGCGTCCATTTGTTGGCCTCGTACGTAGGGCACCGGATGGATCGAGATCGAAAGAAGAAAAGACACGATTGGCCATCCGTAGGAGGCTCGCTTCCAATTGCGCCAGTGGAAACTCACGAAAGAAAGAATCCGAATCTGGCGGAACGGACAGGACTGTCGGTTTGGCAGGTCTACAGCACGGCGCAGGCAACCGTTATGGGAGGTGCCTTAGGCGTCGTTAGTGGGCGTTGGATTCCGCCCCAAGAGTTTAACTGGGCCGTGCTGATCGTCTGTGTGATCAGCGGGGCGGCGCTATGCGGAATCTGGTGCTTTGTGATAGGCAACCTGACCGAGCACGTCGTCCGAAGCTGGATCGCCGCCCATCGTGGTGAAGTCTCGTGAGGCCGGAACGAGAAGGTTCGGTTCCGGCTGAGTTCGATGGCAGCTCTATTAACTATTCATGCGGCTTCTCAACGCGGTGAATCACCACGATGTATTCAGCCGACTGCATAATCCCGCCACCGGTGACGAACACAACGCGATCACCTTCTTCCAGGTAACCGTTGCCGAGGCCCCATTGATCGATAAAGCGGCGAAGCTGGATGCCGTTATGGACCGGAGCATTCGAGATTGGCGTCACGCCCCAATAGAGACACATACGCCGCAACGCCGCGTCCGAGTCCGACACACTGATCGTTGGGATCGCGTCACGCAACTTGGCTTTCGTCAGAGCCGTACCGCCGGTTCGCGTTGCCGTGACCAACAGTTTGGCATCGAGATGTTCGGCGGTAATCGAAGCACCAGAAACCACCGCTTGGGTAACCGGGTGCACTTGGGCGACGCGGTTGTCGATGCGGCTCGACTTACCACGTTGCTCTAACCACATCTTTTCCGTGGCCAGCATGATGCGATTCATCATCTTCACCACGGCAACCGGATGCACGCCCACGGCCGTTTCGCCAGAAAGCATGCAAGCATCAGCACCATCTAAAATGGCGTTTGCCACGTCGGTCGCTTCCGCCCGGGTTGGACGGTTGGAGGTGGTCATGCTATCGAGCATCTGGGTCGCAACGATCACTGGGCGGCCGATACGCGAACAGGTCGAGACAATCAACTTCTGAGAAGCAGCCACCTCGGCAACGTCGATTTCGACACCCAAGTCACCACGAGCGACCATCACGCCGTTCGATTCTCGGACGATTTCGTCCAGGTTATCCAATGCTTCGCGTTTCTCGATCTTAGCGATGATAAACGCCCGCGACTCGTGCTGCATCAGCAGATCACGCAACTGGCGAATGTCGTCTGGCGAGCGAACAAAGCTGAGACTAACGTAGTCGAGGTCGTTTTCCGCGGCCCACTTCACATGTTCGATATCTTGTTCAGTCAGCGCTGGTACGCTGAGCTTCGTGCCTGGCAGGTTAATACCTTGGCGGCTACGGATTGGTCCGGCTTGCACGACTTTGCAAATCGCCGAGTCGGCAGTCTTCTCGAGCACACTCATCATGACGGTACCGTCGGCCAACATGACGTCGTTGCCAACTTCCAGTTCGTCGATCAGGGGCTTGTAGTTACAAGTCAGTTGATTCGGTTCCGAGGTTTCTTCCCCGCGGACGAACGTGAAGATTTCGTCTTCGTGGCATTGGACGATTTCTTCCTGCAGGATGCCGAGACGAATCTTAGGTCCCGAAAGGTCGGCCAGAGCAGCGATCGGTCGATCGACTTTTGCACTGATCTCGCGGATATTCTTCACTACCTCAGAGTGATCTTTCAGATCACCGTGAGCCAGGTTCACGCGAAAGACGTCGACCCCAGCGAGGATCAATTCCTCGAGCATTTCGGGGGTGCGGCAAGCAGGTCCCACGGTGGCGACGATCTTCGTACGGGCACGGTTCGGGTAGATTCGAGCGGCAGACATATTTCGCAGCCAGGGGTAAAAACAACTCGGAAAACGAAAACAACACGCATAAATCTAGCCCATCCCTCGGGTCATGACGATGGGGTTTTGAGAAACCTTAACCATTCAGAATTCTCGATCTGCGTGATTTATTCCCACTTTCCCCTTTTTTCCAGACAGGTGATAGCCCGAGTAATTCGCTATCAAAGGACAAGCAATTCACGTAGTCCCTTGTTTACGGCGAGATATCCGACTCAAGCGAATCGTTGCGTTGTTTTGAGTTGATTTTCTGTAAACCGTTCTGTTTTTTCGAGTTTGCTGGTATCGGCTTGCCACAAAGGATATTATAAAGTCCTCGTTCCCGTTAACCCTTCTCTAAGTCCAGTCTGTGTTCCCTTGAATGACCCTGGGGAATGGTGGGAATGATGTTACGAACAATCGCTTTCTGCGATTCTTGCCAGTTATTCCGCCGCCGCAACCAACTAATCTTGTAGGGAGTCTCGCCTTGAGTCATCGAAAATCGGATCGACGCCAGTTTTTGAAAAATTCTGCCGCGACAGTCGCGGCCGCCGCTTCAACTCCTTACATATTCAGCGGTCAAAACGCGTTGGCCGCGGACGAACAAAAGGCAAAAGAGTCGAACGATCGCCCCATTGTTGGCTGTATCGGTACCGGAAGCCGCTGGAATGCGGTCGGCCCGAACGCGATGCGACTGGGTGATGTCGTCGCGGTTTGCGATGTCGATGCGAATCACGCCGCGGGCGCGAAGAAGAAGGTCACTGACATTCAATCGAAGAAAGGTGTCGATCGCCAAGTCGACGTTTACGAGGACTATCAGAAGATCCTCGACCGGAAGGACATTGAGATTGTCACCATCGTGACGACCGATCATTGGCACTCTAAGATCGCGATCGAAGCAATGAAAGCCGGCAAAGACGTTTACTGCGAAAAGCCGCTCACATTGACGATCGACGAAGGGAAGAAGATCTGCCAGGTCGCCAAGGAAACGGGACGCGTCTTCCAGGTCGGTACCCAGCAGCGAAGCGAAATGGGATTGCGTTTCCTGCAAGCGGTTGCCTTGGTACGTGACGGCCGCATTGGTGAGGTCGAGAATATTGCCGTCGCCATCGGTGGTGCGCCAGCTTGCAAATCGATTCCAGTCGTTGATGTTCCCAAGGGGCTGAACTGGGAAAAGTGGCTCGGACAAGCGCCGCTGGTCGATTATCGCTGGGGTAAAAGTGGGAACACGGTGAATACCCGCTGTCACTACGAATTCCGCTGGTGGTACGAATACTCAGGCGGCAAGCTGACCGACTGGGGCGCTCACCATGTCGATATCGCGCAGTGGGCGATCGGCCAGAGTGAAGATGGAATGGGCCCGACGTCGATCGAGCCGCTTTACGCGGAACATCCAGTCGACTTCAAAGATGGGATGCCAGTCCAAGACGACCGCTACAACACGGCGACCAAGTTCCATGTCAAAGCAACCTTCGGGGATGGCGTAGTCATGGACATTAAGAATTCGCACCAAGATGAACTTGGCTTCGACAACGGCATCATGTTCATGGGAACGGAAGGCCGATTCCTGGTAAACCGTGGCAAAATTGTTGGTGCCCCGGTCGATGCATTGAAGGACAATCCCCTGCCTGAGGATGCCATCGCTAAGATATACGGAGGCAGCATGCCAGCCAACGGCAATGCCCACATGACCAACTTCTTCGAATGTGTGAAGACGCGGAAGCAGCCGATTTCGGACGTGTTCACCCATCATCGAGCCTTGACGACCTGCCATTTGTCGAACATCGCAATCCGTTTGAATCGGTCGCTCAAATGGGACCCAAAGACCGAGCAGATTCTGGGCGACGATCAGGCCAACGCCATGCAGTCGCGCAATGCTCGCAAAGGGTATGAGGTCACCGTATAATACCAACTCCCATCATGCACCCTTCCCCCCTGGTTCGCTTTTCGCGGATCAGGGGTTTTTGTTGGACAACAGGATATGCCTCGTAGAGAAGTAGAACGACAACGGTGACGTACTGGCGGGATAAAGTGGCGGTGGTGACCGGGGCTTCGCAAGGCTTTGGTCGGACACTCGCCGAACAGTTAGTTGAACGTGGTTGTCACGTTGTGATGGCGGCGCGTGACGAAACAAAGCTGCAAGCAGCAGCCCAGCAGATCGACCCAAGTGGAACGAAGTCGACCATCGTTCCCACGGACGTGACCAGCGATGACTCGGTCATCAACTTGTTCAAGCACATTCAGGACAAACATGGCAAGCTGGATGCCTTGTTTAACATTGCCGGGGCGAGTGCTCGGGGACTATTGTGCGAGACGTCAATTGATGATTTTCTCATCTCGTTCGATCTGAACGTGCTATCGTCGATTCGCTGTGTTCAGGCTGCGGTCGAGATGTTGAAGGCCTCTCAAGGTCACGTCGTGAACATGGGGTCGCTCGCATCCAAGAGTGCCTCGAAATATATCGGTCCCTACGCAACGTCTAAGTTTGCTTTGGCTGGGATGAACCATCAATTACGCCTGGAATTGGCCGAGTCGGGCGTGCACGTCCTGTTAGTTTGCCCCGGTCCGATTGCTCGAGGCGATTCCGGACAGCGTTACGAGACCCAAACCACCGGACTTCCCGAGGCTGCCCGTAGTCCTGGAGCGGGCGTCAAAGTCAAGGCGATCGACCCGAAAGACCTCGCCCGACGGGTCCTTACAGGTTGTGAAAAACATCAAACCGAGATCGTTATTCCAGGCAAGGCGCGCCTCCTTTTTTCGATTGCTCAGTTGTCGGGAGCCTGGGGAGACTGGCTTTTAAAGCGATTCACGTCTTCGTAACTGCTTACGGTCCTAACGGAAAATTTCTCAGATTTGTGTAACGCCTCGTTGGTTGAATGATGCCAGTCGAGGCCTTATGATGACCTTCACACCTGCCTTTTCGCGCTTGTCGCTCTTCCGGAGATTTCATTTCATGCCAAAACTCCGCTCCTGCCTCCCTGCCCTCACGTTTTTGCTGGTCGTTATCGGTTCGTTTGGACTTCGGCCGGCTATTGCTAAAGAGACCGCTAAGAAATCGCCGCCGAACTTCGTCGTAATCTTCTGCGATGACCTTGGATACGGAGATCTGGGTTGCTTTGGGAATCCAACGATTCGGACGAAATACCTCGACCAAATGGCCGGCGAGGGAATGAAGTTCACGCAGTTCTATGTTGGTGCCCCGGTTTGTACGCCCAGTAGGGCTGCGTTGATGACAGGTCGGTTGCCCTGTCGAAACGGAATGTGCAGTAACAAGCGACGGGTGCTGTTTCCTAATTCCAAGGGAGGAATCCCGGCGGAAGAGATCACTCTGGCAGAAGCACTGCAAGATGGAGGGTACGCCACGGCCTGTATCGGCAAGTGGCACCTTGGGCATCACAAACAGTTTCTGCCGACGAGCAACGGTTTCGACTACTACTTTGGAATTCCTTATTCCAATGATATGGATCGAGCCCCATCCGCGCTGAAGGGACGTGAGGCATTCTGGAACCCAAAGAGTGAATACTTCAACGTTCCCTTGATGCGGGACGAAGAGATAATCGAACGTCCAGCCGATCAAACGACGATCACGCGACGTTACACCGAAGAGACGGTCAAGTTCATCGATGAACATCAGGATGAACCTTTCTTCGTCTACCTCGCCCACTCGATGCCCCACGTTCCGTTGTTTCGTTCGCCGGAATTTGAAGGCGTGAGCCGACGCGGTTACTTCGGCGATGTGATCGAAGAAATCGATTGGAGCGTTGGTCAAGTGCTGCAAAAGCTGCGCGACACGGGGCTGGATGAAAACACGCTTGTTGTCTTCTGTAGCGACAATGGTCCTTGGCTTCCTTACGGCGACCATGGTGGTTCGGCCGGTCCACTTCGCGGTGGGAAGGGAAGCACCTGGGACGGTGGCATGCGAGAGCCAACAATTTTTTGGTGGCCAGAGACCATTCCAGCGTCGTCCGTTGCCGCGGATATTGGCAGCACGATGGATTTGATGGCGACCTTCCATTCCCTGGCCGGTCTGAAGATGCCAACCGATCGAACGTTTGACAGCCACGATCTCACGCCGGTTTTCAAACAATCAGGTAAGAGTAGCCGCGAAACGTTCTTCTTCTACCGGGGCTACGACCTAATGGCGGTCCGCTATGGACCTTGGAAGATGCATCTCAAGACGCAATCAGGCTATGGTCAACCGAAGCCTGAAATCCACGAGCCACCCGTGCTTTACAACCTAGATCACGATCCAGGTGAGTCGCGTGATGTCGCGAAAGATAACCCAAAAATCATCGAACAAATTCAGGCAGAGATCAAACGACACCAGAGTGAAATGGTGTTCGCCGATTCCCAATTAGAACTCTAGGCGAAGCCTAGGCACCCATCTTCAACGCAAACCCATCACACCCCTTTTGGAAAGAGCCATGACCGCGTTCCCCAATGTTGGCAAAATTGAATACGAAGGCCCTGAGTCGCGTAATCCGCTCGCGTTTCGTTGGTACAACCCAGACGAAGTCGTCGAAGGAAAGACCATGAAGGAGCACTTCCGCTTCAGCGTGGTTTATTGGCACACCTTCCGGGGAACTGGCTCCGATCCGTTTGGTCCTGGCACGGCTGTTCGTCCTTGGGACGATGGGACCGATTCGCTCGATAATGCCATTAAACGTGTGAAGGTTGCCTTCGAATTCATCGAGAAGTTGGGCGCTCCTTACTACGCATTTCATGATCGTGACGTCGCACCAGAAGGCGCGAACTTGACCGAGACCTACAAGAACTTCGACGCCGTCGCTGCGGCTCTGCAAGAAGAGCAAGAACGCACCGGCATCAAGCTATTGTGGGGCACGGCCAACATGTTCAGCCACCCACGCTTCATGCATGGTGCTGCAACTAGCTGTAATGCGGATGCATTCGCTTACGCGGCATGCAGCGTGAAGAAGGCGTTGGAAATCACCAAGCAACTTGGTGGTGAAAACTATGTGTTCTGGGGTGGTCGCGAAGGTTACCAGAACCTATTGAATACCGACATGAAACGAGAGCTGGACCACTTGGCGAAGTTCTTCCACATGGCGGTCGACTACGCTAAGGAAATCGGTTTCGACGGTCAGTTCCTCATCGAACCTAAACCGAAAGAGCCGACCAAGCATCAGTACGATTTCGACACGGCCAACTGCTTGGCATTCTTGAAGTCGTACGACTTGGATAAGCATTTCAAGATGAACTTGGAAACCAACCATGCCACGCTGGCTGGGCATACCATGCAGCACGAGCTGGAATACGCCGGTCAAAGTGGCATGCTGGGTTCGATCGATGCCAACACCGGCGACCTGCTATTGGGATGGGATACCGACCAATTCCCAACCAATTACTACCTGACCACCGAGTGCATGCTTTCGATCTTGAAGTATGGTGGTCTGGGAACTGGGGGCGTCAACTTCGACGCGAAGGTCCGTCGCGAAAGCTTCGATCCAATCGACTTGTTCTATGCTCACGTTGGCGGGATGGATGCATTTGCCAAGGGACTGAAAGTTGCCGCCGCGATTCGTGCGGACGGTAAGCTTCAGCAGTTCGTCAAAGATCGCTACAAGAGCTGGGATGAAGGCGTCGGTGCCGATATTGAATCGGGCAAGCACAACTTCAAAACGCTCGAAGCTTACATGCTCGAAAAAGGGGAAGTCAGCCCCAACGAGAGTGGTCGCCAGGAACTGTTGGAGCACATCTTCAACATGTACCTGTAAGCGGATCGCCCTGGTTTTCCCCTCGTCAGATGGGAATGAACAGCTAGAATGGGTTGCTGGATGTTTCGATTCCAGCAACCCATTTTTTGTTGGACATCTCTTCTCCTTGCGTTGGAAGGCAGCGTTATCTTGGATCCCGACCAGAGAGACTCTTGCTATCGTGGCGAAACGGCGGAGACGCTGGCCTGGCGAGTTGCCGAACTCGAACAGGAGAACGCCCAGCTGAAGAAAGAAAATGCCTTCTTTCGATCCATCCTAGAATCGGTTCCCGTATTTGTATTTGTCGTGAACCGAGATTGCCAGGTCGAGTACCTCAATCACTTCCCTAAGGAGCATTATCCAGAAAAAGAGCGGATGTACGTCCGTGAGTTCGTTTCGCCAGAGGAAGGCGAGGTCTTGGAAGCGGCCATCACGAGGACCTTCGAAGAGCAACGCCAGCAGATTGCATGCATCCGCGGCAAGAGAACGGAACGCATCCTGCAAATCTGGTATTCACCTTTTCATCCGACACCAGATGTCGATTTGGTCGTGGGGGTGTCAGTTGATGTCACCGACGATCATGCCAAGATCGCCGAAATCGCCAAGAGCAAAGATGAGCTGGTCGAGGAACTAGCCGAAAGTGATCGCAGAATCGAAATTATGGTCGAGAACACGCCGGTTCCGGTGGTGATCTCCGATTTGGAAACAGGCGAAGTCCTTTATGGTAACCACGCCTTAGCCGAGTATTTTGCGATCCCGTATGAAACCTTACGCGAGCAGAAGACAGGCGACTTCTATCTCGATCCGATGCAGCGGCAATCGCTGCTCGACCGTATCAAGAATAACCAACCAATCCGCGGTGCGACCGTTAGGCTTAAGGATGGACAAGGCAACGTTCGCCATTCGGCTGTCTACGTCGATCAAATTCGGTTTGCCCAACGCCCAGCTCTGTGGGCATGCTTTCTCGATATCAGCGCCCATAAGCGGCGCGAAGAAGGAATCTTGCGCGATCGTATGGCGCTCCGGCGTATGCTCGATACGCACGAACGTGATCGTCGTTTAATTGCGTACGAAATTCATGATGGGGTAGTGCAGGACATGACCGGTGCCTTGATGTTCTTACAAACCGGTTCCAGTATCATTCCATCCGAGATTGATGGACAGAAAGAAGTGCAGCGCGGGACCCAGTTGCTGTCCAATGCCATTGGTGAGATTCGTCGCTTGCTGAACGGTTTGCGACCACTCAGTCTCGAAGAAGGTGGCGTTGTCGCGGCGATCGACGATTTGGTAACCCGCATGATCGAAGACGACTTCACGATCGAGTTTCGTCACCATCTCGAGTTCACGCGGTTGGCCCCTTCATTAGAAATGGCCATCTATCGAACGGTGCAAGAGGCAGTGAACAACGCGCGACGACATAGCCAATCCAATTCCGCGAGCATTGCGATTCTGCAAGATGAAAAGACGATCCAAATTACCGTTAGCGATGAAGGATGTGGCTTCGATCCCAGCAAGGTCGATCCAAGACGCTGTGGTCTTTCCGGCATTTACGAGCGAGCGAATTTACTGGGCGGTGAAGCTCAGATCTTAAGCTCCCCTGGGCAAGGCACCTTGGTTAAGGTCAACTTGCCGCTAGGTGACTACGCTGAAGTCGATTAGTAATCGAGCATTGACTTAACGATTTCGGGCACGCTGACAACCAACGCCAGACGACCACCGCCCATCTGAGCCACGCCGCCGATGCGGCGGCAATTCTCCAGCACATTTTGCATGTCGTTAACCACGACCTTGCGTTTGCCAATGACGCGATCGACGAGAAGACAGGCAGCTCCCTTTTTGTTCGCGACAAGCACCGCCGGATGTCGCTTCTTCTCTTGGTAGCTGGTTCCAGTGGCGAGTTCCATTTGCTCGGCCAGCGACAGAACCGAAACTGTTTGGCCACGAATGACCGTCATCGGCATGCCATGGCACGTCTTGATTTCGTCGATGTCGACCTCCAGAACTTCGCGAATGTTCTCGAAGGGAAGGACAAACTGTTCTTTTTCGGCTCCCACTAAAAGGCCATCGATCACGAGCACTGCCTGGCGAATGGGGATCTCAACGGTAAAAGTCGTTCCTTCGTTAACGACCGAGGCGACTTGCACATCGCCATCATGATCGCGAATTGTCGTACGGACCACGTCCATACCGACACCGCGACCTGAGACGTCTGTGATCTGATCGGCGGTCGAGAAGCCGGGATGGAAGATCAAGTCGATCACTTCCGCATCCGACATCGCATGAATCTGATCGGCCGGCAGAACTTGTTTGTCGAGGGCTTTCTGGCGAATGCGTGATGGATCGATACCTCGCCCATCGTCGCGAATCGTGAGGACGACATGAGTACGAGTCGTTTCGGCTTTGATCCATAAGTTGCCAGACTCGTTTACGCCGCGAGCGAGGCGGTCTTCTGGCTTTTCAATCGCGTGGTCGGCCACATTACGAATCATGTGCGTTAATGGCGAGTCGAGGTCTTCGATCAACGATTTGTCGACTTCAACGTCGTCCCCTTCAATGTGCACATCGATCTTCTTGCTCAAGTCGTTCGCCAGCTTGCGAGCCATGGGTGGGAACTTCGACAACAGCGAACCGATTGGAACTTTACGCAGCGAGACGACACTCTTCTGAAGTTCGTTCGCTTGCGTCGAGAAGGTGACATTTATTTGGCGTAGTTCTTCGACCAAATCAGCGATCGATTCTGCATCGGACATCCGACTTTGTACATCCTTGAGTCGTTCACAGGTAATGAACAAGCCAGAGACGTCGTCAAGGAATCGATCGAGATGGTTTTCATTCACGCGAATTGAGCGAGAACGTTTGGCTTGCGGTAGAGCGGCTTCTGGAGCAGATGTTTCCTTGGCGGCCTCTGCCTTCTGAGTTGGAGCTTCTTTGGCCGTTGGTGCGGCTTCGATCACGTGGAAGCGATCGAGCACGATGGCAACTTGATCCCAGATGACCGAAATCAGACCTTTGTCGACACCGATCGGGCTTTCGTACAAAGTTTTGAAATCTTTGATCGCCGATTCGATCTTTTTGTGGTCTCCTTCGCTACCTTTCACTCGGCACATCATTGACAGATCGGACAAGCGATCCAGCACTGTGCACGAATGGCTATCTTCCCATTTGCCCGAGGAGGGCCATTGGAACGCGCTAGCCACGATGTGAACAAACTGCGAGACATCTTCACCGTCGATTGTGAATGTCTGTTTGAGGATCTCTTCAGGAGTTGAGAGACTATCAGGCGAATTGCCCGCTTCGGCTTCCTCTTCCGAGTTGCAGCGGACGAGCTGGGCAATTTTCTCAGACCATCGCAGGGACTCGGGAAAACCAGCCGCACTCATCTCTTCGGCTAGTTCCCTCAATTCTTCCAAGAGGCGATCCTCTTCGGAGAAGCCACTGGAAGATTCGGCAGCAAGCTCACCGATTCGTTCCAGAAGTTGGATCTCATCGTCAGTCAGTTCGTCCTGATGTGTGCCAGCTTCGACCTGCTGTAATAAGGAGTTGAGCTTGTCAAATGCCTCGATCAGGACGCGATTGAGTTCTTCATTCAGGGTGAGCTTTTGATTGCGGATATCATCCAGTGTGTTCTCGACGGCATGCGCAAACTTTTTAATCGCCGAAAGACCGAAGAACCCAGCGTTCCCTTTGATAGAGTGAACGGTTCGAAACACACCATTGATCGAATCCGCGTTGGCTGGATTCTGGAGGAAAGCTGTGATTTGGTCGGCCAGACCATGAATCGAGTGGATCGACTCGTCGATAAAGGCCAACAATAGCTCGTCAGTATGATCGGTGGTGCTCATGATGATTCCGTCTTTGAAGCATTCACTTCCAGAGTTTTTAGAACTGGGACAGGGCCGTTTCGGCGCCACCGAGTTCTGATTGGCGGCGGTTCTTCAACTCGTATAAGCAGTGCCACCAGCGATCGGCTTTAACAAACGTCGCGTCCAACGCTTCCAACAGCGGTGTAAAATCTGGCATCGGCTTGAAGAAGCATGCCTCGGCTCCGCCCCGTAGCGATTCAAGGACGGTCATTTGCGATACCAACCCGGTAAGCATGATGACCTGGATACCACCGTCGTAGGACTTGATCTCCTGCAAGAGCTCCAGCCCGTTCACGCGTGGCATATCAATATCAAGAATGCAAACTCGGCAATGCGAGTTGAGCAAGTACTTCAGTGCATGCTCAGGCCGAGAAATGGATTCGACGCTGTAACCTTCATTCGACAAGCGATGCTTGGAAAGCTTCAAGAAGTTCTCGTCGTCATCGACGTGCAAAACCAATCGCTGCGAATCAGATGTATTTGATGACATGGATCTGCCCCAATTAGAAATCCCATCACATAAGGAACCTGGGGAAGATTAGGTCGGAATCGAAGCACTGCAAGCGATCTACCCGTGAAAGATAGAACCATCGGGTGGCAGGTCGCGCAATAACCACCACGTCTGGCCGGAATTGCTAGAGAGAAATTCCGCGTGAAGCCAAATCAAGCCTTAGTTGAGCCGGCGATTCGAACAAGACGGCGTCATAACCGGCACAAGCCGCGCCTTCGACATTCTCTTTGCGGTCGTCCACAAAGAAGATGTTTTCCGGGGCAAACCCGCATAATTGCGCCGCTTTTTGGTAAATCTCCTGGTCCGGCTTCATGTGCCCCAGACGAAAGCTCAGGGCATGAACTGGGAATAGCTCAACCAGGAAAGGAAACGGCTTGTCTAGGCAATATTCCCAGTGACAATCACACGTGTTCGACAAGATCCCCATCTGGTGCCCCGCAGCGTGAAGTTGGTGGGCAATCTCAATCGAATCGCTAATCGGATGAAAGATGCTAGAGGCGGCGTGGACGATATCTTCGAGTTTAGCTTCCACCTCATAGCGATCACAGAGCCAGTCATGCAGATCGAGCGTCGTGATCTCGCCTCGCTCGTACTTCCATTGCTCGCCCGAATGGAAGACATCTTGCCGAATGATTTCAGGCGTCGTCCCCAAAATCGTTGCCAATTGACGGCAAGCAATATCATGATCGAAGTCGAGCAGGACTTTGCCCAAGTCGAAGTAAAAGAACTTGATATGAGAACTCATCGATACCGCGACTTATAGTTTCTTGAGGCGGATATTACGGTACCAGGCTTCGCACTTCGGACCAGAGTGAATCTGAAGACCAATGACACCCGACTGCGGGATGTTCTCGTTCTTCTCGTGATAATCGACTGTTTTCACATCCCCCACCCAAATCTGGATGTGCTTTCCTTGGGCACGAATCTTTAACGGGATAAAGTCTTTCCCTTCAAGTACTTTCTTAACCTTATCGGCGTTGCCTTCGGCTAGGAAGGTGCGACGACGTGATTCATCGTACAGAGAACCCCAGATTGGTTTCTCCCCAGCCCAGCCCATATCGCATTGATAACCGATCACCTCGTGGTGATCGGGAATCCGCTTGCTACGGAACTGGATCCCAGCGTTCTTCCCAGCGCCCACCAACTTTGCCTCGAGCGATAACTCGAAATCGGCAAACTCCTGCTCAGTGCACAGGAACTCGTTGCGAGGGATCTCTTGGTCTAATCGACCAGCCACGACCGACCCGTTTTCGATTCGAAACCAGTCCAGGTTGCCTTCCCAACCGGCGAATGAGTTTTCGTCGAACAAAAGGTCGTCGTTATCCGCCACTCCAATCGAAGGCATGGCGAAAGCAATCAAGCAAGCAGTCAACAGAAGGCAGGTTTTCATGTTGGCGGTGGGCTCCCTAGCAGGGCGCGCGGACTGATCTACGGGGTTGGTCGTTTTCCCTATTTTACCTCAAGCTTTCCTGTCAGATTAGGGCAGAATTGCCGCTAATTTGTCGGATATGACGGTTTTTCTCCAATCTTACCGATCCTGGCAGCAATTGAGATGTCTGGCTAGAATAACGGATTCTGATTTATTTTCGCCCGCCCCTAATCTGACTAGCAGGAATCGACGCGTGTCCCAGCCCCTGAACAAGTACAGTTCGCGTATCACCCAACCGAAAAGCCAAGGTGCATCCCAGGCCATGTTGTATGGAACTGGGATGTCCGACGAGGACATGCAAAAGGCTCAGGTAGGTATCTGCAGCGTCTGGTACGAGGGCAACCCATGCAACATGCACCTGAACAAACTGGGCGACGAGGTCAAAAAAGGTGTGGTTGCAGCCGACATGGTCGGGATGCGTTTCAACACCATTGGGGTTAGTGACGGGATCTCGATGGGAACCGACGGGATGAGCTTTTCGCTCCAGTCTCGCGATCTGATCGCTGACTCGATTGAAACGATCATGGGTGGGCAATGGTACGATGGCCTGGTGGCGATCCCTGGCTGCGATAAGAACATGCCAGGCTGTTTGATCGCGATGGGACGTTTGAACCGCCCTGCTTTGATGGTTTATGGTGGCACGATCAAGCCAGGCTTTCGTAACGGCGAGAAACTGGACGTCGTTTCGGCATTCCAGTGCTATGGCCAGTTCCTGGCCGGTGCGATCACCGAAGACGAACGAAAGGAAATCGTTCGTAAGTCGTGTCCTGGGGCTGGTGCTTGCGGTGGTATGTATACCGCCAACACGATGGCTTCCGCGATTGAAGCCTTGGGAATGTCCCTCCCCTTCTCCGGCAGCATCCCAGCGGAAGATCCAGGCAAGATCGAAGAGTGTCATCGAGCCGGTGCGGCAATTCGTAACCTTCTGGAAAAAGACATCAAGCCGCGCGACATCATGACGCGCGAGGCCTTCGAGAACGCGATGGTCGTCGTGATGGCACTCGGGGGTTCGACCAACGCTGTGCTGCACTTGATCGCGATGGCTCGTAGCGTTGACATCGACCTCACGTTGCAAGACTTCCAAGCCGTCAGTGATCGCGTTCCGATGCTCGCGGACTTCAAGCCGAGCGGTAAGTACGTGCAAGAAGATCTGCACAAGATCGGTGGCACGCCGGGCGTGATGAAGTACCTGCTGAAGGAAGGCCTGATGAACGGCGACTGCTTGACTGTCACAGGCAAGACCTTGGCCGAGAACTGTGCCGAAGTTGCTGATCTGACCGAAGGCCAAGACATCGTTCACTCGCTGTCGAACCCGATCAAGAAGACCGGCCACTTACAAATGCTATTCGGCACGTTGGCTCCCGAAGGTTCCGTCGCCAAGATCACCGGCAAGGAAGGTTTGCAGTTCAGTGGCCCAGCTAAGGTCTTCGATTCAGAAGAAGACATGCTACACGCTTTGGAAGACAAGAAGATTGTCAAAGGGGACGTGGTCGTCATCCGTTACGAAGGTCCCAAGGGGGGGCCGGGGATGCCAGAAATGCTGACGCCGACCTCGGCCATCATGGGTGCCGGTTTGGGGCCACACGTCGCCTTGCTGACGGACGGTCGCTTCTCGGGTGGTTCGCACGGTTTCATCGTGGGGCATGTGACCCCAGAAGCTCAAGTGGGTGGTCCGATCGCCTTGGCTCAAGATGGCGATATCATTACGATCGACGCTGACAAGCGGGTTATCAATTTGGAAGTGCCCGAGGAAGAAATGGCTCGCCGCAAAGCGGCTTGGACGGCACCGCCTTACAAGGTTACCCGCGGAACGCTCTATAAGTACATCAAGAATGTAAAGAGCGCATCGCAAGGCTGCGTCACCGACGAGTAGAATCGCGTGACGCGTTGATGTAATTAAGTGAGTGATCGGTGAAATCAACTACCGGTCACTCGTATCGACTTTCGCCCAGAATGGGTGTAAGCGGTCTCCACGGGTTCGGCCGTCTTCGAGCATGACTTCCGTCGACGGCTCGACGCCTGTGCCATAGTTGCGACTCTTATAATTGATCGAGATCCGTTCGTCGAAGTTCACCATGTCTGGCGTTAGGTAAACGTTCGCTTTGCCAGTTCCCGTATCGACCAGCACCCCGTTGGTATCGAGGATCTTGCTGCGAATCGTAACGGGGGCTTTCTTCGGTTCGGGATAGTTCGACGGAAGCACAAGGCTGCGTTCTGGGAAGTCGCTGACTTCCAACCAGAAGAAGAAGTTATCCCACGGTCGCATCGAAACGACTTCGAACTCTTTGGGAAAAAAGTTGCGTTTGTGCAGGTCCATCCAGGTGAAGATGTCCTGGACTTCGTCTTGGAAGTGTTCGTGACCGCGCCCTCGATACTCCACGATCATCGTATCGAAGCCGTTTTTGGTTAGGTAGCGATCAAAGTCACGTGCATTCATTTCTCGTTTATTGCCATCGAGTTCACCACACACGAAGTACAACGGCACATGACGGGCATTCTCCCAATACCGAGCGACGTATTTATCTGCCTTGGCGACGAGCGGGATCACACCAGCCCACAAATCGGGATGAGCCAAGCCGATATCCCAAGCGGCGTCACCACCCATCGAATGCCCGCTAAGGAATACGCGATCGGTATCAACTGAGAAGTGACGCAGGGCGTGACGCAAGCTGAACAAGACCGAAGCATGTTCGACCGCGGAGTAGTTGTATTCGTACTGATGTTCTTCCGCCCATAACGGAGCGATGACGATATACCCATGTCGCGCGGCCTGGCCCATACGGATCTTCGCCTTCTCGCTATGAGAACCCGCCCACCAGTCGATCTGCTGTTCGGCAGTCGTTCCGGCCCCGTGCAGCGTGACCACCGTGGGATACTTGCGATACGGATCGTACCCTTGTGGAAGTTGCACGTAATAAAAGAAGTCAGAGTGGCCGGGCACACCTGGGACACGCATCAAGTAGTATCCGGGGATCTCGGATGCCGTTTCCGGCTCGGCATCCCACAGAGGTGGTTTCATGTACTGCATGATCTTGGCAACGTAAGCTGGGGCACCACCTTCCATGCCCTTCAGCTTCTCTAAGATCCCACGTCGATCGACGTCGATCCGGTTCGTTATATACTCGCTAACCAAGTCGCGCGATTCGAACACGCTTAACGCAACCGCCATGTTTTCCGTCGCGTCGTTAGGTCCCAAGATCCAGCCGCTTAGCGCGAGCGCCAGCTTTTCTTCATTGGTCAGTTTGGGATCGTCCGACAGACGCATATAAGGTCCGAGGCGATCCATGTTGTTGATGTTCAACTCCTTTTCGATCTCATCAACGGCGGCATCCACTTGTGGCTTTTTCGTTGGATCGGTGAACTCCGCACGATGCTGCTTCAGCAGAGCAAACATCTTGTCGCGACGTTCGTAGGCCGTTTGATACTCGGTAAGCATCGAACTGACCTTCAGAAGCGTGCTACTGGCGACGTTGTCACTCGGAAACTTGTTCAGCATTCCGTAAGCCAGGTTATGTTGGCCAGTGTCTTTGCGAAGCTCAACTTCGTCGATCAGCGTATTGGCGCTTAACTGCCATAACTCATCGAGTTGTTTGCGGAACTGCTTGAGTTCAGGAAAGTCACCCAACAACGATTGCAGTTCGACTGCCGCGTCGCGATAACGCTTTGCTTGCAAATAGAGACGGACAATTTGCAGTCGCTGCGAGGAATCGGTCGGATCGATGCGGCGCATCAAGATGGCACTCAGCTTGTCACGTGGGATCGTGCTGGTCTTGATGCGCATGTCCCAGACGTATTTATGCTCGGCCATGAGTCCTTGCACACGGGTCCAATCTGGTGTGATCTCCGTGATTCCCTGGATCACATCGATCGGCCCTTGGGCGGTTTGCATTGAGTAAATACGACGGCCAAATTCGTCGAATGGTGTGATTCGAATGCCTTCGCCCACAGCGTGCACGTTGCGGCCAGAATCGGCAACTCGCTGATCAATCTTAATGCGTTCCACCGGCGTCGGGGCAGCTTCCTGAACGTCTTGCACCTGGGAGGTCGGCACGAAGGTACGCTTCAACTCGTTATCGATCAGCACGATCAGCTGCAGATCGACGGCCCCGGCAGTTGGCGTCTTCAGCGGGTCGTCGCTCATGCTGGCGATTTTGCCGACGGAACCTTCGAGTCGCATTCCGTTTTTCATTTCGACAATCGTGGCCGAAGCGGTGCCTGAGCAACAAAACCAGGCGACAGCTAGGACCAAGATCGAGTAAGTCAAACGCTTCATCAGATTGTGCCGTGGACGAGATTACGAGTTGGGATGAGGGGAGGAACCGAAAATCGGGTACGACCCTCAGCAATCTAGATTAGGTCATACGTCTGATGCCCCCAAGACCGGGACGGACGCATCCTCTTCCATTATCGAGGAAGCCGCCAACAGGGCAACAAAATCGTTACAGATAGACCAAATCGTAGCGGTTCGGACGACGATTTTGGGGAGATTGCCCTCGAAACCGGTGCCTGGAAGAGCATGCGTGGGCCCGATTGCCTGGCAAGAAAAGCAAAATGCCGATGCGATCTGGCGAGAGTACGGAACTTACTCTCCCCCAAAACGCATCGGCATTTGCGAAACTCAGCGATTAAAACTCCGATACCACCTCGCGACCCCGGGTGGTAGCCAAGTATCGCCAAACGTCCAAGCGGATGGTTTCCGCGATGAATCTCGACGAACCATCACATAATGTCACCTGAACACCACCTGGGTGGCGACTACGTGCCGCAAACATAGTTGGTGCAGAAGAAGTCGATACGTCACATGGCAAGTTTAGCTGCGGCAGACTATTGCAGTAGCTGGAAGAGTAGATGCGATCTGGTTCCGATGCGTTCGGTGGTAAATAGGCTGTGAAGCTTGAAGCATCCCCCCACCAAGTGAATCCACGCAGGTCACGGCTTTGACCTTGCAAGACTTCGGCAGCCAACAGGGTGTTCGATGTACCGTCGACGATGTCTTTGAAACCGTAGTACTCGTTTGAGCCACCACTAACGTACTCGAACGGAGCACCACCGAAGACCTCACCGTTTAGGTTGGCTTGTTGGGCATAGCCCGTGTTGCCATAGTTAGCAGCGTAATTGTGCGACGTGATCGCAAGCGGAGCTGTTCCAAGTGGTGCGTTGGGCGTATCACTTGGGCACGTGAATGCTTCCAGGCGTTGGCTGGTCACGTCCAGATTCTCGGTGCTGCCGTAGCGAGGAGCACTGCCATACTTGTCGTCTACATTGTAGTTTTCGTACAGGTTGTTCTGCTCGACGTAAGGCAGGATCGATACTTGCCATGTTCCCCAGCAACAGCCGTAGGTTCCAGCGGGAAAGCTGTTGTAGGTGTCATGGTAGTTGTGCATTGCCAGACCAATCTGCTTGTGATTGTTCGAGCATTGCATGCGGCGGGCCGCTTCACGAGCCTGTTGAACGGCAGGCAGCAGCAAAGCGATCAACACACCAATGATGGCGATGACCACCAATAATTCGACGAGGGTAAAACCGTGACGGACTTCCTTGGTTGATTTCAAAACGAAGCTCCTGAGTGAATTAGGGAAGATAGCGAGAGGAAGAGTACATGCATTTCAATGGACGCTAGGCGTTGCCTATGGGATGGAGAGAACGAAATGGTTCTCGCCGCCATCCTCGACCGTGATGGTTTCCTCGCTTTTGGCATTCCAACTCGGAGGAATACGGTCTGGGGCCAGCTTGCGCGAATCACCGGGCATTCCCTCGGGTAGTACTGGGGCAGCAGACTCGTCCGCACTATTAACACGAACGGTGTAAGTTCCAGGAGGAAGTCCTTGCTCTTTCGCGATGGAAAAATTACCTTCTGCGATCGTCGCGCCTGCGGGGCGACCCGTTTCCATATCAACCGGGGTAAATGAAATCGAGCCGGTGTCTAACGCAACGTTCTTCAAGAGAACTTCGCCTGTGACGGCCTGACGATTCAATGGATCGGAGGGCCCGAAACATCCGGTGAAGCTGGTTGTTACCAACCCCAGAACGAGCATTCTCCAGCCCGAACTTTGTTTGACAGATGGCATAGAGATTTCCAACCTTATGCATGAGAGAAGGGAGAACAGAAAAGTCGTTTGTGACGGCAGTATCACGTGGCATCAACCACGCTAAAACGCTTTCACAACTGGCAACGCAAGCAAGGTGCCAATTAGAAAAAAATAAAACTGAATCCGAGATTTTGTCTCGTGCTCAGTTTGGGGCACCTGCGACTAATCCGCTGCCGGATAACTACAAAGAAACGCCGCACGAATCGACTAATCTGCAACCATGGATGCCATCAATTGGGATACTTCGGTAGGCACATTCGGCGTTGCCTTGGCATTTGCGACAAGAAATGTTCCCTAGCTAATGTTGGTGATCACCTAGTGTCCAGCACCCCCTCTTCATTCCACGACAGCAAGAAGCTCAAGTGATGATAGATCGTGACATCAAATATTGCGCGAGATGGTAATGCGGCTCCATTTGAGAACGATGAAAGATTGTCGGAAATGGGATAAGCATCCCTCCGACTTCATCTGAAACAATTGCCTCAGGCTTGGGCAGTCGTGCCCAATTATGTGACGATGCATCCGTTGGAGCGAAGCGAGTGATCAAGAAATGCCCATCTCAGACAGGCAGTTGATTCTAGGGAAGCTCTGCCGAAACTTCCTGTAGCAGCGATGGCAATTGACGCATCTCGTGGAACTCGATCACCTCGGGCAAGTCGTGGGGAAATCGGTAACGCAGTACTCGCATCCCGGCACCCAAGGCTGCGGCGACACCCACGTCGCTATCCTCGACGACGATGCATCGCTCTGGGGGAACGCGCATAGCCTGGGCTGTATGAAGGTAAATTGAAGGGTCAGGCTTCCAGGCATTGATGTCGTAACAGCTGAAGACCTTGTCCCCGAAGTGATGGTCGATGTCACAGACTTCCAGGGCCAAGCGAATCTTGGCAGGTGGTGCACTCGACGCGACCGCTAAGGGTTGCGAAAGTTGCCCGAGCATTTCCACGACACCGGGCATCGGTTTGAGGTGAGTTCTCAAGCGTGCTGACGCATGGTCGCGATAAGTGTGCTCGAACCCCTCAGGGAGTTCGCGATTCAGCCGGCGTTCAACGTCGGCCAGGATATCTGCCATTTTCTGACCGCGATAGTCATCGATCAATGTTTCGATTGGAATATCTAAGTCAGGCAGCAATTCTACCAGGGCTTCGGTGCCGATCGTTTCGCTGTCGACCAATGTGCCATCCAAATCAAAGATCACGCACAGGTTCGACATAATGATTCCTAAACTCGCGAGAGAGGGCTTAGCGGACAGAAATTAGTGTCGGCGACAAGACGGGCCTTCCAAAAAGAACTCGTCCCAACGCAGCCCAGCAGTATACGGGCTACCAGACGCGACGAGGAGAGCAAGCCGAAAGACGTTTCGAAGCCAAGCGTGGATGAGCCGATGAAGTTCCAAGCTTCACGCGACCTTCCGATTGCGCGGATGCTGTTAGATCACCCAGTAGGAAGCACAACTGATCGCCCGCGGTAGTCGTAACGACATCCATCATCCCGTGCGGCGAGCGTACCAGGTGCTGCTTTTCGACATCGACACTAAAGTAGGCCAGCAAATCTTGGCGATCCGACAGGTAAGTTACCTGATACGGATCACTCGCCGAGCCGTCTCCGGTTTCTAGCAGCCCTTGGAGGAGCGATTCCGTGACGAATCGCTCGAGTTCAGCGTCGTCCGCACATCCTGTTTGTTGGGCGGCGATTGAAGCATAGAGATGGGCTGAAGGACTTGCGATCCAGCCAAACGGCATCAATTCGGTCTGCTCGAACATCTGTTCGTAACAACCACGTTGGCACAGATCAGCTAACTGGTCGACGAAGCTACCCGCCGCACAGAAGTCGACGTCTGCTTGAACTTCCTCTTGTAACTTGAGGAAGCCATCACGTGTTGGTGCTTCGAGAAATGCCTGGTAGTGATCGATCATTCAAAGCCTTCAGAACGTTTTCGCCAGGGAGCAAATTCGCGTGTTCGATTTCATTCGCAGCGATCTGCTTTTGCGATTAGCAACACACACCAGTGTGCCACTCTTCTTTAGACTAACGACGACGTTTTAAAAACGCAATAACTTACGCCTTGTTTGTCGCGTGATTTTGTGCAAGCGAAGTTCGTTGCATCAACAACCAACACGCGCACCTCATGCATAACGAACCATAGCTTCTCCGCGACAAGAGGCAACTGACTATTGCTTCGACGCAACCAAACAATTGATGAATTGGTGAATGCGAACAAGAAACAGAAACGCCGCGAGTCGGCGTTCAACTCGCGGCGAGGTTTGTTTTCAAATGATTCGTTTAGGACTAACCACTCGTGTTGATCAGATTGCCAGTGCCTGGCGATTTACTGATGCGAGCGGCCGATTCAATCAGCTGCACGGCAGCATCACCTTGTTGCTTTTGTGCGTCGAGTGTTTTCTTCGCGACGGCAATGTCGACTTGATTCTGCGTTTGCGACTGCTGAATCGCCGATCCCGCAGCAGCAATGCCTTCTACGCTTGTCATGTTCTGCTCCCAAGGGTCACTATCTGAGTCTTCACGACGCCAATCGCCTCATTCAATGTTAGCGCGCCGTATCCATTTATTCGGCAATTTACGGCGTGGAGCTTGGCGAAAAGCACCTAGGGGCAAACTTGTGCTCGTTTTTCCGTTTGAAAGGCCTAGAATTGCCGCAAATAAGTTGGTGGCAGTCCAAAATGAATACCGACTTCCTGGAAAAAATTCGCGTCGACTCCATTCGATTGTCTCATTCTGATCCACCTAATAGTAAACGTTACGGTAAACCCCATGAATGAACTGGAAGGTCAAGTTACCGTTCGGCTCAATCAGATCACCGGATTGCTGCACGTAGTTCATATCTTCCGAAGGCACACCGACTATTCCATTCGTGAAATCCGTACAGCGGCACTTCA
The DNA here is from genome assembly GCF_002967765.1 of Blastopirellula marina. NCBI lineage: Bacteria > Pseudomonadati > Planctomycetota > Planctomycetia > Pirellulales > Pirellulaceae > Blastopirellula > Blastopirellula marina. The sequence continues at coordinate 751,247 of NZ_PUHY01000010.1, read as the reverse complement.
CCAAGGAACGTTGACGATGGGAACGTTGTATGGCTCAGATCACCAAGAGGTTGTGAACCGCATCGAAGAGGTCCTCGAACTGCTCGATCGAGTTCATGTGCAATACGATCTGATCATCGAAGGAAACATCGAATCGCGCAGGTATCTCAATAATATCGTCGTGCGGTGGAGTCAGATAAACGAAGAAATCGAAATGCAAACCGATCTGATGTCCAGTAAACCGGACATTTCCACACTCGAGAAGCTGAAAGAACGCGTTTCAAGTAACGTTTTTAAAGCCATGCTGAGGCAGATCATTGCGAGCGATGGCTACGACGTCGACGAGCAGACGTATGTTTGGGCAGCTCAGAGCTGGGGTGAGATCGACGGCTCGTAGTCCCCTACCCCAGCACTTCTCGCTTCCGATTCACGTAATCCCAGATCACGTAACGGTCCAAGTCGTTGCCTGCGGTGAAGAAGACCCTGCCTTTGGTCGATTCTGCCAGACGATATGCAAAGCGGATGTCTTCTTCGCTTTGCGACCAGCTGGGAACCAGGAACATGTTGATCGTGATGCCTTGCTGCTGACAAAGCTTTCCTTCTAGCATCGTGGCCGCTTCAGTCCGTGGATCAGGCGGGTAGAGCAAGAAAAGTTCGGAACCCTCGAAGTGAGCGGTGGGTAGCCCATCGGTGATCAAAATAATCTGTCGATTCGGTGTGTCCTGCGTGCTGAGGAACAAGCGCGCTTGTTGCAGAGCATGCTGGATGTTGGTGAAGTGAGGTGGAATCCGGTACTCACTGACCTCAGGTTTGCTCATATCGGCCCGCAGACGCACAATCGGATCGTGAATGGTCACTGGCTTGGGAAGCAGTCCGATCACTTCTCCTGGGGCGACAGGCTTGGCGAACGAGTACATTTCGATCATCTGCAGGAAATCGCCTGGGAACTCGCTCCGGATGAGTCCCTGCATCGCTAAGGCCATCCGTTTGACGTTCGCGTACTGCGCGTCGTAGCGCATGCTACCGCTCATGTCCATGATGACGCAGGTCGCGCATTTAGGGTTGTTCTTTGTCTTATGGATGACAATGTCGTCGCTATGCATCCGCAGAGGTCGCTCGTCACCCTGACGCAGCATGGCGTTGATCAGCGTCTGCGGAATATCCATGTTGGTCAGCGAATCGCCGAACTCGTACTCTTTGGTCGACTGCAATTCGACGGCGCCTTCCCCCACGATGGGCCCTTGATGACGACCGGTGCGGGAGGCTTGGAGGTTGCTGAAGATTCGTTCGAGCAGTTTGCCTTGAAAGATCTTGTACGCTTGCGGCGTCAGATTGATGTGCCCCGACTGGTTAGTCAGGCCTTGCTGTTCGGCTTGTTCTCGCAGGTACTGCTCGACTTGCCGCTGCAACTCCATCAGCTGTTCGATCTCGCCAGGGTCGGCATACTCCGACAGCTGCTCCATATCGATGATGCCGATCTGAGCGTTCTCTTTCGCCTGCTTGAGTTGTTCTAACAGTTCGTCAATCTTTTCCAGTTCTTCCTTCACCGCGATCGCTTCGTCCACCGTCATGGGCGTACGACCGGTAAAGTGATAGTTGGCAGCTAACTGATCGACTTCGTACTTGCGACTCAAGTGTTCGACCAACTGAACCAATTGGCGACCAAACGGCGAACGTTCGTCTTCGAGGCTGTACCAGACCCGTTCCAGGTCGTAGAGCTGTTCCTGGTCGAACCCTAGCTTGAACCTTTCCCGCTGCGGCTTCGGCGGCTGCATTGGTTCGCCATGCTCGCGATAGGCTTTCTTGGCGGCATTTTGGGCGGCGTCGGTCTCGTACGTCTCCAGGATCTTCCGCTTACGTTCCTCCAGCATCTTGATCAACGAATCGATGCTAGGACCGAGACCGGAGATTTGGCTCGGATCGATCTTTACCGCGTTGGCCAATTGTTCTGGCGTCAGTTCGTACTGGTCGCCAAACATCAGCCAGTGCTCCATCGCCGGCGAAACCATGTCAGGAGGTGGCTGGCGGGGGCTGGGAAACTTGGCAGGATCGTACTTTTGGTACGTATGGATGATCCCGCCTGGCGTCTGCTTGCGTTTTGCCATGAGGCTCTCGCTTATTCGAATTCGTAAGTGATTTTGCCGTGGTGCTGAGCGCGGCTGATACGATCGAGTGCGTATAAGCCAGCCAACACAAACTCGACGCACGAAGCACGCATGGCCGGCACTTCCGAAGCGTTCATGTCGAACGCTCGATCCCAGACTGGCGGCACGCGTTGCAGGCGATCGCTGTAGTGCTCGGAAGGAAGCAGGTCACCCACTTCGATCTTCACACCCTTCTGGAAGATCTCGCCGATCTGTTCCAAGCCGTGCTCTTGAATGTACTCTTGGAAGACTGTGCCGACCGCTTCGGCGATCAACGCGTCAAGCACCTGGCGTTCCGACATCTGATGGCTGCCCATCATGTCGAGTTCGAGTTTGCCGAGACTCGAAGCGTAGATGTGTCCCAGATCGCTCAATCGCACAACCGACGGTTTCTCGTTCAACAAGATCCCGCGATGCCGAGCCGAGGCAATCACCGTAGCGTAGTTGGCAATACTGAACCGGGCACTGACGCCCGATTGTTGATCGACAAACTTGCTCCGGCGAGCCGCTTCGGTGATTTGCTCGAGGACTTCCTTGATAAAGTACGGCATCACCACGGGGAACGGCCCCTCCATGTTGACGTCGGCCTCTTGCTCCATAATCTGAATCCCAATATCGCGCTGTCGCGGATAATGGGTATGGATCACCGAGCCAATGCGGTCCTTCAGCTGCGGAATCACTTTGCCGCTGCGGTTGAAGGTCGAGGGGTTCGCCGAGAACAACAGCACCAAGTCGATGTCGAAGTTCACAGGGTAGCCGCGAATCTGCACATCGCGTTCTTCTAGCATATTGAATAGACCGACCTGAACCAGTTCGTCCAGTTCCGGCAGTTCGTTCATCGCAAATATGCCGCGATGCATGCGAGGAATCAATCCGAAGTGTAGCGCTTCCTCCGTGCTCATACTGACGCCGCCGGCAAGCTTGGCAGGATCGATTTCGCCAATCACGTCGGCGAACTTGGTGCCAGGGGCCAAACGCTCGGCATAGCGGTCTTCTCGCTTCCACCAGGCAATGGGAATCTCTTCGTCCGAGTGTTCGGCAACAAACTTCTTGCCGACCGAGGTGATTGGGTGATAGGGGTCTTCGTGAACCGGGCAGCCCGGAATGTTGAGGTAAGGAATCGCTTCGTCCAGAAAGCGAACCATCATCCGCATCATGCGGCTCTTCCCCTGCCCTTTCTCCCCCAGAAAGAGCATGTCGTGCCCAGCGATCAACGCCAGGTGAATTTCTGGCAAGACGGTATCTTCATAACCGATCATGCCCGGGAACGTTTCCTCCCCGTCGGCCAGCATCTGCATGAAGTTCTCTTGAATTTCCTGCTTCACGTTGCGTGATTGCCAACCGCTTTCCTTCAACTGCTTGAGATTCTCGGGTCGGGATGGGGCGTCGGTTAATTCGTTCGAGCTTGTCACTATCAGATCTTTCCCGCGGATTCTCGAAATTTAGAAACTCCCGGAATTATAGCGCAGTAAGCCTTATCGCCAAGCTTTCGCTATCATCAGGGGCTGATCATCCCAGGATAGGCCGATTGGAGAAGCTTAAAAAGCCAGGGTAAGCGGTTCGCTTTCCTGAACAAGGCCGCTTCAAGCCACGTGTCCCCTCCCCTTCTCTTACCGCCGGAAACCGAATCATGAAACCGATTTTGCTGCTCTTGGTCATGGCGTCGGCTGCCTGCGGAGCCGATTTCGATGCCCACCGAAACATCTATTACACCGATTCAGACACGGCTCGGCAGTCGCTCGATATCTACGCCCCCAAAGGAGCCAAGGACTTGCCGGTCGTGGTCTGGATACATGGCGGAGGCTGGCGAAGAGGCAGTAAGCTGCTTGTGCAAAGTAAGCCACAAGCGTTCGTGGATGAAGGATATGTCTTTGTTTCTATCAATTACCGCTTTGTGCCGACGGTCGAAATGGACGGGTTGGCCAGCGATGTCGCCTCCGCCATCAAATGGGTTCATGACCACATCACCGAGTATGGCGGTTCCCCTGATTTGATCTTTCTCAGTGGACATTCGGCCGGAGCGCATTTGACAGCCCTGGTAGGCACCGACGTGTCGTATTTAGAACATCAAGGTTTGAACCTGAGTGACCTGCAAGGTTGTATCCCGGTCGATACGGCCACTTACGATGCCGCGAAGCTAATTGATAGCGTCTCCGGCGCACGCGCCGAGCTATATACCAATGCGTTCGGTAAGGAGGCAGCGAGCCAGAAGAAATACTCGCCGATCACGCATGTGAAGGAAGGACAGCCTTATCCTCCGTTCCTTCTATTGCATGTCGCCGCTCGACTTGATGCTGCCAGTCAAAGCAAAGCGTTCGCCAAGGCCCTCGTCGATGTCGGTAGTCAGGCCGAAGTCGTCCCTGCTCGTGGCAAGACACACGCGACCATCAACAAAGAACTAGGCACAAAAGGGGACGAGCCAACCAAAGCGGTCTTCGCCTTTCTGAAACAGCGGGTCGTTGAGGTCCGCGGGCAAGATTCTTCGGCACGATCGGAATGACCCCTAATGGGGCCTTCACTTTGATGTACATCGCGGGAGAGGTCGGCTAGGCTAGAGGCATCTTCAAGCCCCTCTCCATGCTTAAACGCCGCATGTCCACCAAAACATCTACGGAAACCGAACTTCAATCGATCGACGAACGGCCACAACAGTTTGGTTTGTGGGGCGTATTCCTCTTTCTGTCCCTTGCGGCAATCCTTTGTGCGATCTTTGCACCTTTAGTCAGAACGTTGCCGACGGAGAGCTATCTGTCGGTTGGAACGCTCATTCTTGCTCAAATCGGGGCGATCGCGTTTTCTTGTCGGCGAGCGATCGGACAGCGACAAGCCTTGCTGGAACATGCCGGCCGCAGATTAGGATCTGGTTATAAGCATGGTCCCTTCGGGCCAGGCTGGGTCAAGGCTTTTGCCATTTGCAGTATCGTGGGATTCTTCGCGATTCAGTTAGCATTCCTCGGATTCTTCCTCTTCATGGCCATTCCCACATTCGATTGGCTAATGATCTGGAATGTCATCATGTTGGCAAACATGGGAGGCAACGTGCTGCTCAAAATGCGTCAAGCCCCGGCCATTGGTGCTACGGAGATCTTTGAGAACGGTCTGGCTTACGCAGGCTGCTCTTTCATGTCGTGGCAACTTCTTCGCGTCCGTCTGAGTAGGAAGCGGGAGCAGGCGCTCGACATCACCTTCCACCCACCTCCGCGATATGCCAGTGACACGATGGTCACACTTTATGTCTCAGACGAGCTACGGGAATATCTTCTGAAGCATCATTCCGAGCCGGAGGCTACCGAGTCATGACACGGGAACCACCTTCCGAAATCGAGTCGACAACGCTCCAAGTTCGTCCTCAGCAATTTGAACTTCGCGAAATTGTGTGGATGGCGACAGGTATTGCGATCGCGTGTGCCATCTTTGCACCTGTTTTACGTGACCTCTCGGCGGAACAATTATGGTTTTGGATGTGTGCCGTTGCGATTCAGTTTACCTCTTTTACGATTGCCGTTGGCTGGGCCATGATCCGGCGGCGGAATATGCTCATTCGGGCAGGGCGTTGCTTAGGGCAAGGACGAACCGCCGATTACGGTACGCTGGAAGGAATGGCATCGTGGATGTCCCGGCCGGTCGCAAGCGGAATGATTATGATGACGCAGGTTGTGCTGGGTTTTCTCTTGCTCACACTCACAGGGAAATATCTAATCTGGAACGATTATTTCGCCCACGCGCTAATCGGCTGGATCGGCGCAGCAACGTTGGTGAGCTTGCGTTTCGGCCGCCATTTAGGCGGAGTCGAGTTCTTTGAAAACGGCATCTCTCATATTCCCACGGCCTTTATTCCGTGGGAGCAAATTGAAGTGCATCCTGACAATGCTCGCCAAGATGTCATCTGGCTGTCCTATTATCGCTGGCGACAAAGCGTACCTGCATCGGTCTTCAAGGTCGTTGTTTCGGAAGGATTGAAACGCCTTGTTTTGATGGATCATGCCGATCCGGAGACCGCCGAGTCATGACGCTTGAGTCTCCTGCTTCGGATCAACGCGAGGTTGCCACGCATGAATCAGGCCAGTTTGGTCTCCGCGAGTTACTGCTGGGGATGGTGGTGGTTTCCATTGCGATTGCCGTGACTGCTCCTCAAGTTCGCGAGTTGCCGATTGAAGGTCGTCGCTACGTTTTGATTGCGATCGTCATTCAATTGGCCATGTTTCCAGTGGGAATCGGCAGTGTGATTTTTGGTCGTAATCGTATGCGTAGTCGGATGGGGCAATTGCTGGGGTATGCGAACGACCGTCTCTCGAACTCGCCTAAGGTGGCGAATCGAGGATTCATCTTTGTGATAGTCATCGCCTATCAGACCTTCATCGCACAAATGGCAATCATGCTTTCTGGAAGCGAGATGAGCTGGCTGTTTTACCAGCAAGCGGCTCTTTTCGGTTATTTGGGTGGTTCTCTTCTAATGTATTACCTATGGAGTGAACCGAAGGGACCAATCGAATTCTACGAAAAAGGAATCTTGACTTCGCCGATTCAGTTCGTCCGTTGGGAGCATTTAAAGGTTTGGCCCAGCCCAAAGTATTTGAAAGCGGTTCGACTCGCGGAGTATCGATATCTGGACCGCGAACCAATCGCAATTTCCGATGTGCAAGTTTCTGATGAATTGAAGTCCACCCTGCTCGATCGATTCGGTGAGCCAGGTTGGAGTCTGCCAAATTAAATCGCTGAAGAAGCGAAACCGAAAGTTTAGCTGCATGACGTCTGAGCCCGGCCCTGAGATCGAACTGGAAACGGTTGATGAGAAGCCGCACCAGTTTCGTCTGTTCGACTTGATGGTCGGCATGACGATCGTGGCGATTGTCTGCGCAGTCCTGGCTCCGCTATTTCGGATGATGATTGCCGAAAACCGATTGCCGGTATTGATCATCTTCCTCGTCCAGGCAGTGGTAATGGCAGGGACGATTTTTCATGCCTCGAGCCGACGCCAGCGAATGCTGCTTGGGGCCGGGAAACGGATTGGCTTGGGATACAACGGAAAACTCCCTGGTAAGTTCTTGCCACAAGCAATCAGCCTCGGGATGATGGTCGTCTTTTCCGTGATGCAGTTTGTTGTGACGCTGTTTCTGACCATGGACGATTTTCCTTGGTATCTGATGCTGCAACAGATTCAGCTTGGTATCTATGGCGGCACGATGTTGTCGCAATTTCGCTGGGGAAGGACGCCTGGGACGACCGAGTTCTTTGAGCAAGGTGTCGTGCCGGCCAGTTTTCACCTGGTCCCTTGGTCAAACGTCGTGCTCCGCCCCAGTCAAATGGCCGAGGATCGCCTGGTCATGGTGATGAAAGCTCAACCAAATTCGATTATGGGGACCACTTCGACAGTGCAAGTCGACGAAAAGCTGCGGGCCTATTTGTTGGCTCACCATGGGGAAGCGGCATGAACGCTTCGCCAGGCGATCCTTTCACACTGGAAGAGGACCAGCAGCTTGGCGAGCCGCGCAAAGCGGAGTTTGATCCGACTGGTTTTTACCTGAGTGATATGATCGGGCTCGTGGGATGGTTTGCGATTCTCTTCGCGATGGTTCGACCGATTTTGCCGCACATGCCCTGGTTCTTTCAGCTGGTCATGGCCGGAGGAATTGCCATCCAGATGGCCGTCTTTCTGATTTCCGTAGCCAATCAATCGCGTGCCCGACGCAATGCCATCAACCAAGGAAAGAAGTGGCTAGGTATTTCGATGGGGGGACGCGTTTGGTGGTTCTGGCCGCGCATTATTGTTGGCTTTGTCAGCATCTCGCTCATCATCGTCATTCAGTCATTTGCTGCCCTAATGGTGATTTCTTGCGCTCCGTTTGGCTTGTTGTTCTATTTGTTGACCATGTGGATGCCTTGGAATAGTGGAAGGAACTTCGCTAGGGTACGTTTCGGGCACATGGCGAAAGCGATCGAGTTTTTCGAGAACGGGATCATCGTCAACTCAATCCAGTTCGTCCCCTGGCAGCAAGTTCGGCTAAAGTGGTGGCCAAGTGTTTCACAAAGATTAACGGTCATCACCTACACACCGAAAGGATCGCCGCTCACACGAATCTACGAAGTCGAAATCTCCGAAAGTCTTCGCAGCCTTCTCGTTGAATACGTCGATTTGATGGACGAAAATCAGCGATTCGAGCCAATACCAAAACCGGATGAGTGGGACATCGAATGAGCGAGTCGGCAGAATCTGATCCGCTGTTTACCGACGACACGCTTGAGTCGCGTGATTCGCGCTACCAGTTTCAGTTGCTTCACTTGTTATGGGTGATGACCGCGATAGCGTTCTTCTGCGCGTTGGCAGCGCCGCTGATTCGGGCGATTGAACCTGGGCGGCACCTTGTCTTTCTGGGGATGTTCGTCATGCAAGTGGCGATCACGGGAGCCACAATCGGGTATTATTCCGTTCGCCGCGTACAGATCATCAAGTATCTCGGCAAACGGATCGGTATGGGTTACCCGGGAGCTATTCCTGGAAAACACTGGCCGAAGATCGTGAGCGGAACTACGTTGCTGGCCTTTGCTCTATTGCAGTTGACCGTGGCCGTATTAGTGACGTTTTCGATCAACGGAGAAGCCGCCCCGATTGCGATAACCCCGTTTTATGCGCAACTTGCGTTCTTTAGCGGATCGACGGTTACCCAACTGTTTTGGGGACGCAGCCTCGGGGCGACCGAGTTCTTTGAGAAAGGAATCGTTCGCGGCGCATTTCAAATGATTCATTGGGACGACATTACGATTCGCAAGAGCCAGTTCTCAGAGGACCGCATCGTCATGATGATCAAACCCCATACGATCCTGTCGAAAGGAAGCCCTCAAATAGTTGGCGCCTGGACCACGTCGCTCCAAGTACCTCACGAACTGCGAGAATTCCTGCTTGACCGTTTCCCAGAAGGGCCACGGCCGCAGCTAAATCAAGTTTCCACGGCGATTGGCTATTCCCCAGGAAGCGAGCGCGATGGTAGCCAGACGAACTCGTAGCCGCCTGCTTCGTTCATCACGTGGTCGAACGTGTACGTCAGCTCGCGCCAGCCAGAAGTGCCGAACCGCCCTTCCCCGTCGAACTCTTCCCAGGTTTCTGCATCAATTGCCAGGCGAAGTTGGGGGGACTCGAGCTTGATCGCATTGCGCGGAATTAAGTGCGTCGCTTTGAGTGCCAAGCGGCGGCCATACACAGCGCTCAATTTATGAATGAACTGAAGCCGTACCCAGCACTTGTCTGGCTGGTTGGCCGTTTCGATTTGTCGCTTGATTTCCTGCAAGCTGGCAGGCGTCAAGGCAATTTCAATCGTGATGCCAAACTGGTTGACCTTCTCGGCCATGACGGTCGCTGGTTCGTCTGATCGCGGCAACTGGTGGTTGCTACCGATAACTTGCCAGGCCACTGCGTCTGAGAGAAATAAATAGCGATGTTGCCCTTTTGCGTTGATCTCGTGACGCACCGGGAAGTTGAGATCCTTCAAACAACGGGCGAGATGTTCATTGTGCCCTGCCGGACAGGTTGGTGCCGCGGCACCAAGGGTCTGTTTGGCTGCATCCGTGCCGAGCCAAGAGAGCGCCATGTAAACGATCGGCTGCCTCCCTTCTTCGACGATCTCTTGCAGTGGCGGGAGGACGGCGTCGTTCCCGACACATCCTAGCCAGGCAACGGCAAAAGGATCGGCCGCGGGGCCACTCCAGTATGGCCGCAAACTCTCGTATTGATCAATCGGCGTTAACGCGATCAAGTTTCGTAGGTACACGGTGTCGTTCATGTCCCGATCGAAGGCAACGTCCTGTTGACGTTTCTTCCACAGTGTGTCGAGGCGGTTCACGGCTGCGAGGTCCGCTTCTCGCTCGGCAGTGGTGGGCAGACGTTGGCGATCGAACGGCCGGACCAGGTGAAGGTAGTCCGTTTCCATTTCCCACCAAGCGTCGTGATCCGACAGCTTGCCGACGTGAGACAGAAAGTTATCGACCGAGCGATAGGCGACGTGTTCCAGAATTCCGTCTTCGATGAAAGAAACTCTGCTGGCCAAAGGCCCCGTCAGGTGAACGAGAGCAAAGTTTCCGTCGGCATCCTCAAAAAACGGAACGCCTCCCAGCAAGTCGCGATCTTGGGAGAATTGTTTTTCGATACGGATGACATCTGCGGCGGACATTAAACGAAACGCCTCGACCTGATTATGCTCGCCGTCGCCAGCTTCGTATCGCGCTGCGAGGGCCGATGGAAGCGTCGCCCCAAAGTGGCTTTCAAGTTTCGTGATCCAAGAAGGTTGCATGTCAGATTACCGGATGAGAAAAGCCAGGGCGATTGCGGTAGATGCGTGGCCTTCAAGTTACCAGTTCTGAATCTGGCTTACACCAATTCGTACGAAAAAAGCCTCGGCGAACCGAGGCTTCTTCTGAGTTTTCAAATGCCGGCTGAGTTTCATTTCTTCAGCATCAAGCCAGAAACAAACCAGCCATCCTTTTCCGTCCGGGCGTACGAGCCGGATGGGCCGAGGTAGCCTTCCACTTGAGCGAAAGGAGGCAACTTGCTGGCATCGATTTCCTGTTCTCGCGTGACCGTTTCGTCTTCCTGGCCAAGGCTCCACAGTTGGTTGATCACCTTGCCCAAGGCCGATTCCGACTCTGGCATCTTGCCTTGTTGCATCAACTCGTACGTGACGCGGGCAGCTTCATCGGTACGGACAAAGTGACGGAAGCTATCGACCCCACTGCCAACTTCTGACAGAGCGGCATCAATCCGCTGATAATCAGGGGCATTCGCTAACAAGGTTGCGTTTGGACCAGCCAGGCGCGTTTCGATCGCCTTGCGAATGACTTCCTTGTTGTTGGCAAAGAACAACCAGTCGTCCATCACGGCGACCGAAGCATTCGGAACTTTCGGGCCAGCCTGCTGCGAAGCGAATTGGTGATTCACCACCATCGAATCAGGGAAGCCAGGACCACTGATGACCAGCGTGGGGATTTCCTCTTCTTCTTCATGGATTTCCCAGATGTCGTACTTGTCGCCGACGGGGTGATTCTCTGCGTTGGGATCTTGTTCCATGATCTGCGTGATCGCATCTTTGACTGGCTGAGCATTTAACAAATGCACGGCGACCAAGCGTTGTTCCGATTGCGGCGTGACCGGCTGCTTCACGTCCACCATCATGCAGACCTTCGTGTCCAAATGTTTGACAATCTGATTGACGACGTCGACTTTGGGACCAGCTGGGTCCGTCTTCAAGCTATCGATCAGTTCGTCGAAAATCTCGTCATCGGCGTATTCGTTGACAATTGTTTCACTGTACTGGAACGCCGCTTGGATGTCCCAACGGAAGTCGAGGAAGGTCGCCAACTTGCCAGGCACCCAGTCGTACGGAGCGAAGGCTTTGTCGTTAGGGAATTCCAAAACGCGAGCACCCAAACGGAAACGATCTCCCGCTTCGGCGTTCGGATCTTGGGGAGCGTAGATAAACGAGCTGTGGACCAGTTCGCCTTCAAGGTTGGGCTTCTTGACGATGAACGTGACATAACCTCCTAGGCCCTTCACGGCGTCGAAACCTTGGTTTCGCAGCAAGTGCAGCATGTCGGTACCACGCTTCTTCCGACCACCCTGTTGCGAGCGAACCACTTCCGCGTAGCCAAACGGTTCAACGAACCATTCGAAGTCGTAGCTATCGACAATGCGACCGGTGGCAGCACGTTTAAGCACCGCTTGGAACGATTCTAGCGAAGCTAGGTTGTCGTTTTTGGCTGCGGCGATCGCTTCCAGGATGTAGGTCAGCGTCGGCAGCGAATCCGTAGCAACCAACAGATCTTGCTGGACAACATAATAGGCTTCTTGCGGGCCGATTTCGCCTGGTTCTTTGGGCAGGTCAAACTTGGTGACCTGAACGCCGGCGATGTTGGTTTTCGATTCCTTGGCACCGTTGGCAATCTGGTTTTGGGTGATCTTGGCCAGCAAGGCATTGACCTGAGCTTGCTTTCCGGTGACGTCCACCGTCAGCACGACGCCATCCGACTTCTCGCCGTTAGGCTGATCGTTAGCGAAGCAGATTTCGCCAGCATAAACGTCCTTAAGATCTTCCAATGTGATGCCGAGCTTCACCCCACCAGCGATCAGCTTTTGCTTGATCTGGGCTTTCAGGTCATCGGTGAACGGCTTCATAACCGGATCGGCCATCAGCTTACCGATTTGAGTTTCGTCGAAATTTGCCGATGCCTGATCGTAGTCAGGGATCGAGACGTAACTCTTGGTGGTCTGCGGAAGGACGGTGGCTGCTTTGGGGGCAGCTTCAATTTGTTGCTGAGCAAGAGTCAACATACCCGCGGCGAGTAAGACGAATCGGGCCCAGCGTAATGTTACGATCACTATGAAAACTCCTCCGCCTGAAGTAATGCGGATTTCCCCAAAGGGTTGCCTGACGTACATTCGGGAAAATCCGAGGTGCTATTTCTATCGGCTAGTGGGGCTAAAATTCCAAACTCGGAACTACCCAGGTTCCGCACATTCACCAGCGAGACAGCTATAGATTTCCGTAGAATGTAACGGTTATACCAATTAACGAATTCCCTTGATTCTGCGAAACTAGCGAATCTGGTGCAAGCTCTGCTAGCCTCATTGGCCCGTTCAACCCAAAGGAGTAAGGGTGAATCTGGACAAATTTGCCGCTGAAAGTCTCTGTTACGACCCCATCCATGGATATGTTCCCTTTGTTTCGGAAGGTGATTCGCCCGATGAAGTGACCGAGCGGGATATTATCGACCACCCTTGGCTGCAACGAATGCGCCAAATCCATCAACTGCAGACTGCCTGGTGGGTCTATCCGACGGCCGAGCACACCCGCTTTCAGCACATCATGGGGGTGATGCATCTGGCCAGCCAAATGGTGACCCAGCTGTATCCCAGTCTGAAATCGGTTTGTCCTGATGCCCCTTCCCGTGGCTATGTCGAATCGCTCCTCCGCATGGCAGGCCTCTTGCACGATGTCGGCCATGGACCGTTCGGGCACTTCTTCGACAGTCACTACCTGCAAGGCTACGGCTTAACCCATGAATCGCTGGGCGCGCATATCATTCGCACCCAACTGGGCGAAATGTTGACCAAGCTGCGGCGAAACCCGTTTTCGCAAATGGAAGAAGCCGAGCACCTCGACCCGGAGCAAATCGCCTGGATGATCCAACGACCGCAAGCAGGCGATGCGGCGAACCGACCGCAGTGGTTAGTCTTTCTGCGGAGTCTCCTGTGTGGGATCTACACGATCGACAACATGGACTTCGTGCTCCGCGATGCCTACATGACTGGCTACAGCCAGCAGTCGTACGATTTAGAGCGTCTGATTCGTTACAGCTTTTTTACGGAAAAAGGTCTGACAATTCACGAGCGTGGGATGGCCGCGCTGATCCGGTTCATGAATGTTCGCGCTGAACTGTTTCAAACCGTCTACTTCCATCGTGAAGTCATTGCTATCGACAAAACCTTGGAAGACCTATTCGCTGCCAGCAAACCGTGGCTGCTGCCAGGCAACCCCATCGAGCACCTCGAAGCCTATCAAGGATTCACCGAGTTCAGCTTGCTGGTCGATGCCCCGCGCTGGCGTCATTCGAACGATCCAGAGCAAGCCGAAATCGGCCGAAAGTGGAACGAACTGCTCAGCCGAAACATTCCGTGGCGTTTCATCTGCGAACGTTCCCTCCGGTTCGACGAAGGTGACAGCCAAGAGACGACCATCTTCCGCAGCGAAAGCTTTGCCGTCGCCGCTATCCGCGATGTGTTGCCGGCCGAGCTAAAAGATATTCCGTTGAAGATCGCGCTGAACCGAACCGTCTTCCGCCCCAATACCCGTGGGCCAAGCGATCACCAAAACTTCCTTTATGATTCGGCCCAGAAGAAGATCAAGGAACTGACCACCGACAAGATCTTCCGCTCGCTACCGGTCAGCCGCTTGATCTGCCGGATCTACGCTCAGGATCCGTCCCTCGCCCCACAACTGGCCGCGGCGCTCGATCGCCTGGTGGGGAATCACGCGGTGGATGATTTGACGAACATGTAGGTGCTTGCGGTAAATTATCTCGGTTCCAATTCGGGTCGCGCCAGCGATCACGCAGGTTGCTGGCGTTCGGTTGGAAAACGGTTCGTAAGAAATACCACGCCAGACTGAATAGCACGAAAGCCATCGAAAGCATCATTCCGGAAATGGTCATCGCGGCAATCGGGTTCTCTTGAGGAAACAAATACCGGGCGAGCCCTAGCAAGGTGCCCAGCAAAGCGACTACGCCGAGCAGGTGACGGATTGAGAAACGTTTTCTGTGCAGTTTGAGAAGATCGCTCCAAGGAATCGAAACGACCAAAATCACGACCATCAACAAACATGTGGTCAAGAGAAAGGTGGGGATTCTACCTAACATCGGATCCTCTGAGACGACAACGCGGAGTCGATTATTTCTTATTCGTCTCTACCGTCGATTTCTTGTCCCGCGATCGCTCGTCAGGCCCTGCCGAAACGGTTGATCTTACGCTAAAATCAAGCGATTGTAACGCTAATTCGAGCCCCCACAGGGAATTGCCACGTGTCGCACGAACAATACGAAAACCCGTTGATCTCTCGGTATGCCTCGCGAGATATGAGCTTTCTGTGGAGTCCCCAGAAAAAGCATTCGACCTGGCGTCGTTTGTGGTTGGCCTTGGCCGAGGCGGAACAGGAACTCGGGCTGACGATCGGTGACGACCAGCTTGAAGCGATGCGAGCTCATCTGGACGATATCGATTTCGACCTGGCCGCAAAGCACGAAAAGAGCCGCCGGCACGATGTGATGGCACACGTCGAAACATTCGCCGAGGCTGCTCCCGTTGCCAAGCCGATCATCCACCTCGGGGCGACTAGCTGCTTCGTTACCGATAACACCGACTTGATTCTGTTGCGACAATCGTTGGAACTGGTTCGTGACCGGCTGGTTCGCACCATCGTGCTGCTTTCCGACTTCGCCAAGCAGTACCGCGACCTCCCCTGCCTCGGCTTCACGCACCTGCAATCGGCTCAGCCGACCACCATCGGCAAGCGTGCCACGCTGTGGTGTTATGACTTGGTGCTCGACCTGGAAGAAGTCGAACATCGCCTCGCTCTATTGCGGTTTCGCAGCACTAAGGGAACCACCGGTACCCAGGCCAGCTTCCTCGAACTGTTTCAAGGGGATCACGCCAAGGTTAAGCAGTTGGAAAAGCGTGTCGCCGAGAAGATGGGCTTCGATCAGTTGTATGCCGTCACGGGGCAAACTTACTCGCGTAAGGTCGATAGCCAGGTGCTCGATTGCTTGAGCGGGATTGCCCAGTCGGCCCACAAGATCGCCACCGACCTCCGCATACTGGCCCACCGCCGCGAAGTGGAAGAGCCGATCGAAGAGAATCAAATTGGCTCATCTGCGATGCCTTACAAGCGAAATCCCATGCGAAGCGAACGCATCTGCGGTTTGGCTCGCTATGTGATCAGCAATCAGGCCAACGGTGCGAACACATTAGCCACACAGTGGATGGAGCGAACGTTGGACGATAGCGCCAATCGCCGCTTGAGCTTGCCCCTTTCGTTCCTGGGGATCGACGCCATCCTGATCATTTTGGCGAACGTCTGCAAAGGGATGGTCGTCTACCCGGCGCTGATTCGCCGTCATCTGGCCGAAGAGTTGCCGTTCATGGCGACCGAAAACTTGATGATGGCAGCCGTTGCCGCGGGAGGTGATCGCCAAGATCTACACGAAAAGATCCGCGTTCATTCACGTAATGCCGGGGCACGGATCAAGAATGAAGGGCTCTCGAATGACCTACTCGACCGCCTGAAGCAAGATCCAGCCTTCCCGGAGTTCGACGCCGAAGCGGTCCTGGAACCACTGCAATACGTCGGTCGCGCCCCGGAACAAGTGGACGACTTCCTGGCCGACGTCATTCAACCAATCCGCGATCGCTACCCGAATCTCTCGCTGGAAAACGAAGAGCTGAAGGTTTAGAGCGTGGCGTGAGAAACGCCCTAAGTAGCGTACGAAATGCCCTATCTCTTGTCCCCTCTCCACCGCCTGCGTGGGAGAGGGTTAGGGTGAAGCGGGCGAAGTGTTAAACAAGCTACCAATTGAATTTGGTTGAAATTGCCAATTCGCAGTTCTTGCGGAATACTGCACACGACAAACGATCAATCATCAAATCAAATCGATCCGCCGCTTCTTCCGGCGTGACTTCTTCTGGCATTCGTCGCAGACGCCGTTGATGATGAAACGGTGTCCTGTCGCACGGAACTGGTGCAGGCGGGCAACCTGATCGCGGAGTTCTTTCAGCTCGGCACTTTGAAATTCGATCAGGTTCTGACACTGAGTGCAATAAAGATGATCGTGATCTGGGTAGCCGTAGTCGTGCTCGTAAACAGCTCGGCCGCCGATCTCCATCTTCCGCAGAAGGCCAGATTCCACCAATTCGTTCAGCGTGCGATAAACCGTCGGGCGGCTAACACGGTCAGAACCCTTACTTTGGTGGGAAAGTTCGTCGATCAAGGCATCGGCATCGAAATGCTCGTGATGGCTGAAGACATGTTCGATCAGAATACGGCGCGGCTGCGTGATCCGCTTTCCTTTACTCTTCAGATATTCTTCAAACCGTTCCATCGGGGATAACGCGACGTCAACGGCTTCCAACGCAAACGAATCAGACATACGGGTCTCAATAGGAACAATAAGGGCTTCCGCTTTATTGAGACTGAGTTGCTATTGCTATCTGGTTGCGGAGTAAAGGGATACGCAATAACCGTGGCTATCAGTCTCAATATGGAATTCTAGGCCAAAGTCGCCTGGGTACAACCCCCATCCGACAATTTGCCAGATTGGTTTCCCCCACGAAAAAACGGTCAGTTTCTCCCTGAGGAAAAAACTGACCGCGGCGTGGGTTCTCTATCTGAGCGTAAGCAGTTGCTACTTAACCGATTTCGTCGAGCAGACGCTCCAAAGCCAAGTCAAGCTTGTCATCGGTCAGGTAAGTCCCATCGGCGATTTGGGCCTTAATCTGAGCAACACGATCCGCGCGAATATCCGGAATGTCCTTCACCTGGCTGGCGAAGTCGGCTTCGTGCGAGATATCGAGTTCATCCACAGTATCAAACTGCGAACGTTGGTCGATCGCCGTAGCTTGTTGGCTGCGGTGAGGACCTTGGATGGGTTGGGCCGGGTGGACTGCGGTTGGGCCATTAATATGCATGGTAAATCCTACTCCCTTTGGACGTCTTGGTGCTCAAGCTGTGGGTTAATTGGGTCGGCTTTAAGCGGGCGTCCCGTAAATTCATGACCGGAATCGGAGGTCTGGGTTTTCCCGTCTCAACTGGCCTGATTCGCTCAGACTAGCATCGGGAGGCAGTTTCCCTACCTCGCAAATATAGTTCATTGGCGTCTTCCATGTAGCCGCATTCCGTGTCAGGTATAGCCCATCCGTGTGAAGCAAGTGACTCACGGCGAAGTGATTGTCAGGAAGTACCCTTCTTATCGACTTGCTAGCACTCAAGGATCAGCTAGTTCTGACTCGGTCTCATTATGCAGTCCCTGGCAACGTCACCGACCGGGAAAACTCGTCCTGCCAGGCAACTCGTTCCGGTTGATCCGGTTATGACTGGCGTTTCGAGGGTGCTCGGCGGTGAAATACTGCCTTGCGTTTGACACAATCGATACGACTGCTCTATGCAAATGGTTTGCCAAAAAACGTTGGCATGCATCGCCAGACGAAAAATTTTGATAATCCGCCAGGCAAACGAGCCCGAGAGTACGCGAATCGCAGATCTGGCTCAATCGCAATTGCGGCCCCGAGCCAACGAAACTTGAGAAAATATGAGGCGAACTCCGAACAATTCTCCAAAATATGGCATCTTTATAGGAAACCAAACCTTCGTTTACCACGTTAAAGAAGGTAGAGCTAATCGCTAATCAAGCGCGGAACCAAGATGCGGCCCACAGCCTACTCATAAATTCCCACCCACAGCGAATTGCTTAAAAGAGGCCGCGATAGCACCGCTAGAACGCATGATTTACCGGTTCGGGTTGTAATAATTACACCGAAAGCTCCGGGTCGTGTGAGTTTATCCCACGCTATCGCCGTTTTGCGACATGTTTTTTTGCATTAGTCGTATTGCAACGCAGGCCCTTTTTCACTTAACCTAGGCAAAGACGCGAACGGAGTACTCTCCAATTGCGTCTAAACGAACAGACTAAGAGCAGTGCAACGCAGGATACGTTGCCGTCAGCTACAGGGAATGTAGTGAACTTTCCCCCCGGGAGTTCGCTAATGAACGAATCGCTTTTCGATACCATGCAGATCAAGCTGGAGGACGCACGCGATCGGGATGGGGCCCACATCATGGTAGGCCTGGCTCCTTATATGGAGCTAGATACCTGGATGGACCAACAACTGGTCAAGCTGCGTCTGGAATTCCACGACTTCGAGACCAATAAATCTCAGCGTCTGAGTGATTGGGCCAAAGTCGCTCCGAGCCCCTAACCAGGTGGGTCGGCTCGTAAATCGCTGCGACGCGCCGCACTCAATTCCATTCCTATTACGTTTTGCGTCCGACCTCAACAATTCCATTGAAAATGACCTAAACTAAAGGTGCTCCTCAGACTGGGGGGCACCTTTTTTCGTTCTTGCCGGAAGGAAGCCATGTCAGAAGAACCATCGTCGCTGGAAGACATTAAGAAGCTGCTCCGCGAAGGTCAAAAGATCCAGGCCATCAAACTCCTTCGTGAAGAGTCTGGCTGTGGTTTGAAAGAAGCCAAAGATCAGGTCGATGCTATCCAAGCCAAAATGATTGCCGACGGCGAGCAACTGCCCAAGGCCACCGGTTGCATGGGTGCTGCGGTGATCCTCGTGGTTGGCCTCGGAATGCTAAGCTGGATCTGCTCGGGGTAAACGTTCCTCGGATCGAGGCAGAATCTTTCACGCCGTGAAGCAACTTCTCATGCCGCCTGGTCGTACGCGTCTGGGGGGCGGCGTAATCGTCAAAGACGAATCGTCGTTATCCCAAAACTTCTCTTGCATCTCGTTTCTCAAGAGGTGACGATGGGGCAAGTGGCAATCCTGGCCACCTTCCAAGCCTCGGATCAATTACACCGGTCCGATCCTCATCCGTCCCGCTTCCCACCTCCCTACCCTGCCCTGATTCGATTGGAACTTGCCATGCCCAATGGTCATGTGAGCCGTCGTCAATGGATGACCCACGTTTCTGCCGCCGCGTCTTCCGCGATGGTGTTTGGTGCGGTCACTTCTTCCACCGTTGCCGAGAAGCCGCGTGATGTCAACGCGCGGCTGGGCGTCGGGGCGATTGGCTTGCGGTATCAAGGTTCGGTCATCACCGAGAAGGCCACAGCGCACGGCGATATTGTGGCCTTGGCCGATGTCGATCGCGAGATCCTGGAGAAAGCCAACGGCGATTTTGGTGGCAAGTCAGCATTGATGGAAGATTACCAAGACCTGCTGGCACGCGATGATGTCGACGTGGTCATGATCGGAACGCCTGATCATTGGCATTCGAAGATGGTGATCGACGCCTGTCGTGCCGGTAAGGATGTTTACTGCGAGAAGCCACTGACGCTAACAATCGACGAAGGTAAGACGCTGCGCAAGGTCGTGAAAGAGACAGGCCGCGTCGTTCAAGTCGGTTCATGGCAGCGCAGCGATCATCGCTTCCGTACTGCGGTCGAGATGGTTCGCCAAGGCTGGGTTGGCAACCTGCAGAAGGTCGACATCGTGCTAGGCAAAAACAAGACCGGCGGGCCGTTCGAGGTAAAGCCCGTTCCCAAAACGTTCAACTGGAACTTGTGGCAAGGACAAACGCCCGACGTGGCTTACATCCCCGAACGATCGCACTACACATTCCGCTGGTGGTACGAATACAGCGGCGGGCAAATGACCGACTGGGGAGCTCACCACATCGATATTGGCCAATGGGGAGCTGGCGGTCTTCCGGTTGAAATTGAAGGTACCGCCAAGATGCCAAACGTCACTGATGGCTACAACGTCGCGATCGATTACCATGTTCGCTATAAGCTCGACAATGGCGTTGAAATGACGGTGGCGGACGAAGGTCGCAACGGCGTGATGTTCACCGGCGATAAGGGACGCTTGTTCGTGAACCGTGGCTCGCTGGAGGGTGCCCCGACCGAGAAACCGCTCCCTCGCGCGGACTTCCAGGTCTACAACAATGACAATCTCGATCGACCGGAACGAGCCGGCAAGCTCGATGCGATCATCAATCACATGGGCAACTTCTTCGATTGTGTCGCGAGTCGCAAGTTGCCGATCTCGGACATCGAGAGCCAACATCGTAGTGTCAGCACGTGCCATTTGGGGAATATCGCGATGAAGCTTGGCCGGAAACTGACCTGGGATCCGAAGAGCGAGCAGTTCGTCGGTGACAGCGAAGCCAACACCCATTTGGCTCGCGAACAACGTGCTGGTTTCGAAGTCGCGTAGTCTCAACTTTGTGGTGGTTCCATCATGCCAAACCCTGCCATCAATCGACGTACGTTTCATGCCTTGGCTGCTGGCGCAATCGGTGCTGGGCTCTGGTCAGCGGGCCACGCGGACGGCACCAAAAAATTTCAGTTGAACTACATGCTCCCTTCCTGCATGTACGGCTACCTGCCGCTGGCTGAGATCTTGCCTGAGGCAAAAAAGATCGGGGCGAAGACGATCGATGTTTGGCCGAAAGTGCACGGCGACCAGCGCGAGCAGATCGACGAGTTGGGTGCCGATCAGTTTGCCGCGATGCTGAAGGAAAACGACGTCACGCTGGGCTGCATCACGCAGTACAAGCTCGGACCGTTTGGCTTGCAGGACGAAATGCGTTTTGCCCAACGTTTTGGCTGTCAGTTGATGGTCACCGGCGGATCGGGTCCCAAAGACTTGCAAGGCAGCGATCTGAAGAAAGCGGTCGCCGATTTTCTCGAGAAGATGAAGCCGCACCTGGAAGTCGCCGAAGAAACCGGCGTGACAATTGCCATTGAGAATCACGCCAACAATCTGATCTTCGAACCGGACTCCTTGAAGTGGCTGCTCGAACTGCGACCGTCAAAGAACCTGGCGATTGCTCTGGCACCCTATCATTTACCGCAAGATCCGCAGCAGCTCGCGCAACTAATTCGTGATTTGCAAGAAGGGCTGATCATGTTTTACGCCTGGGAACATGGCAACGGATGCCACAAGCCAATGCCGACCGAACAGCAACTTCTGCAAATGCCTGGGCGCGGATCGCTCGATTTCCAACCGATGATCGAAGCCCTGGCCGAAATCAACTATCAAGGCTGGACCGAAGTCTTTATGCACCCAGTCCCCCGCGGTATCCCCATTCTGCCAACCGCCAAAGAGACGACCGATGAAATCAACCGTGGTCGTAGTTATCTTGACCAGTGTGTGGCCAAGGTGAACCAGATTTAAGCTCCGCCAAGGGCAACGTCTCTACTCTTTCTTCATGAAGTAGTCGTACACTGACTTTCCGATGTCGGCAGAAAGCACATCGCCTTCGTTTTCGTCGGTCCAGCTTTCGTCCTTGTTGTTCATCGTCAAAATGCAGAAGAGGATCGATCCCTTTCCTTCGGGCAGGTCGATGATGCCTGCGTCCGTTCTGGCTGCATTGACGGAACCTCCCTTGTGGGCCACTTTCACGCTGGCCGGCAAGTACCGGGCTGCTTTCATGCGGTCTTCGCAGTCGTAAAGATGCTTCATGATTTGATCCGACGTTGCCTTGTCGACAAACGAACGGTCGTGAAGTGCGGTTAACATCACCAGCATGTCGTTGGCCGAAGTGCTGCCGAGACCAAATGCTTTGCTGCGTTCCATGTCGTTCGAAGTATCACGGCGGAAGACCTTCGAATTCAAGCGTGTCTCGCCACATTCAAGCTTCTTCATCAATGCATTGGTCGTGTCGAGCCCCACTTCGTCGATCACCAGGTTGGTCGCCGTATTGTCAGAATAAGCGACCATCAGCTGAATCGCATCCCTCAGACTCAGCGTTAAACCTGGCGAGAAGTGTTTGGTCAGGATGCCTGAGCCGGGGACTTTGTCGGACTCTTCCAGAGTGATCATCGAATCGAGCGACGTATCACCGGCGTGCACTTTTTCGTAGGTGGCCATCAGCAGCGGCAGCTTGATTAAGCTGGCCGTCGACATTGGCTGATCCGCTTGGTAGGAAAACATCTCGCCGCTGGGGACATGCTTGATGACGACTCCGACGTCTCCTCGATGCTTCTCGATCAAAGGCATCAGCAGATTACGGAGCTCCGGCGAACTGGTCGTTTTCGTGCTTTCGACGTTAGGTTCCGCATGCAGCATCGATCGGGACTCCGAAACGAGTGAAACGCCAATCATTCCTAACAGGCCAAGCCATAATATTCGCCAAAGGGAAAGAGCCACAGAGTCACCTCGGATGTGGTTGGACGGAAGCGATACGCGGAGTGAGAAACTTCGATGATAGACGGTGCGTAATCGCATCCCAAGTCATTCTTGCGCAGAAGAGTCTCCGTACGGCGCAAAACTGGGGGGAACATACGTTTCTGTACATTAGCTGCCAGCCACATTACGCTAGGAAGATTCCCGCCTGATTCCCCTGCCCCGCCCTGAGATCGGAGATCCTACTTATGATCGGTCATCGCTTGTCTGCTAGTCGATTCGCCGTTGCCTTGATGTTGCTATTGGTAGGCACTCATTCCGTCCAGGCCGAAGAGGGGAAATCGGCGCCGGTCGAAAAGGACGAACGGCTTCATTCCGATGGCAAAGGTTGGGGATTGGATCGAGCGAAAGTGGTCGATCAAGATCGTCCTCGTGTGTTATTGGTTGGCGATTCAATTCTCAACGGCTACCGAAAGCAGGTCATCAACGACCTGAGCGGCGAAGCGTACGTCGATTGCTGGATTAATCCGCATCATCAATCAAAGCACCTCAACAAACTGTTGGAGGAGGTGCTTGAGCATGGACCGTACGATGTGGTCCACTTCAACATGGGCCTGCATGGTTGGCAAGAAGGCCGTATCAAAGAGGGAACGTTCAAACCACTCACACGCGAGTATGTCGAAGTTATTCGAGCCAAGTTCCCGGAAGCGAAACTGATCTGGGCTAGTAGCACGCCTGTGACGGTGAAAGGAAACCCTAAAGAGCTCGAACCGAAAATCGATCCTGTCATCGTCGAACACAATCGATTGGCCGCGGAGGTGATGGATGAACTGCATGTGCCGATCAACGACTTCTATGCCTTGCTGGTCGACAAACGCGAACTGGCCCGCGGCGATAGCTTTCATTGGAACAGCCCCGCTTACAAAATCTTGGCCGATCAAGCCGTCCGCTCGATTCGCGACGCCCTGAAAGCTGATCCGAAATAGCGTCGATCACGGTCTCTTGGGCGAGCCTCTTTCCATCTCCTGCCCCTTGGCAAAGGGGCAAGCTGATCACGCGGAATTCAGGAGCAAAACGGTACGTTTTTCCGATCCCCTGCGGGTACGCGCAGCGACCCTAAACGCACCAAGTGACCTTTCCATTTGTACCGATTAAGGCGCATGCGGACCTCCGCAAGGCTTCGCTGATACTAGCCGGTCGCGGGGCTAGAACTTTGAATCGACGTAGCGTTGGAGGTCGTTTTTCGATTCAAGGATTCCTAGGGGCAGGTCTGATGCGTTGGAATTTCACCATTGGTCGGCGGTTGTGGTTCTTGGTAGGTGCGGCCGTCGTACCGACGCTGATGCTCGCCTATTGCCAAATTAGCCATTGCTGGGAAGCTTACCAGGAAGCCAAACAAGGCCCGGCGATTGTTGCGGTGGCGACCTATCTCTCCGATCTCACCCACGAGTTGCAAAAAGAGCGTGGCCTGAGTGCTGGTTACATCGCCGGCGGAGGGACCGCATTTGTCGACCAATTGAAGAAGCAGCGTCAACTGACCGATGGTGTCTTCCAGCGACTTGATTCCGGTCTCGACGAAGGAGTTACTGCTGGGCTAGTCGAGGCGGACGATCTCCAAGAAATCCGCGACTGGCAAGCCAAGATCACCGCAGCCCGAACCAAGGTTGACGCATTGCATGAGGCGGGGCCAATCTTGAAGGATTATACCAACTTCATTCAAGACAATCTGAATCGCACGATTGCTTGTGCGCGAACCACGCACGATGGTCATCTGATCAAAACGCTGCTGGCGACTGAGATGTTGGCCTTGGCAAAGGAATACGCCGGACTCGAGCGGGCTCGCGTCTCCCAAGCATTGGCCGCCAAGCAAGCCGATACAGCACTCCGCCGCAAGATCGCCGATTTGCAGCGTGCCCAGGAAGAGCATCTCCTGCATTTCGAGTCGCTCGTTTCACCACCGGTCTTGGAAACCCTTCAAGCAAATCGAAAGGCACCACATGCGGTCCGCGCCGCCGAGATTGCTGACTCGGTTACATCCGCCAAGGATGACGATCGATTCGAGATCGATCCTACGGAGTGGTGGCAAGTTCAAACGTCTCGCCTTGGTGACTATCGCAAGATTCAACTAGACCTAGGTCAAGAAATCGAGAACCAGGCCAACGAAGCCGCTCAAACTCAGCTCTTTCGTTTGACCATGGCGATGATTGTATGTGGATTCGCAATCTTGCTTGTCGGTGGTATCGGTTATCACACGGCCCGCACCATTGCCAAACGTACGGCGGCGTTGGTTCGGGCGATCCGCAAAATTGCCACCGGCGAAGCCAGCTTGCACGACCGTTTGCCGGTCATGGAAGGAGAATTGGGAGAGATCGCAGACAGCTTCAACCAGGTTCTCACACGGCTGGACAGTGCGGGAGATCTCTGTTCGTCCAGTTCCAGCAGCCTGGCCTCGGCCGGGGAAGAGCTCTCACGCAACGCGGAATCGGTGAAAGAGGACATCACGCGATCGCAGAATCAAAGTAAAGAGATCACGCGCGATGTCGCGTCGATGTTCGAAGGCATTCGCGGAGCCTCCGGTTCGATCTCGATGGTATCCGAGTCACTCCAATCCGCCTCGAAATCGATTCAACGACTGGTCGATGACATGGCAAATGCCACGATGCAGGCCAATCAAGCATCGAAGACAACCCAGTCCGCTTCCGAGATTGTCTCGAATAACTCGAAGCAAATCGGTCGGTTGGAAACGGCGGCGACGGAAATCGGTGATGTGGTTGGACTGATTCGTGATATCGCCGATCAAACCCATCTGCTGAGCCTGAATGCCACGATCGAAGCAAGCCGGGCTGGTGAAGCGGGACGTGGATTCGCCGTGGTGGCCACTGAAGTGAAGCAGTTGGCTCAGCAAACCAGCAGTGCGATTGAAGGGATCGAGAATCGGATTGAGGCAATTCAAAGTGCCACGCGTGCGACTACCAAGTCGACAACACATGTCGTGGAGCTATTCCAGCAAATTCTCAGTGCGACCGATTTGCTCGCGGAAGTCACCCAAGAGCAAGGTCGGTCCGCGATGACGCTTAGCGAGGAAGTTCGGAACGTGGTCGCAAGCTCGAACAGTGCTCGCGGCAGCATGGATACCACGGTCGAGCAAACCCAAACGATCAATCAGCGGCTGAAGGCAATTGACGAACTGTTGCAGACGGCGGTCGTAGGCATGGGGCAGGCCTACGTCGCCAGTCACGATTTGGGAGAGCTCGCTCATACGATGAAGGAGCAGATGGACACCATGCTTTGTCGTCATGATTAGAAGCAACGGCCCTACACTGCCGTTGCCCCAATTCCTCGCGGAACCGGCGGTCCTGCCTAGAAGTCCCCAACACTACTTGGCAGCGCCGGTTCCCGTTGTTTCTTGCCGGTTGCTCGTCGCCGTGAAGGCGGCTTGGGCTTGCGTGGCTGCTTCACGCACGACGCGTCGTCGGTCTTCTTTAGCCTGGCGAAGGAGCGGCGCGATTCGTTCTTGCAACATGGGGTGAGTCTGGCCGATTCGCCCTAAGGCAATCACGGAAGCAGCTCGCACTTCGTAATCACGATCTGCCAGATGAGGCGAAATCGCATCGAGCGAAGATGCCTCGACAAGCTGACCCAAGGCGGCGACAACGCGTTTACGAACGCGTGCGTCGGAGTGATTGATTTTGGTAATCAATGCATCTTTCGCGCCATGTTGGACTAAGACCCGCGCGGCTCGGTCTCCCACCACACGCCCTTCACCGCCGTTACCGTAGAAGTCGCCGTTGACGATATAGTACTCGTTGTTTTCCAACAAGTTCGTGAGCAGTGGAACGGCTTCCGCCGGAACGGGCAGATCTTTGGTTAGTACCTCGATCACCTTGTAGGCTTCATTTTCGTTGGCCAGTTTATTCAGGCTATTCATCACCTGGTCTAAATCGACTCGCGCGAATAACAGGTAGGCAGTCGCTTGAAGACGTATGTGCGTTTGGTGCTGGATGCGTTCCCATTCAACTTGATCGTCGGACGGGGGCTCAGTGAAGTTCAGATATGAAGAGAAAGCTTGTTTAAGCGATGGATGACGTCGAATCAGCCCTGGCAGTGTTTGCGTTGCTTCGCGTCTCGCGTTGGCGTCGAATAGGGAATGCGCATTAACAATGACCTCGGCCAGACGCTGCGTTGCCTCAGGATGATCGGGAAGGAGTCGGTAAACGGCGAGGGAAAATTGCGGCCTGAAATGCTGTTGGGAGTGCACTAACAGTCGTTGACGGAAGTCGGAGTCGAAGGTTTTTCCCGATGAGGCGAGTTGTTCCAGGCCGAGAGCAGCCAAAAAGGTCGACTCCTCCTCGTCAAAGACCGCTTCCTCCAAGATCGATTGGATTTCGGCATTTGCTGGATCGACAAAAGCGAGCGCGCAAGCTGCGGCAACGCGTGACTTTGGCTGTTTCAGTAGTCGCTGTAGTGGTTCTTTGGTTGCCTCGCTCGCGTCGGGATACTCGCGCAGTGCACAGATAGCTGCGTACGAAATGCTCTCCGCATTCTGAAGACCTTCGACGAGCGGCGGGATGATTTGTTCTGCCGACGGATTGAGCTTTACCAACGTCTCCCAGGCCGCTTCGCTAGTGGAATGATTCTGCCCGATGCCCGATCCAGAGGAGAACGTCGTGATGTCGAGTTCGCTTAGTAGTAATCTCGCCAACTGCGGGGATGCCCCAACCGCGGCTGGTCCTAGCTTGCCGAGTGCCTTGATGGCTTTCAGCCGTACGTATGCGTTCTCGTCACTTAATCGTTCGCTTAGTGGGCCGACCGTTTGCGGCGCCGCAATCGGGATTTCGCCCAGCGCGCTCGTGGCCCAAGCTCGGATGGTTGGGTCCTTGTCTTTCAAGGCTTCGGTTAGGGAAGCGACCGCCGGCAAGCCAATTTGGCCGAGGCTTTTCGCCGCATTCTCTCCGACGCACCATGCTTGGTGTACGAACGGCATGCTGTGGTACTCCGTTTCCTGCATCGCAGCCGACAACGCGGGAATTGCCTCTCGGGCAGGCGAGCCTATACGCCCCAAGGCCGTGGCTGCTTCCAGTCGAACGGCCAGTACGTTCGACTTCAGTAGTTTGGCCAATATTGGAACGGCTGGTATCGCGTCGGCTTCCCATTCGCCGAGAACTTGAATCGCCGAACTGGGGACATAGTTCTCAGCCCAAACGTCTCGTTCGGCTTGCGGCGAAGCGGGAACTTCTTGCTTGGCAAGTTCGATGAGTACGGCAACGGCTTGATCGAGCCGAGCATCGACTTCTGCCAAGCTTGTTGCTGCTGCCAAACGAACCTGAGGAATTGGATCTTGCAGCGAGGCTGTCAGTTGCTTCTCGGTTTCAGCTCGGTAACTTGGGCCCAAGGAACCAAGGATTGATAAAGCGTACTGGCGGATGTCGTCCCGCGGATCACTTGTGAGTTGAAGCAATCGTTCGATCTCGGAACCCGCTTCCAGTCCGATCCAACGCAGCCGAGTGGCAATCGCATCGCGGAACCACGTATCGTCCTTGGGGTTTTTCGGATCGATTGTCTTGGCTTGCAACAGGTCAACCAGGACTGCGGATGCTTGCTTGGACCGTCCTCCAATTCGCCAAACGGCTTCGGCCGTGTATAAGCGAATCTCGGGTGATGGATTAGCCAAATGAGGTTCAATCGCTGGCAACGCGTCGATGGCGTCCGGACCAATCTCGGCTAGCAACTCGATGGCGGTGCGGAAATTCGACGCTTCTGGATTGCCGACCAATGGGATCAAGGCATCTTTGAACGGTCGTAGTCGTGTCGGTCCGATGAATTGGATTTTGTCGAGCGTCTGTCGGATCACTTCAGGATCGCGGTCGGCCAAGCCCGTAAGAATCTTCTGTTGGGCTGCATCATCTCTGTTGGGTTCAGCAGCGGTGGCGATCGAGGTAATCAGCCATATTACGGGCCAGAAGCTGTTAAGCCGTAGATTCGATAACATGGAAACTTTCCTGCGATAAATCAAACAAGTGAGATTGCGAATACCTCCACCGGATTATCGCTGAACAGCTAAGGGGATGGCAAACCACGATAGATTTTTAGCCACGAGAACATTCCTCGAGCGGAGTGAAACGTTGCATTAGCGAATCGAAAACAAAGGAGGGCTTGTGCCAGAAGGCGGCAGTCAGTAGCCTTTTTTTAGCCTTAATTCTCTTCACTTGGCCGGCAGCTTTCACTGATCCTTCATGAAGATTGAACCAGAACAAATTGAAATAGTCATAGCTCATCGCTCCGAGGAAATCCGGCAATGCGTGAGCGATCTTGTTGCGGAGATGGGATTTCGATTGCGGTCCATCTGTTCGTCTACGAAGCAATTGCTTGAGACCGGGACGCCGACGCCTCCGGATCTGATTATCTCGGGTATTGAACTCGACGACGGCGAGGCGATTCATGCGTTAATCGCGATAAGCCATCTTGATCCTACACCAGCGATTGTGATCACACCGAAGGAATCGTTGTTGGACGTCGAGAAGGCCTTGAAGGACCACGTTATGGCCTACCTGGTCGAGCCAATCGATACCGATCAGATCAAACCGACCATCTACCTGGTGCTGGAACGGTTTCAGCAGTTCGAGTCGCTCAAGGAAGAGAATCGCGATCTGAAACAGGCTCTTGAGGACCGTAAGACGATCGAAAAGGCCAAAGGGATTCTCATGGGGAAGATGGAGCTCAATGAAAGCGAAGCGTTCCGTGAGCTTCAGAAACAAGCCAGTGCCAAGCGGATCAAGCTGGTCAAGCATGCCGCGGAAATGATTGCGGAAGAGAACGCCTCGTAAGGTCGATGGACAATCCGTAAGCCAACGTAGATTGACGCGAACTTACTTCTGCTGTTTACGACTCTAACCGAAGTAATCCATCAGCAGCGTCTGCAACTGCTTGACGCTTACCGGTTTGACCAGCACCTGATTACAGCCTACCGATAGGCAGCGTTCGACATCGTTGCTTAAGGCAGCTGCCGTCAGGGCGATCACGGGGGTTTCGACTTCTCGTGCCTTTAGCAAGGCGGTTGCCTCGTAACCATCCATAACCGGCATCTGCATATCCATTACGATCAAGTCGTACGGGGAACTACGAGCAAACACGCTATCGCATGCTTCCCGGCCATCCTTGGCGAATTCCGGTTCGATACCGAATCGTGCGAAGACCTTCTTCAAGAGGTAACGGTTCGCGTCGACATCCTCCGCAATCAAAATCGAAAGCTTGTCCCAGTTGTCGCTAGACGGCTTTGCTTCGGTCTGGACATGGGCCGGGACAGTCTCCTGGCTGGAAGGTGCACATTCCGGTGCATCGATCTCGAGCAGAAACGTCGAGCCGTTCTCCGAGGTCTCCTCCAATCTTAAGAAGCCGCCCATCAAGTTGGCCAACTGGCGACTGATCGCCAATCCTAAACCGATGCCAAGCAACTTTTTCTCGCGAGTGGCTGGTCCCTGATCGAACGGCGTGAAGATTCGCTCGACCACGTCAGGCAAGATGCCTGGGCCTGTGTCGGTCACACGAATCCACAGTTTCTCGCGAGCATAGTTGTACTCGGACTGACAATGGATACTGCCGTGATCGGTGAACTTGATCGCGTTCGTTAGCAGATTGATCAGAATCTGTCGCACGCGAACAGGATCGATCATCAACTGCGGAGGGCAGTTTTGCGGCGTTTCCCAGCGGAATTGCAAGCCGCTCTCCGTTGCACGATACTTCAGCAGTTCGCACGCCGAGTCGATCAACCGGCAGACATCGGTCGGGGACGATTCCACTTCCAACTTACCCGCTTCGACCTTGGCAATGTCCAAAAGGTCGTTCAGCAGTTCTAGCAAATGCTCGCCACTGTTGGCGATCATGTCGAGCATCTTCGCAGCGTCCTCGGCATGGAGGTCTTGCTGCAAGATCTCAGCGAAGCCGATGATCGCGGTAAGCGGCGTTCGCAGTTCGTGGCTGAGCGATGTCAGAAACTGCGACTTCGAGCGATTGGCCTGATCGGCCATGATCATCGCCTGTTCCGCTTTCCGTTCGCTCTCAACAACCTTCAGTAGAAGCTTATGACGCTCGATTGCATTGATCGCGATCCGCGGCAAAATCTCGGCGGTGATTTGCGACTTGCCAAAGAAGTCTTGTACGCCCTTTTCGAGGAATGACTTGTCGAAGCGATCGGTCCCAATACTGCCGGTCACGAGCACGATCGGGACTGGTGGAATGGTCGAATCCCCCAGCAACAATTCAACGAAACGTCGCGCATCCATATCGGGCAAGCGATAGTCGAGGAAGACCAAATCGATTTCCGATCCGAGGGTGGCAATCTTCTCCAGGCCATCTGCACCGGTCGCCGCTTCAGTAAAGCGGTAGCGGACATCGATGTCTCGGCGTAAAGCCGAAACAACCACATTTCGATCCTCAGGAGAATCGTCGATGATTAGAAAATGATATTTCAACTTGGGCCTGACTTAACTGAGCGACGCCAAAACGCGGCGGACCGTCATCAAATATTCTTCGGGATCGGACGACTTAGTTTGGAAGTTGGAAACTCCCAACTCCATTGCCCGCGTGCGATCCTGCGGATTGGACGACGTCGTGAACACCACAATGCGACGCAATTGATCGGGAATCGACTTAGCGATGTGCTTGAGGATGCGAAAACCATCGCAACCTGGCAGATTCAAGTCGAGGAATGTCAGTTGCGGCGAATTGTCTTCGACGATCTTCATGCCTTCGTGGCAGCATTTCGCGCGAATGATCTTAGTTAGCGGGTTTTCGAGTTGTACGGCCATTTGACCTAACTCAAAATCCAAATCGCTGTCCTCGATGAAACACACGAGCATGGGAGACATGACTAATCTACCTGTTCAAGCGTAAATAGGATGGTGGAACCAGCACCCGGTTCCGAGTCTATCCAGATCTTGCCTCCATGCCTATTGACGATCTTCTTCGAGATGGTCAGGCCAGCACCAGAGCCTCCGCCATACTGCTCAGGAAGATGCAAACGACGGAATATCTGAAATACCTCTTGATGGGTTTCAGGAGCAATTCCTATGCCATTGTCCCGGACGTAAAACACATTGACGTCCGAATCGCTTAAGTCAGGGTCCTTGGAAATACCGACGGTTAAACGCTTTACATCACTCGTATTGTATTTCAATCCGTTCGAGATCAAGTTCGTGAATAGTTCTCGAACGCAAAGGTAGTCGGCCCACAGGACCG
Organism: Blastopirellula marina; assembly: GCF_002967765.1. NCBI lineage: Bacteria > Pseudomonadati > Planctomycetota > Planctomycetia > Pirellulales > Pirellulaceae > Blastopirellula > Blastopirellula marina. The sequence continues at coordinate 719,498 of NZ_PUHY01000010.1, read as the reverse complement.
CATCTCCCTCAATGATCACCTCGATGTCCTGGGGAGTAGGTCGGCCGACGACCATTTCCACTGCTTCTTCTACCACCTCTCGCAAATTAACATTTTCGAATTCTAAGTTAGCTTGCCCAACTCGCGAAAGGCGTAGTAAGCCTTGGACGAGCTCGTCCATCCGCGACGCCAGCTTCGAGAGGGTACCCAGGCGGCCATTGAGGGTATCGTTGGAATTCGATCCTAATTCGTGCTTCAGCAGGAAGACAGTCTGTTTGATGCCCCTTAGGGGTTCCCGTAGGTCGTGCGAGGCGGCATAGGCGAACGCATCGAGATCGGCGTTGATTTTGGCGAGCTCTTCGTTAAGTCGATGAAGTTCGGCTGCCCGCAAGCTGAGAAGTTCCATCAAACCGCTATGAAGTTCCTCGGCCATTTCTCGATCAACCAGCGTCCAGCGGCGCGATTGGCGATGGACCGTCGTCTTCCACTGCTCGAACGACTTCCGTGGCGAGAGGCGAATACCGTCTTCGGAGGGAACGGCAGACTTTTCCGGATTGCCCGCCCAAGTAACTTCGCTGATGTATTCGTCCCGAAAGAACAGCAGCCAATTAACGTCTGGGGCAAACAGCCGAACCGCCAAGCAGCCACAAGCCGTCCCCAGTTCTTCCGGGGAAAGATCACCAATGGCTTCGGTAAGCGAATGCGTTTCCCAAGTCTTGGTTCCTTCTTCGGACTGCTGCTCGAGTTGTTCGACAATCGTCTTGATCGCTCTCGAGCTAGGAGTCGCGCCAATGACGGTTGTCTTGCGCTCGGCGACCACCGCCACGCCGTTGGCCTGAACGATCTCGCGGAGGTCGGGCCAAATCTCATCGACCGATTGCCAGACGTTCGTCAGGCGGGTGAACTGATCGAGCACGCGATGGTAATGCTTGCGACGACGAACCCGTTCGCTGTTGACGTCTGATTGCACACGGGCGGAAAGGTAGTTGCCGGCGACCAGGCCCATGATCTCGCATGCGGCTCGTTCTTCCAGGCGGAGCGGCTTGGCCGAATAATGGTGACAAGCAATCAGCCCCCACAGGCGATTATCGATGACGATCGAGATCGACATCGATGCTCGCACGCCCATGTTTTGCAGGTACTCGATGTGAATCGGCGAAACCGCTCGAAAGCAACTAAGGCTTAAATCGAGTGGTGTGTCGGTGTCCGCGTTGCAGCTAGGAATGATCGGCACCGGCGTCGCGTTCACGTCTCCAATCGAGCGAACCGTGTTCAGCACGTAGAGTCTTCGTGCTTGTTCAGGGATATCAGTCGCTGGGTAATGCAGTCCGAGAAAAGCCTCCTTCCCCTCAACGACCGACTCGCCGATCACTTCACCATGATTGTCTTCCGCAAAGCGGTATAGCATCACACGATCAAATCCGCTCATATCGCGAATCTCATCCGTGATAGCTTGATACAAGTCTGGCAGGTTCAGGCATTGCTGTAGCCGTTGATTCGCCTTGGTGAGCTGAAGCGGCAAGCTGAGTTCTTCCAGCAACTCGGCTGAGCCGTTCGTCGGTTGCGTTTCCTCAAGCTCGACAACCAGCATGCCCTTGTACACGTGGGCTGCGGCTGAGATCGATTGATCGGTCTCCCCTTCCCTCGCTCGAATCTTCAACGGGCGAACCACACCGCGCAAGCCAGTTGCGATACGGGTAAGAAGCGCGACCGAGTCATCGTCGAAGAGGGTATCGAGCGGCGTACCGACCACGGGCATCACGTCAAGCCACTGCAAGATATTGGCTGAAGCATGTCGCAGCGTGAGGTTACCCAATTGGAATGCCAGAAGTGCGCCGTGCGGTTGAACCGCCCCAGCCAAGTGAATTGGTTCTCGGTCGCAATTGGTGAGATCGACCGAGGAATTCCTTTCGTTCGGATCTGCGTTCGTCATTTTTCGCTACCCAACTGTTCCCCAAAAACAACAAACATCCTTTTGGCGGCTTCCACCGCCTTTGTCTGATCGTCTGCGGCTACCAGAATACGATCGAGCCAAGCCTTGACGACTTGCCAGTGGCGACCCGTTTGATCTCCGTATCCACTGAGGTATCTCAGTGGAACATGCGTGTCCGCTGGGAAGCCTGCTCGAACGAGGTGGCATAGCTGTTTACCCCCCATCGTCGAGCCTTCCAGGACGTACAATACCCCAGCGGCCGTCGGCGCATCGTCGACCCAAACAAACTGATCCGCGTGCGATGATCGATCGACGACGGTATCTATGTCGATCGCGTTGCGGTTATCTAGCTGTTGGAATGATTGCAGATCTCGGAGATCTGCAGCGGCCCACGATGCTCGTCGGCGATCGATAAACCAAGCGTCTGACGTTCCTAGGACTTCGTCGCAGCGTTGATCAACTTCAGGCAAAAAAGAAATCATGCGAAGCAGGAATTGTCCGTATTGCGGGACGGTTCCTAGCCAATGCGACCAATCGATGGATTGTTCCACCGTGGCATGCAAATCACTGGTCTCGGTTTTAAGGAGGTTGCTTGCACTCATGGGTTTGCCGGCGTCGTTGAGACATGGCGCTAGAAAGCTCTGGGGTCACCAGATGATGGAAACGGACTCAAGTTTTCGATACGCGACATCGCGCGTTCTCGTTTTTAAACCTAAGCCGGGCTGCCATAGGCCGGCACGGCAGATCAAGAAAAACCTACCACTTGACTAACATCATAGAGTGATACGGTTCTCCGTCAACGGGACGCCTTGCGGGACCCCGTATCCGCAAACTTCGTAGATCTCTTTTTATTATTCGTCGAAAGCCGTCGGATTATTGCTTGGCTTTTCTGCTTGAAAAAGCTTCCTACGGCCACTCTGGCTCCCGTTTCTCGACGAACGCGGCAAGCCCTTCTTTGGCCGAATCGGTGGTGCGACTGGTAGCACTTGCAGCGGCCCCGAGGGCAATATGCATTTCCAGTTGTTCACCGACGGTTTCGTTGAGTTGCTTCTTGGTGAGCTGGATGGCCTGAGGAGCCGACTGAGCGATCTGCTTCGTCAAATCCACACCCCGAGCCCACAAATTGTTGTTGGGCACGATCTCGCTGACCAAGCCAATTTGTAACGCACGATCGGCGTTGATCGATTCACCCGTTAGCAGTAAACGGGCCGTGTGACTGCCACCGATGCGGAAATGAAGCAGTGGCGTGCAAAGGCCGGAGACGATGCCCCGCTTAGGCTCGGGAAAGCCGAAACGGGCCTCCGGGCTGGCGATCACAATATCGGAAGCCAACGCTAAGCCGGCTCCGAAACCCATCGCCGGGCCGTTGACCGCGGCGATGATTGGCTTGGGAAACTGCAGCATCTGTTGAAGCAGTTCGGCCAAGCTGGTCGTATCTTGGTGCCACCGATCCTGGTTGTCGTCTTCCTGGACGATCTCGTGCATTTCTTCCAGGCAAAGTCCCGAGCAAAACGCACCGCCGCCACCGGTCAGCACAATGGCTCGTACCTTCTTTTCGCCATGCAAATCGCGAAACGCCTGGATCAAATCGAAGACCATGGCGCGAGTCAACGCATTGCGTTTCTCGTCGCGATGGATGGAGACGGTTCCCACGTTTTGGTGAACTTTGACCTTAATTTGCGGCTCGGACATCTTGATCACGATGAGGCAATCGGGGTTGAAGGAGATCGAATCGACAAGGTTTCTAATCGTAGCATGATCCTCCGGAAAAAAACTACCTGGGCATGGGGTACGACAACCCGCGGCGAATTCCTTCTATTTAGGGAGTACTCAATTGGAAGCGGGTAATTATTCTGAAAGGGACAGGCGACACTTATTTCCATCCATTGTTCTCCTATATAGGGCGCTCGCTGCCGTGATCGCCCCAGTGGCGATGATGCCAGGAAACGACACGACTCGGTTCACCCTTCCCGAGGAGTGCCTCAGATAGGTGAAAAGAACCGAGTTGGGCCAGAATTCCCTGGTTTATCACTTCGGTGGAACCAATTTCTGACGCTTCCCATCCAATCTTCTTAGGCAAGCGATCTAGGTTTGGCAGCGAATCTGGGTCAGGTGGTGGGATTTCGCAACCGATTTTTGGGGCGATTTGATGTGCTTCGGCATCATCGGCCATCTGACTTAGATCGACCTAGTTTGCTGCAAGTGTCTATCTGATAAATAGTTAGGGTGTTGTTTTGGCTCGAAACGAACCTTTCGGCACAGGGGCTGCAATTCATCGTGACGTCGCCCGATCGTGGTCACCACGGTCGTCAAAAAAATCAACGATGGAGAACGCACCCATGGCTCACTCGCACGAAGCTTTCCACGAAGAAGACGATTTCGATTCGGTCTCGATCAATAATCTTTCCATTGTCAGCGATTCGTCCGACGAAGACGAAGCGGTCGAAGAAGTCAGCCAGGTCGACGACCCCGTCCGAATGTACCTGATGCAGATGGGCGAAATTCCGATGCTGACGCGTGCCGAGGAAATCGCGGCCGCTACGCAAATCGACAAATGGCGAACTCGCTTTCGTCATGCGGTGATCGCCAACGACCTGATCTTGCGTCATGCGTTCGATCAGCTGACCAAGGTTCGTGACGGCCAGCTTCGCTTGGATCGCACCGTGGAAGTCTCGGTGACCAACGCCAAGGAAAAGAAGCTGATCATGAAGCGGATCGTGCCGAACCTGATCACGCTCAAGGCAATGCTCGAAGCCAATGCGGCTGACTGGCGAATCGCCATCTCGAAATCGGCCAACGCCGAAGATCGTCACAACGCCTGGAAGCGACTCGGCCGACGCCGTAGCAAGGGGGTTCAACTGGTTGAAGAGCTCAATCTGCGAACCAACAAGGTCACTCCTCAGCTCTCCAAGCTGCGAGAAATCTCGCACCGTATGGACACCTTGTCGGAGAACATCGAACTGGCTCGCGAATATGGCGGTCATCTTAATGGTCAGACTCTGGAAGACATGCAAAAGGAACTGCATGGCTTGATGCGAGTCACGCTCGAAAGCCCAGCCACGCTTCGTCGCCGAATCCAAAAGATCGCTGAATACCAGGAAGAATACGATGCCGCCAAGCGTCGCCTTTCGGCTGGTAACCTGCGTCTGGTGGTTTCGATCGCCAAGAAGTACCGTAACCGCGGCTTGAGCTTCCTCGATCTGATTCAGGAAGGGAACACGGGCCTGATGCGTGCGGTTGACAAGTTCGAGCACGAACGTGGCTACAAGTTCTCGACCTATGCCACTTGGTGGATCCGTCAGGCCATCACCCGAGCGATTGCCGATCAAAGCCGCACCATCCGCGTTCCTGTGCACATGATCGACACCATGGGCAAGGTACGAGCCGTCACCCGAGACCTGGTTCAGGAATTGGGCCGCGAACCTTCGCCGGAAGAAGTCGCCCAGCGGATGGACATCTCGGTCGACGACGCCAAGGTCATCGTCAAGATGAACCGCAATCCTCTCTCCCTCGATCAACCCGTTGGCGATCACGACGACAGCTTCTTTGGCGAATTCCTGGAAGATCACCGCAACGATGACCCGTTGTACGAAACCCACCAGGAAGCGTTGAAGCAACGTCTGGGCGAAGTGATGCAGCACCTGAACCACCGCGAACGCGAGATCATTCGTCTGCGATACGGCCTGACCGATGGTTATGCCTATACGCTGGAAGAGGTCGGTAAGATCTTCAGCGTGACCCGTGAACGCGTTCGTCAAATCGAATCGAAGGCGGTCCGCAAGCTGCAACAACCTTACCGCTCGCGTGGTTTGGCCAGCTTCCTGGAAGGTGCCGAAGACATCATTGCTGCTTCCGACACGGCTGAAACCGCGTAATGGGGTAAGCGTTCCCGAATTGTAAGTGCTCTCCTAATTTGGGTGTGTGAAAGGACGGATGGCCAGGCGACAAACGGCCTCCGTCCTTTCTCCGTTTCTTGAACGAACAATCTCCACTAGGCTTCCATGATGACGTCAACTTCGTTGCCGCTGGGAAGCATCCAGCCGTAGCCATCGGCGCTGACAATTCCGCCGAACGTTTCCACAAGCTTAGTGGCCGCGGCGATTGCAACCGGGGTTCCCATACCCTCCGCGTCGGAAAGTTTCAGCTCGAAACCAATTGTCTCGACCACGCCGGCCAGGAACTCGCGGACAGGTTCGGTTTCTAGGTGAGAATAATCTTCCAACTCTTCCAACGCTTCCTCGATCTCTTCCTGAGCCGCTTCCCCAGTGAAACGTTCGACTGGCAGAAACCAATCGGGGTCGTCCCGGTAGTAGATCTCCCAGTCTTTATCGCCGTCAGGCTGCACGCGAAGCCGCTCTAAGACATCTTCCGGCTCTTCCTCGGCCTCAGGGCTGAACAGAAATGTCAGCAAGGGAAGTCGCTGGGCAATTCCTTGCGATAACAGTTCTGCGACCTGAGTGCCGGAAGGCTGGTGAAGGTAAGCTCGAACCCAGATACTCATCGTGTCCTCGTTCTCTCCATGGGATGGACTGAGTGATAAATGGTTGTATCGTAACCGCGTGAACGATTGATTCTAGCCGCCCATTTCAATCCGCAATCGCTCGTTTTCTTCCGCCGCCTCTTGCAGAACGTTTAGCACGGGCAAGGCTTTCCACCACAGATACGGATTGCCTGAGTCCCAACGTTTCGGCCAAACCACGCAAACCGGGTTTGTGATATCGCTGGTGGCGCAGTCCCACAATGCATTCAAGTTGCGTCCGAAGTAGCTGGGGAAGTCGAGGCTTTCTTGCAGAAACGTGTAGATCTCGTCGAGTGAAGTGAGGCTAGAGGGGACCACCACGCGGCGTTCTTCAGGCATGTTCATTACTTCGTCTTTACCTGCTGAAACGAACGGTAGTGATTACGAGTGACGTAGATCAGGCCATCGCTCGAGTAAACCAAGCGTTCGGCGCCGCGATGGCCGCCGTTGTAGTTCAAGTCGGCCTCGTAGTATTTCCGGCCTGAAGCTTCGGGCAGTTCCCCTTCCCGGTTATAGAAGCGATCACCACCGATGCTTTTACCAGGAGCGACCTTCCGTAGGTTTCCTTCCGACGCATCCCACCCGAGCTTTTCAGCTTCACGCTTGGTGACAAAGCTGTCCGGCAGCGAGCCGTGGTCGATGATGTGCTGGACGATCGCGACTTCTTCCGGCCCGTGTAGCACGCCACGATTCAGCGCAACCAAGTCACTTGACTTGCTTGGGGGCGTGATCTCGGTAGAGGGCTTCGTTTCGCTGGTTGGTTTGGCGACGGTTGTGTCGGACGTCGGCTGCTCGAGGGAGACTTCGACCGGGTCGGTTGGCGTTTGCGGACGACGATCCGGCTCGGTTTGAAACATCGAGCTGATCAGTGAAACGACGGCAACAATGGCGATCAGGATCAGCCGAAGTTGTAAACGTGACATGAGCATGTCCTTGGGGCAAACGACAGACGTGGGTACGCACCTTATCAAACCATCCCGGCTGGTGCGGCTCAAGGTGTGTCTTATCGTTTATGACCCATCCGATGGATCCCCAGCGTCGCTCACTTGGCTGCTCTTTTTCGAGCTTCGTCCGGTCATCGCCCGTTCCAGCAGCGGAATCTCGAATCCCAACTGGGCGAGTGAGGCGAAAAGAATGCCCGAAAAGAAGACCTCGTCCAAATTGCCCACCACCGGTAAGTTGTCAGGGATCTCAATAAATCCTGCCGAAAGATTGGCCAGGTACAAAACAGAGACGATCAGGCCGATCACTGGCAGGCAACCGCTGTGGTCTTGCAAAGGTTTCTCTTGGGCGTCCGTGTTTTGCGCGTCGTCGTTCATGCCAAGTTATTCGCTGAAAAGCCTGAAATCTGACCTGCGAATCCCCGAATTCGCCCCCAGGAAGATTACCGCAACCAGGCAGCAGCGGCTAGCTGCGATTTCTGCGCTTCTAGCAACGTTATTCATGGGGGCCGCCAATCTTAACTCGAGTCAGGGGGCTGAAAATCAGGACAAGGAAAGCTACGCCGCACGAATTCCGTTTCCTGACGAAGTGAGCTGCCGATCTCGACAGGGCTTTTGATCTTACCCAGTTTGATGTCGAGAGGATGAGGATCGGCAGTTTCCGGAGTTGGATAGGGACGAATCGAACTAGGAGGGGCGGAATTGGTTGTTACGGACGGGGAGGATACGGCACTTGGTTGTTTCCACGCTTCCCGGTCGCGAGCTTCTTTTTCCCGAATCAGTTGATGGGCGTTGTTACCGTAGAAGTTCTCGTCTTCGCGAACCACAGGATCGACCGGTTCCGTAGCCAAGGCCAACAATCGCAGCTGCTCGCGTTGGTTCTCATCTTCCCACGCATTGATGAGCAACGTCTGAACCAGTTTCGCCGCGCGGAGCCGCTCTGAGGGTGTGTTGCTTGCGTCGAGTGCGATTTGTTTGGGAACTTCCATCGCCGCTTGCCAGTGTTCGTGCGTAATTTCGTAGCGCTTCGTCATGGGAAATCCTGAGAGAAAGTTGTTGTGCCAAGATCGAGAAATAGGTCCGCGGAACGAGATGCTTTTTTTAATTGCTGCGCACGTAACTCAAACATTGCTACGGGCCGACTTGTCACGAATCGAGGCTTCCGTTGGTCACCCCTGTTGGATGGGCGGCGCAGTCGTCAATAAGATGCTCGCTCGGTTCATCGTGCGATGTGTCTAGGTTTACTAGGGAAGCGCTTCAAACTTAAAGCGACCTGGCACCATTTTTCCTGTCCCACCTGCCCTAACCCAAGCCTGGTTACAGGCTTCCGACGAGTAAAAAAAGATTGCTTAAGTTTACATTCGCCCGATGGAGCTTAGGCGAGTGGCATTTTTCCATCCAAGGCGAGCTTTCGTTTATGATGGAAGGATCGATTTCCCTCCTTGCCGGATTTGATCGACGCGTCTTTTCTGGCACTTCCCTCCCCTTCTCTCTGGTTCGCAGCGATGGTCGACTTTGAATACCTATATCGTGGCATCTGCGGTTTAGCTCATGCTCATCCGGCCGGAACGATGGCCGGGCATCTGGGGGCCGCGGTCGCGGCGGGTTATTTCATTGGTGAAGTCCAATCGGAATTACCCGACGAGGTCTATCGCGGGATCGAAGGGGAACTTGATCGCGTAATGAAAGGTGAGGAAGCGATCTGGTTCAACGCGAAGAAGGCCGGCATCACCCCCGAGGAAATGTTTCAGCCGTTTCCTGAGCAGCGTGCGGCCGCCCAGCAGATACCGACGATCGCGGCGGCCTTGCAGAAGAATATCGGTCAGATGCGGCAATCGGGGCACAATGTGATCTTTGCGTCGATCGCGATCCGCGCGCTACACGATCACCCGGACTACGCCACGCCGCAAATCGTTGAGGGGATCGACAAACTGATCAATGGTTTCAATAACGCTTCGCCTGGCCGTGGTTACTATGGGAAAGAGAAAGGATGGCTCACCGGCAATCAAGTCGAACTGAAGCCAGATGCTGCGTTCCCGGCTTACAGCGGCATCTCGCAGATGGTCACCGTGACGATCGATGAAATGATCGCGACGTCCTCGATCAAGAAGCAAGGGTTCGGCGGACTGTGGCACATCATCAATCATGCCGCTGCGATCACCGAGCTCGATCGATTTGGTTATCAGAAACTCGCGGCCGAGGCGCTACCTGCCCATCATCGCCACATTCAGCTGTGGCGAAGTTTGCCCGATATGGAAAGCGAACTGGGGGCGGTCGAAAAGTCCGAGCACGACCCGCGACAACCCGAGTATTGGGCTGGCATGCTGAAGCGAGACGAGGCTCGACTAACGCATCGTATCAAAACCTTGTACGGCTACTACACGCTGAGGCGATATCTCGAAAACGATGCCAAACGGAAGCAAGCGGACGAAGCATTTCTGTACCTGATGGCATGAGTACCAGCCGCTTTAAGCGATATCGCTCAACACCAAGCTGGACGTATCGATCTCTTGCTGTTTCAGCCAATCACGTGCGTGGCGGGCCGTGCGTACGAGTTTGGTGACGATTGCTGGATCTTCCGTGTTGGGATCCTTTGCCCATACTTGCCACAGGATCGAGGGTGCTCGTCCACGCGAGGGAGCAACAAGGACAATGTGCCGACGCTGTCCCGATTCTTTCGCGAGTTCACGGTCTCGCTCTCCGAGGAACCTGGCCGTTTCCATCGAACTGGGGATCTCGTCGACCTTTCGCATGTCGATCAATTCGAACTGCAACTTGGCTGGATAATCGTGGCAGTTGATCTTGTGATTGACCGTAATCAGTTCGTCGTTGGTGACGAAGCCAAACAGTTTGATAACAACGCCATGGTTATAGAACTCTAATTCAAAGGGCATAAAAACAAAGGTGTATATGAGGGAGTGAGGTGTTTTACGTAACGCTTAAAAAATCGCTTTCACCGGCAGCAAATGCTCACGGAGAGACGGACAAGACGTGACGCGCATGATGATTGCTGGAGGCAATCGAAAGCAGCGGGAGGCTGTTACGGTTGCGATCGAATGTGGCGGAATCGAGAAAACGCAGGGGATACGTTTCGCAACCGGAAGTCGCTACTAACGTGCCGCACAGGTCCAGGGGCGTCAACAAGAGCCTGCGTAGAAAACGCAATAGACGCGGCTTTCCGCTGCCTGGCCCGTGATTACCTAAGCGTCACGCGGTAGTTGGGGAAGGCGGTGAGACGAGAACAGCAAGCAGGTCGCCGTGACGACTGAGCACGGCGACGATGCGATTTGAATGAAGGGTATTGCTGAAGTATTCGAGTAATCCGAATCTGGATTTAGCTAATCGTGCTTTGGAATTGCGGCGGCTTTACCGATTGACTAAGCCAATCGAAAGCGGCTTCGTCTTGGTCCGACACAATCCAGTTGTCCAGGTGCACCGCACATTGATTGCGACCACGTTGTTTGGCCTGGTACAGCGCTGTATCCGCACGTTCCATCACGGTAAGCACATTGTCGGACGACATGTAACCAGCAACGCCACCACTGACCGTTAAACGCGGTTGTTCGTCCGTCGCCTCTTGGAAGAGCAAGTCAATCGCGCGACGAATTCGTGAAGCAAGCGAGAACGCTTCGATCAATTCCGTTGTCGCAGCGACCACGGCGAATTCCTCCCCGCCGAAGCGAGTCACTAAATCGGTGCAGCGTGTTTGCCGCTGCAACGTCTTGGCTACATTCATCAGTGCCTGATCACCGACCAGATGCCCCCACTGATCGTTGATCGATTTAAACCGATCGATATCGAACAGCAGCAGACTGAACGGGACGTTGTGGCGAACGAAGTTAGCGATGCAGCGTTCGATCTCCGCATCGAACGCGCGGCGATTCGCGATTCCGGTGAGCGGATCGGTGTGCGCTTGTGCCTCGACGACGAGTTGTCTTTGCTGACGAATGAACGCATGGCGGACAACCGTCGAGATGCGACGACCGACGCGTTCCTGTTTCGCCACGTAAGCTTGAGCGCCGTATTGAATCGCCTGACAAGCGTCTTCGTCATCGTCGTGTGCCGTCATGACGACAATTGCCGAATGAGGCGAAGCGACCCGTAATGTTTGAATCGAGGATAACCCCTTGCTATCGGGCAATCCGAGGTCGAGGATGATTACGTCGATCGATTCGTCACATAACAGTTGACAGGCATCTTGAAGGGTGCGAACACGATACATCGTATAACGGCCGCTGCTTCCTGCCAGCAAATAGTCTTCCAGAACTTTTGCCGCCACGTTGTCATCTTCGATGATCACAATCTTTTGCAACTCGTGCACTCGAAATCTCCTGACGATGCCCCTACCGCCGCTGGGTTAATCTTTACAACATCCTTAACGGTTGACCGTGCTCAACCGCCAAAAGATAGACCAAGGTCCATGGCAATTATGGATTTCATGTTCCGCGCAGAAGAATCTGAGCCTGGATTGTCCCGCTTCTCACGACTGAGCGAAACAATCGCTGCGACTGTTCCTCCCATTGCAAGAGTAACAACCGGACGTTTGACGCTCGTGCGGGGAGGCATCGAAAGGCTAAGCAGCACCACGGCGAACGGAGGAGGCATCGACATCGTTTTCGTGTAGCCACTCGCGGGCTTCTTCGATCGAATGTACGATCTTCGTCAGAATGACCGGATCGTCCGTGTTGGTATCTTGAGCCCAGACCTGCCACAAGATCGACTGCCGGCGCCCCTGAGAAGGAGCGATCACTACGATATAACGGCGATGGCCTGCCTTCTGAGCCAACTCACGATCTTTTTCGCCCAGATAACGGAGTGTGTCCATCGAGCCTTGGAAGTCGGTGACTTCGTCCAGGTCGACCAGCTGAAATTGCATGCCTTCAGGATAGACGTGCGCGTAGATATCGTGATCAGACGAAAGCAACTCGTCATCGGTCACAACGCCGTGATGCTTCATTACGACTCCGTTCGCGTAAAACTCTAGATCAACTGGCATAGGATTTCAGCTTCTCGTAAGCGGATTGATCGAGGCATCCGAGTTCGGCACGATTCGTTCGTGCACGGTGGCAACTCGAATCTGGACTATGTCAGGTCGTTGGTATCGCGACGATTAGCTACGTAAAACGCGCGATCCTCACTATCAAACTGTCGTAGTAGCCCCTCTCCGTCAAGGAAATATTGCACAGAAGCCGAGTTCGGGGGGTAATCTTTTGCTCAAACGTCGGGTGCGTGTTCCCGGTGATGGCTCCAAGAGTATTCCTCTGCCTACTTCTTCGGTCGATTGTCGGGGGGCCAATCCAGTGCTTCCATGCTGATCAACGGTTTTCTTAGATCTTCCGGCAGGTCAAGCTGGGCAAGTTCCGGTTGAATGTCCGACAGATTCCGTATTGCTTCACTGTACTCGGCATCCCACGGCAACCCCTGCTGCGCATCGAATGCGGCCGCACACTCTGGTGAGAAGACGCGGACCAGTTCGAACAGGCCCTGTGCGTGCGGATTGATTAGGGCGGAGGTCTTCTCGTTGAAGAGGTAACCGCGAAACTGCTTCAGCATCTGCTGCATGCCATCGGAGAAGTTGGCCGGATGATTATTCGCGATGCCGACCAACGCAGCTTGCAGCCCCTTCAAATACGAACCGACCGACTTACGAAATTTGTCGGTCGCTGCGCTGAGTTCGGCTGGGTTGTTCTCGATCAAGGCCACGATTGCTTCCGTGATCGGAACTAGGGCTGGATTGTCGGGCTTGTCGGTCCACACTTTCCAATGGTCGACTAACCGCTGTGTGGCCAGGCGGTCGTGACTTGCCGACGCCAACATGAGCGGCCCCCATAAGGTCTCACGCTCGTAACGCCAATTGATCTTCGCCGCAATCCACTCGGCCCGAGCCGACAAGCTCATCAGTATCGCGTATTCCAGCGGTGAGTCGCCTGTTATCCGCCGATAGGCCGCTACTTCGTTCAACGCCAACAAATCAGGAAACTTGAACCTCACCAGACGCCACTGTGCTTCTGTGCATTCGGAATACAACCCTTGCCTAAGCAGCACGTCGATGTCGAACGGATCGCTCGGCATCTGTTCCGTTTCGGCCCACTGATGAAGAAGCAATGCCTGGGGATTCATCTTCAACCAAAGGGAATCGGACTGAGCGATCTCGTCGAGAACTTTTTGCAGTGGCTTACTAATCTTCATGCGGAACCTCGTTGGGGGCGGAGAAAATTAAGATCTCCCATATTCCTGATCTAGATCAAGCAGATAGTGCCCGAAAATTAGATCAGGATCGTGCTCAATAACGATTACCAGATACCGGTTGGGCTGACCGAAGTGAAGAAGGGCGTGAGTGTGCATCTTGTCGTTACTGAGATAGACATGGTGGACTTCGAGTTTATCTACGCTAGACGACAACTCCAGTTCCTCGATACATTCAGTCACGTAGTCTCTCAGCGATACCGGTCGATACGATTCGCCCTCTTCCAAACTCCGCATTGGTGGATCGAATGTTGCAAGGAATTCAGCTCGGGTGAGTTCGCGTATGGCCACTGATAATGCTTTCGGTGTGTCGATTCTACTAAGGAAATCGAAGCGTGTTCGCTTGAATCGACATGTCGATGACTTTGATGGCGATGTTTATTACTGCTTATTGTTAGCGGAGAGAATCATCCGTTCGATCAAACTGTGCAGCCTACTGGCGTCCGGTCGCAGGTTCCGATAAATAAGCTTAGTTGTCATCGGTAGCATGTGTTTCAGAGTTATCGGCAAAAGAGGCCCGCAGTGAAGTACTTGATTTCGTTCCCGAGTGCCGCGATGGTTGCGCCGGAAGATGAGATGGAGGCGGTCGGGCGGGACTCGCATGCGGTGATCCGCGAGGCGAAGGAAGCTGGCGTCTATGTGTTTGGCGGTGGCATAGATGAAGCGGTGCCGCCTGTTCTTGTTTCTGCCGATGGCTCGATCGCTGAGGGAGGCTACCCCTGGGCCCCGCCCCTCAATGGTGGATTCGCCGTGCTGGAGATTCCTACCCGAGAAGAAGCGGTCGCCTGGGCTGCCCGGCTGGCCAAAGCGTGTCGCTGCGATCAAGAGCTACGCGTGTTTGGTTTTGATCCGGAGTCTTAACGCTTAGCGCGTTAGAGTGCGTCTCCACGCAGTGCTTCATCAGAAGGTAGATACCTTTAAGTCATCAAAGGCATTGAGATCGTCGAACGATCCGATGCCAATTCGCCCAGCGCCGAATGTCTTGTCGGTGACGCTCATGTGCGGTGTGGTCATGTCGTCGAAGAAGACCTCGATCAGTCCGGTATCGATATTGCGACGTACCATGACGTTATGCCACTGATCGTCCCAAGGAGTCAGCTTCTCGTTCTTCGTAAGGGCTAACCGTGGTGCCTCTTTGACGATCATGATTTGGCCGCTGTGCGGGTCTGGCTTCGCGCCCAGGTGGCAGTAATAGAAATGCGATGCGTCTTGATAGCCGAAGAAAATACAGCAGTCGCGGTGGTTGCCGGTGTCTTTCGTGCTGCGAACACGGAAGCGAATCTCGCAGTTACCAACTTCCAAGTCCTTGACCAACGCAACGTGACCCGGGCTGCGCGTGGGAGGCGTGTACTCGCTACCACGCTCGGTGATTTCGATGACACCGCCAGCGTCTTCCGTTTTCTTCCAAGTCCACGTTTTCGGATCGAGGAATTCCCATCGCTGCAGGTCTTCGATCGACTGAACCGGTTTCGCATCGGAGCCATCAAAGTCGTCCGCAAACACGACTTTTCCTTGAGGGGCATCGTCGCTTCTGGCATCAGCGGTCGCCAGTAAGAAAACGGATGCCGCCAGGGCAGACTTCAGACAAACGCGCGCGAGAAACTTGGTACTAGTCACTGGACTCGAATCTCCTCAGTCAAAACGGCTTCCGCGAAAAAGATCGGCTGATCCAGCTCGCCTTGTTTCCTAAGTACTGTCATTGTGTCTGCTGGAAGCCGGGACTGCAATCGTTTGGCTGGCAGCGATCTACTAGCCATCGGCCCGTTTGGCGTGAGACGCGACTTTACCACGGAGATAGCAACGTATCCGATCTTAATCTGCGTCTGAACTGGTATCTTGCGACAAGAGTCTCTTGGCTTCCGACAGCACGAAATCGGGGTCCATAAACGGCTCGTAGCTGATGTCCTGCCAACGAATCTTCCCATCGCCATCAATGACGAAGGTTCCATGCAGAGGCTGGTTTTCAAAGTCGTCGTAAACCCGAAACTCTTTGAATACGTTCAGCGGTTCGTCCGAAACCAGGGGAATGGGGAGTGCGGCTTCACCATAATTGTCGATTGATTCTTTTAGTTTCTTCGGATCGTCGGTGCTGATCGCGATCATCTCAAGACCGGCTTCCTGGAAATCCGCCATGCGCGGGGCAAATGCTTGCAATTGCTCGGCGCAGTGCAGACATCCCGAACCAAGATAGAAAATGACGACGTGAGGCTTGCCCTTGAATTCGGCGGATGAATGGGGAATGCCTGCCGCATCAGTTAGCTGCCACTCGGGGGCGTCGGAAGGATGCCAGCGGAATGGGCCAAGCGAGTCAAGCGGCGGACGATCTCCGACGTCGTCTGCAGCAACGTATTGCACTCGCCAATCCTCCTCATAGCCGAGTTCCTTCGCAATGGGAGTCAGCCGAGCAAAGAGGGGAACATCGAGATCGCTCTGGGCGGAGATCTGACGCAGGTCTTCCAGCACCGTCTTGCATTCATCCTTTTTATCTGACAACCACAAGATTTCGGCGAGCACGGCAAGCGGCTGGACTTCGTTCTTATGCGAATTGATATTCTTCCGCAACGCTTTGATCGCCTCGTCCTGATGTCCGGCTTGCCATTGAACCTTGGCGAGGTAAATCGGATCGACGTCGCCGTCCCCCTTAATAAGTTCATACCCCTCCTCGAACGCTTGATTCGCGATCGCTTTGTGCCCTTTCAGAACGTTGATCGTCTTTTCCAGCTTTTCGATTTTTGATTGACGTTCCTTATGGGCTTTCGTTGCCGATTTCTTTGCTTCTTCGGATTCCGCTTCTTCGCTTGAACTTTCCGTTTCGGCTTCGGTCTTGAGCGTTTCTAAGCGACGCTCGAGTTCGGCGATTTGAGCGTTACCTGCTTCCTGGTTTCCTTTTTGAAAGTACGCCAAGCCGAGGTAACGCAGACGTTTGATCTGCTCGTTCTCGTCGTCCGTCGGTTCCAGGTAGGAGGAATCTGCCAGGTCAATCAAGTCCTCCCACAGTTCGTAGGTGCGCAGAACCTGGAACAAGCGACGTCGTCCGTGCGAAGTGCTTCCGTTCTTGGCAAGCGTGTTGTAGCGGGGATGGCGCGGAAGTTCGATCATGTTCTTGGCCAAATCGACCGCATCATGAACCCGGCCAACGTGAATCAGGTTGCGAATGAGCCACTCGTTGTTATGGGCAAAGTTATGAATCTCATCCGGCATCACTTGGTCGTGGATCATGTGGGCATGGTCGACCCGCGCCGAAGCTTCTTGCTGCCAAACGGCATCTTGATAGCGATGCAATCGGGAATAGATATGACCAGGCATGTGCCACATGTGCGCGATGCTAGGCGACGACTGACCGCAACGAGCCGCGGAGCCGAGGGCCATTTCCGGTTCTCGTCTGTCCCAGAGGTGGATGCGGAAGTGATGCGCGGAGTGCATCGGCTCGACTTCAAATATGTCCTGTAGCAAAGCGTTAGCGGCAATATAACTCGTGCTCGACGACTTCGATTCCCAGAGGTGCAATGCCAACAAGGCCTTCGCTTCCAGGTCGTCGGGATACTTCAACAGAATGTTTTCCAGCGATTTGGTAAACGCGTCGTTTCGCTTTTCCTTTTCTTTGCTATCGAATTTGACATAGGCGTCCAGGGCGTCGATGTACATCTTCTCTCGCTGGTCGGCGTTGTCGCGGCGCTCGACTGCTTCTTGGATGAAGCCTTTCGCACGATCGGTGTTTTGGCGGTTGGCCATCGCGGCTCCCCAGTAAGTCATGGCGCAGTCAGGATCGAGCGATGCCGCATGGCGAAAGGAGCGTTCCGCTTCGAGATACCAGAACCCATACAACTGGCCCAGGCCTTGGTCGAAGAACTTCTGCACGACAGGGTCTTTGGAACTAATCGGAAACCGGACCTGACCCGTTCCACCCATGAGATACGCCTTCTGGCGAGGTCCCTCGTTGAACACTTCCCCATGGGCCGAGTGCCCCTCCAGGATCTTATCGATTTCGCTCGCTGGCTCGTCTCCATCCCTGCCCGGATCCTCCGCTTGCTCCGCAGCCACAAGAGAAGCACAAAGAAGCAGCAAAGGCCAAACAAAAGCCTGATAGAAGCGAGAACGTAGCATAGATTCCACAGTCGCTGAGAACGGAAACAGACCTTCACCCGGCGGTGGAAGCCCGATCCGATTGAGGGAGGGATTGAAACGAGGCACAAGGACCTGATTTTAGCAAACGCGAAAGCGTAGTTTCAAGCTATGAAACTCGCCGCCAGCAGGACTTGTAGGGGCCGCCCGAATACGCTGTTAGCTCGGGGCGGTTGACTTCGGCTTGTCGTTGCGAACAAAAGCCACGCATCACTAGGATCAATCTGGGGGCTGACGGCTTGATCCAGAATGTTTAGCCTTTTACTCCTTGATCTCTTCCTCCCACCAGTCCCAGACTTCGCGATTAGATCGCTTTTGCTGGCGGATCTGGTAGATGATGATGACCAATGTCTCGACAAGCAGGAACACCATGATCGCCGGGAAGAGGAAGCCGAACTCCTGATAGCCCCAGTACGCGATGAAAGCCGTAACAGCGATGGCCAGGCCGACAAACAGAGCGATCAGAAGTCGGCCAGGCAGACTCTTGATGATTCGATCGGACCGTCTGCGCGATGTCATGGCATATTCATAAAGATCCGGTTTGCTCAAGATCTTCGCCATGTAATAGCGTTGGAACCATGTCACGATTAACCACAATGCGCTGACTCCCAGAAGGACGGCATTCAGGATGCTCCACCCATCGAAAAAGATGAGTGAGCAGGCCAAAAGTCCCAGAATGACTGGCAATCCGTAGGTTTCCTTCACAGGTCGAAAAACCGTCCGATCGAATGATTGGCGTACTGTACGCTCAAAATTCTCGATCATCGCTTCGTGGTCGATGGGCCTGACTTTCACATCGGCTACGTTCGTAAGCAGGTGTTTCATCTCCCGACACTCTTGGAGATAGGCCTGGCCATCTGTTGCTTTAGCGTAGTCGTCCACAACGGCCCGCTCAGCATCCGTCAGTGCTGCTCCATAAACGTACTTGAGGCACAGTTTCTTGATATCGTTGGTATCCATAATCAATCCTCAATTGTGTGGAATGCTTTTTTCAGTTCTTGCTTGGCCTTGTGCAACCGCGACCAGACCGTTCCTTCGGGCACATCAAAGATCTTGGCGATCTCCTGATGTTTCATCCCCTCGATACAGAACAGCGTTAGGATCAAGCGATGAGGCGGCGCCACTTGCTCTAAGGCCTGCCTGACTTTCTCTTGCATTTGAATTTCACGCGGGTCAGTCTCGGGGTGGGCTAACTCGATTTGATGTTCGAGTCGTTCGCCTTGAAAACGTTTGCGAGTTGTGAGATTCCTACGGCAGACATTGACGGCGATCCGAAATAGCCACGTTCGGACGCTTGCACGTCCCTCGAACGAGTCCCACGCGGTATAAGCTTTGAAGAACGTCTGCTGGGCGACTTCCTCAGCTTCGGTCTCGTCCGCAAACATCAGAATGCCGAGGCGAACAATGTCCGCCCAATGGGCACTTATCGCGTTTTCGAACTCATCATGCCTGTTCATACTTATTAGATCCGCGAGAAAACGAATCCTTCACGACCGGTCAGAAAATTTCCTAGAAATTGGCGTGGACGTATCGTAAGTCATTACTAGGAAAATGGTTAGAGAGGGGTGTTGTCCATGCAGGCGTAAAGAATCTCGGAAACCTGTGGCTTCTATCGCTCTGTGTTGGATTTGCCGTGCTGAAGATTTCTACCCGAGACGAAGCCGCCGATGACGCACTAACAAGCAATGACAATCGAGCAGTCAATGGCTAAACTTCTACGCGTGAGAGCCAGTTGCCTATGAAATTGGCCGCACATTTGCCGTTGATAGGAAAAACATCCGATCAACAAGTTTGGTCACTAGGGCCGTCCATGGAAATTCGCAACACCAAGCTACGTGAAGAGGTTCAAGAGGTCTATCAGTGGTCCTTGGCGCAGACTGCTCTTGGTCAACTCGAGCAAATCCCCAACTGGGATACCGCATCGACTTGGCACAATGCTTGGTTCCGTGATGCGGTCAGTCGAAAGCAATGGGTTGTCTACTTACCAGATCAGGCTTGGCCAGGAGAGGTCAGGCTCGTCACAACGTGATCGGCTCAACAAACCAGGTAACGCAGATCAGTTTGCTGAACATCTCGGATAATACGAACATCGCGAGAGCGCCGGATAACGATCGCATTCACCAGAGCGGCCGTGGCCCTCTGACCGCTCAATGAACTTCTACAAAACAAATGACTCAGAACGGAAGTGAAACATACCGCTGGATTCTCGACAACACGGAATACATGCTTGAAACGCCAGACGAAGCCTTCGACTGGGTTTTCATGCTTACAGACAATGATTGGCAACTGTTGGTTGCGCACTGGGACGAACGTGCGGTGCATGCCAAAGAAGCACTGGCCTACATTGTCTGCGAAGGCCCATCACGACAGTCCCGGGATATGCTTCTGCGGGCACTGCGTGACCAAGACCGCCATGTTGTGGCACAGGCTGCGGAATCCTTGAAGAGCCAACGAGAATTGGACGGCGAGGATTTTCTGCCATTGGACGTTCAATCAGACGAACTCATTCGCGCGTATCTGAAAGACGGAGAGTGGTCGTGATGACCGGATTTTGAAGTCTATCCCCCAAAGGCGGTCAGGGCCCGTTCTACCTTTTCTTCCACTACCGAAGTACGGTATAAAGGCGGCCATGAGCTTCTTCAATATCGCCGGCATCCTCGTGGCCCTCGCAGCGGCCTTCGCATTCATTAACCACAAACTGCTCAAGTTGCCGACGACGGTAGGCTTGATGCTGTTGGCGATGCTGCACGCGGTTGCCCTGCTGCTGATTGATTGGATCGTCCCTGAAGCGGGGGCACTCACCGCGGTCGAGACGCTCGTCGGCTCGATCGACTTCGACCAGACGTTGATGGAAGGCATGCTCGGCTACCTGCTCTTTGCTGGGGCGCTGCACGTCGACCTCAATGACCTCAAGAAACAATCTGCGGCCATCGCTCTGCTCGCGACCATCGGCGTCCTCACGACGACGTTCATCGTCGGCGGGCTCACCTACGTCATTACTGGCTGGCTTGGCATCGAGGTTCGCTTTATCTACTGCCTGATCTTCGGGGCGATCGTCGCGCCAACCGACCCGATCGCCGTCTTGGGGATCGTGAAGAGCCTCGGCGCACCGAAGCCGCTCGAGACCAAGATCGCGGGCGAGTCGCTGTTTAATGATGGTGTGGGCGTGGTTGTTTTTATCGCCCTCCTAGGGATCGCCGGATTAGGCGGGCATGGGGAAACGCATGAAGACCTAGAGAAGAAGGACGACTCGAATCACGTCGCTCAGTTGAGCGACGAAGATTTGGGCAACCCGTCCAACGTCGATGGCGATGCACCAGCCGATGTGCTTGATGCAGCCGAGGTACCGGCACCGCTCGAAAACGAGCCTTCGCACGATGTGGAAAAACACGGCGAGAAGGCAGAGACGACCGCAATGGATGTCGCCAAGCTCTTCGCCCTCGAAGCGGGCGGCGGGCTTGCACTGGGGTTCGTACTGGGGCTGATCGCATTCTATCTGTTGCGATCCATTGATCACTACGCAACCGAGATTTTGCTTTCGCTGGCCGTCGTGACAGGCGGGTATGCCCTGGCGATGACACTGCACTTGTCGGGGCCATTGGCGATGGTGGTCGCGGGGTTGATTTTGGGTAACCATGGCCGATCGTTGGCGATGTCTGACAAAACGCGCGAGCATTTGGACACGTTCTGGGAATTGGTGGACGAACTGCTGAACGCGGTGCTGTTTGTACTGATCGGTCTGGAGGTCTTGGTGCTTTCGTTCAAGGTGCCGTATCTGCTGGCCGGAGCCCTGGCGATCCCGGCGGCGCTGCTGGCGAGGTTCCTGTCGGTTGGCACCGTAGTGACCGCCTTAAAGAAGTTGACCAACCGAGAATTCACGCCACACGCGATCAAGGTGTTGACCTGGGGCGGCCTGCGCGGCGGGATCAGTGTGGCACTCGCGCTATCGCTTCAGGAAGAGATCCACGCCCAGCAATCGCAATACGACAACGTCGGCGAACTCATCCTAACAATGACCTACGTCGTCGTCGCCTTCTCGATCCTCGTCGGCGGACTCACCATGGGACCGATGCTGCGCCAGCTCGGACTCGCGGGACAAGGCAAAGCCGACGCCCATTAACTACGGCGGCAAGCTAGTCAAAGCTGAAGCCGGGGATCACGCCGCGGCAAACGGATCAGGCCAATAGCAACCGTTTCGCGACATTGCGCGGATCGGTTCCGGCTTCAATTGATAGACTCAAACAACGTAAGTGTTGCCCAATAGAAACGCCACTCATTCGATGTTAACTCGTTTCGCTTGGAAACGGCCTGCGTGCCATTGGGAGTTTGATTTTCGGGGCATTAGCATGTGACCCGACTTTACAGCTACATCACGGTTGGTTGCAGCATGTTAGTCCTCAGTAAGCCCATGCGTTGAGAGCAATTTGATCAACTTCATGTATTCCGTTTCGTTGATCCCCTCAAAGGTGAAGTCCAACGTGTGATACCACGGGTTGGGATGATCAGTAGAAAACGAGAAGCTGTATTTGGCATCTGCCTTGGATACTTGGCGGAGGCAACAGACCATGTCGTCACCAGCGTTATCATGGTTGTCCTTGCCGTAGCGTTGCTCGATGCGACGTAGTGGAATGCGTATGAACTGTTGACTTGAATCGTGTTGAAAAGGCATTGCTGGGCTATCCGATGTTTCGGATTCTGGCGGAGTTTGAAAGGGGCAAGCGGGACCGGATTCTGCCAATGGCACCTGAATTTGCGACACTACTTAGAAGAACGCCTGAGAATCGGCGATCTGGCAAGATCTTCCACTCGGCGAGGACTGATTCTCAGGGCCCACAATGACGTTCGTACTACGATGATTTATACTCATGTATTGAACCAGGGTGGCCGTAGCGTCCTCAGCCCGGCTGATTTCGACAAACTGGATTCCGAATAAACACTAGTTCTGTCACACAAGTCGGGTCATCAAATATTCGGGAACAACTGACGCGACTCGAAGCAGTCGCAGACACGATGAACCATCGATTGCAACCCAACGCAGGAATGGACCGGCCCCGCGCCAAGCGTTTTGGTAGATTGGAAGTCCGTCGGCGTGGTGCCGGCTATTTAACTCAGTCCGTTCGCTGACAGAGGGCGGTGTGCTAAACACGATCCGGTTTGAGTTGTGGCCAACTGTTGCTTACCCTCCTGATCAAGGCGTTGCGATTTGGATCGACGGTGAGAACTTGATGGGCACTATTTGTTGTCTCGAGGCTCAATGGTGGAACGTCATCGACTCGCCTCAGCCAGATGGACAATACGTCTGGGTTCCGGCTCGCACAGCATTACTCCCGAGCAGGCATCTGCTTGGCGAGCCGGCCGATGGTTGGTGTGGCGATTTCAGTCCGGTTCTAGTGTGCAACTGCGGGGAGTATGCGTGTCGGGCCTATGCACCACGCATTCAAGTGTCGGGAAAACAGGTGAGTTGGTCCTCATGGGCCGAGTTTCCTCAGGAAGAGTCTCGG
The DNA here is from genome assembly GCF_002967765.1 of Blastopirellula marina. Taxonomy (NCBI): domain Bacteria; kingdom Pseudomonadati; phylum Planctomycetota; class Planctomycetia; order Pirellulales; family Pirellulaceae; genus Blastopirellula; species Blastopirellula marina. The sequence continues at coordinate 696,257 of NZ_PUHY01000010.1, read as the reverse complement.
TTGGGTAATTTGCTGCCATCTTTCGTGTTCGATCTCGCCGACTATCAGCATGAGTTGCAGCGGGTTTCGGAGGAGTATCAGCAGCGAACCAACGGATAAGGCTGCCAGGCTGGTTTCGCGCGGCATGAAGGTATTGCAGGTGGCCCCGGCAGCCTGTCCTGATCATTGTCTTGCCAAGTACTTGGCTGATCGTTGGGAGAACCGCCTTTCAAACTACGCAACGAGGGCGTGTCCTTTTTCTGAATGTAGATTCACCGTTTATGGGTGACATCTCAGGTGACAGCAAGTGCGAGGTGGTCGGCACGAAATGACGTAAGTCTAGCAAGAACAGCTAGTTAAAGAAAAGTACCAGAGGGGGGAATCGAACCCCCACTCCCTTGCGGGAACTGGATTTTGAATCCAGCGCGTCTGCCAATTCCGCCACTCTGGCACATTGGGGATGTCCGCTTAACGATCGCCAGTTGGGCGTTCTGCGGGGCATCCGGCGGCATGTTAAGGTTTGCCGCTGCTGTGGAAAGGTCGGATTTTAAACTGAATCGCCCTAGGGGGCAATGACCGGGGGGAAGATTCGCGAGCGAGCTTTTCCTGGCCCCTATCTTACGACACGCAAAAGCCGCGAAGGTTATCGCCTGGCCGCTGAGAAATGCTGGCTTTGCTGGCAATTTGCCATTCGGCGTTGACGAGGGAATCGTTCGCTTTCTATAAGCTGGCACCGTTATCTCGCGTCGATTCTCGCGGGAAAGAAGCTAACGGAATGGAAATGCGCGCAGCGAAAGAAACGACAGGCTCCATGGATAGGCACCTCTGGTCGAATAGTCGGCCAGTTCGGACGCAACTCGAAGTCCCAGGCACGGCGGTGACTACGGCCCACTGGCGGCGAACGGCTGCGCTGGGGCTGGTTCTTCTGTGGGTTAGCTTTGCGGCAGCTCAATCTCCTGACGCTGCCTATCCGCCCTCATATCGCTTCGATGGACCCCAGGTTGATCCTCCCTCGCGACTTCCGCCGTGGGGGCTGCAAGAAGAGATGATTCTGGAAGACGAGCTCGACGCGACCGCTTGGCAGTTGCCTCCGGTGAGCGAGCCCCCTGCTCTGCCCGAGCCGGCGGAGAAGCGACGCTCGCGTGGCAGCGGCATGGGAGGTGGTCCGTTTGGTGGTTCGGGCGGGCCAGGCTATGGAGCGATGTGGTTTCCGCCCCAGCCGGTCCGCGGCCAGGACGTCAACTTTCAACTGGTCCAGCAGAACGCCGCCGCGATGGGGCCAGTTTGGAAAGGGGATCATGGCATCGCGCTCTTGTCGCTGAAAGTAAGAAACTCGCACTACTTCACCGATGCCATTCTGCCGGACACGCAGCGTGCCTTTCCAAGCAACCTGTGGGATGTGGGGCTTGGACTGACCTACTTTCACAAGTTCGACGGCGGCTCGACCCTGGGGATCATCAGCGGCTTTGGCTCGGAAAGTGATCGACCGTTTCATTCGATCGACGAGATGAACGTATCGCTGGTGACGTTTCTCCGCAAGCCAACTCAGAACGGACGCGATGCGTGGATGTTCGGGGCGATGTACTCATCTTCCGGCACACTGAACTTTCCGATCCCGATCATCGCGTACGAATGGAATCCGAATGAGCGTTTCAAAATGAACATTGGCTTGCCGTTCTCGCTGGAATGGAAGCCGCGTGACGATTGGACGCTGAACGTTACCTACTTGCCGCTAACCAACGGCAACGTGCTGATCACCAAAGACCTGACCGAGCGATTGCATTTGTACGGCGGGTATCGCTCGGTTTCGGATGCTTACTTTCTGAGTGATCGGGTGAAGAAGGAGGAACGCTTCTTCTCGGTTGACCAGCGAGTTTTGCTGGGCCTCCGCTGGGATTTAGGAGAGCACTTTGTCGTCGATTTCAGCAGCGGCTACGTCTTCGATCGTCGCTATGGCGAAGGAGAGAATCAGGGAGCGACCTGGCATGACGAAGTATCAGTCGAGCCGGGTGCGTTTATCGGGCTCGACTGCCGTTTGCAGTTCTAGTCGCTGCTAGCTCCGCATCTTCTAGCGGGGGAAACGTTGACACGCTGCGGCGTAATCTCTATACGTTTGCCTTCAATTTGTTCGTTCATCTCGAAGGCGGGATGAAACCTCGGTTGGGTGACCTCGGTAGAAGCAGCAACGGATGGGAGGCCGTTTTGTTTGCGCGATACGAGGTGGCGGCAGGTGGGTCGTGCCATGATGCAAATACGAAATTGGTTGCCAGCATTTCTGTTGGTGGGAGTGCTGCTCTGCCCTGCCCCGGTGGCGGCCCAATTGGCATACGATTCGGAACCTGTGCGACTCCCTTCGATCGAGGTCGAGCACGATATCTGGACGTTCGCCCCACAGACGGCGACACCCGAGCCAACGGTATTGATGGACCCAGACGTGGTGTTGAACGAGCCGAAGTCTCCGCCGATTGATTTGGGGGGCCTGGGCGAAAGGGCCATGTTCGGCGGCCAGAACATTCCCGGTTATGGTGCGACTTGGTATCCCGGCAAGTTAGTCAAAGGACAGGACGTTGACTTCCAACTGGTTCGCGAGACCGCTTCGGCAGCGCTACCAATCTGGGGAAGCGATGATGCACTCTTGCTCTTCAGCGTGAACGTCCGCGATTCGCAGTTCTTTACCGACGCAGTACTGCCTGACACGCAGCGTCCCTTTCCCGAAGAGTTGTGGCGCGTCAATTTAGGACTGAACTACGTGCAGCAACTGGAGGATGGATCGAGCCTGGTGATGCTGGGTGGAATTGGCTCGGCCAGCGACAAGCCGTTTCATGATTGGAAAGAGATGAACGTCACGCTGGGAACATTTTGGCGGCGACCAGCACGGAATGACCGGGATGCGTGGATCTTAGGCGTGATGTATTCGCCAGCCGGCACGCTGAACTTTCCCATTCCACTTGTTGCTTACCAATGGAATCCTTCCGAGTCGTTTCAGATGAGCTTAGGGGTACCGCTCTCGGTTCGGTGGCATCCGTTTGGTTGGGAGAACTGGGTGGTTAACTTTTCCTACTTACCACTAACCAATGGCAGCTTGATGACGACACATGACTTCACGCCGACCATTCACTTGTATAGTGGCTATCAATCGATCTCGAACGCGTACTTCTTAAGCGATCGGCAGATAGCAGCCGACCGCTTTTATACGAGCGAACTACGCCTGGTCAAAGGTTTGCGGTGGGACATTGGCCCTAGCTCCGTACTGGATGTTTGCGTCGGATACGCATTCGATCGCAAGTATGGTGAAGGGGCCAATTTCGGAGCCTCGCTGCACGATGAGGTGGACGTGCAGCCGGGAGAGTTTTTAGAAGCTCGCTGGCAAGTTCGCTTCTAACGCGAGTTGACCGGATCGCCGTTACGCTTGCCGTCGAGGTGATCTTTCAACTGGGCCAAGATCTGCCCGGTCGCCTCGGCTTGATTCAAAACGTAGAAGTGGAAGCCAGGGACGGTGTTGTCGACCAGGTCGATCACTTGCTGGGCGGCATATTCGGTGCCGACTTGCGCTTGCCACTTGCTGTCGTCCGGTTTCTCGTTCAGCTTGTCGGATAATTCGGCCGGAACCAAGGCTCCGCACAAGTTAGCGATCTTCGAGATCTGCGCCAGGCTTTGCACGGGGAAGATCCCAGGAACGATCGGCACATTGATGCCTGCCTTGTCGCACCGTTCACGCCAGGCGTAAAAATCGGAGTTGCGGAAGAACAGCTGCGAGACAATCACCTGAGCACCGGCATCGACCTTGCGTTTCAGATTGTCGAGGTCGGACTGCGGGCTGATCGCTTCGCGATGGGTTTCCGGATAGCCGGCGACCAGCACGCCGAAGTTGTTGAATTCGGAATTGATCAGGTCGACCAACTCGTTCGCGTAACGAAGTCCATCGGGATTCGGTGTGAACGAGGTCTCGCCGTGAGGCGGGTCGCCGCGCAGGGCCACGATGTAATCGACACCACGCTCTTTAGCTTCGGTCAGAAACGAACGAAGGTCGTCCACGCTCGAACCGACCACCGTCAGGTGGGCGGCAACGGGGACCGCGAAGCTCGATTTGACCGACTCAACGATATCGAGCGTTCGGCCGCGGGTCGAACCACCGGCTCCGTACGTGCAGGTAATGTAGGCCGGATTGAACTTGATGAGCTGCTCGACTTGCAGCATCAGCGATTGCATTCCCTTGTCGGTCTTAGGGGGATACAGTTCAAACGAGACCGGCAGTTGACCAGGTTGGTAAAAGTCGGAAAGCATAAGGCAGTTCTAAAATACGAGGGGCTCACCCGTCAGTTGACGTTCTTCCTGGGTGAGAAGATACATATTGTGAATCAGTTGAATGTCGCATTCGGTCTGAGGAACATTTCGGCGAGCGAACATCCGCTGCTGAGTCGAAATCATCACGTCCGGCGGCAGCTCGGTAACCTGGCCGAATAGTCGGGCATAGTTTACGAAACTGGGGACATTGGTGGTGACGAAACCGTACAGCATGCTACAGACACCGATCGTCTTCCCCGTAAATATACCGGTATTGATCGCTGTCTTTGAGTAGTCCCCGAAAATCGAGCCGACGAATTGCATCTTCGTGGCGACGCGACCGGTGGGATACTCCATATTCACCGTGCCGTACGTGTTTTTCAAATCGCTGTTCGAGGTCCCCGCGCCCAGGTTAATCCAGCTTCCCAAGTAGCTGTGCCCGAGAAATCCGTGGTGCTGCTTATTGGAGTAAGGCTCGATGACGGTCGCTTCGACTTCGCCACCAATTTTCGTGGTGTGGCCCAGCGAAACGGCATCTTTAATCGCGGAATGCTCGATCACCTTCACATTTGGCCCCAGATAGGCAGGCCCACGAAGGAAGCAAAAGGGGCCAACCGAGGTACCCTCTTCGATCAAGATGGGCCCGCTGGTGGCATCGACGACCAGGTTTTCGCCCAGGCGTACTTCGCCACGGACGAACAGTCCGTCACGAACTTCCTGGTAGTTACCGGACTTGAGTCGGGCCTCGAGGTTCTGGTTGATGATTGCTTCGTTGTAATGGACCACATCGTGCGAATAGGTGAACAGGTCAAGCTTCAGCGCGTGCGCCGACAATTCATCCGACTGCAGAAGATTGTAGGCGAAGCTTACGAACTCGTCGTAGGTCGCCTTTTGCGAAGGGATGCGAGCCTCAGGGCTTAGCAGCGCGGCGACGAGGCGGTCTTCGTGAACAATCTTCCCCGGTTGTTTCTCTGCTGCCCAAGCGACGACTTGCTGAAGATTGGAAACGCTGGGAACCAGGCTGGCATTCAGGATCAACGTGGGCTGATCGGCGGCGAGCTGCGTTTCGTGGAGTTCTGGGAAGTATTGTCGCTGCAAGGCGGTAAGGTGGTGACGAACGATCCCCCGGCAGGCACCAAAATGGCGGACCGCCAACTCGGCGAGTCGATAACTACCGCACATGATCCCGTATGCCGGTCGTCCCAGGACGATCGGATAGAGTTGCGATACGGCTCGATCCTCGAAAATGATGCAGTTCATGCGATAAAATTGGGTTGGAACGTCGTCTGGGCGTGAATCGGTTGTCGCAATTAGGCTGGATATCGTGAATAACTAGGGGGAAGCTACGGGAATCCCGATGTGGTTTCACGAAGGCAAAAGGTGCTACCCTTCGGATTGGAACCGATATTTTTGTAATCCTTGCTTACAATTCACGCATCCATGGTTGTACCCGAAGAATTCAAGGAAGGATTCCCCCTTAACCACTGTTGCCCCCTCGCTTTGTTCAACCTGTAACCTAGGGTTTGTCAATGAAATTGCTCAAAACGGGCAATTCCTTAGGGGGCAAACGACCCAGCCGGCAAGGGCTGAGTCCATGAAACGCAACTTGACGAATTGAACAAAAACGATGGCTGAGCTTTTGACCTTCGTCCTCGGGGACGTCTTCGGAATCCTTACACTAATGGTTGGGATTGTGGTCGGCTTTTTTATAGGCCGAGCTTGGGCCTCGTTCACCTCACGCCGACAAGAATCCCAACTGGAATTAGAAGTTAAAGAAAACGAAGACGGTAAATCGACCGTTTATCGCGAACAGTTGGCTGGCATGATTCAGTTCACCAACCATTTCTCCGGCGACTTAACCAAGCATATCGAATTACTAGAAAGCTTGGGGCAGCAATTAAACCACCCGGCAGACGATTCGACTAAGGATGTCGAGGAGCAATCGACCAAAGCGGTGGAATTGGTCGCCGAGATTGCTGCGGCCAATCATCGTCTCAAGCGACGTTTAGAATCAGCGGAAGCAAACCTGAAAACACAAGCTCAAGAATTAGAAGAGTCCCTCTCTGAGGCACGCACCGATGTCTTGACCCGCTTGCTGAATCGTCGTGCGTTCGATGAAGAACAGAACCGCCGCTGGGCTCACTGGCAGCGCAAAGAGCAGCCATATAGCGTGATGATTCTCGATATCGATCACTTCAAGCAAGTCAACGATAAGTACGGTCATGACGCTGGCGACAAAGTGCTCAAGGAAACGGCGAGTCGTCTGATGAGCGTGATGCGCGAGACGGATTACCTGGCACGTATTGGTGGCGAGGAAATGGCAATTCTGCTTCCCGAAGGAGATTGGGATTCGATTGCCCCAGTGGCTTGCAAGGTGCTGGACGTTGTTCGCTGTTTGCCGATCATTTATGGTGAATGCGAAATCTATGTCACGGTGAGCTGTGGCCTGATGTCGGTCGAACATGCCAATTCGATTGCCTCGCTGATGAAAGGGGCTGACGAAGCCTTGTACGCCGCGAAGTCGAACGGACGAAACTGTGGTTACATCAACGATGGGGCCACGTTAATACCGATCAATGATCTTGCCGCACGGCGATCAGAAAAGCTCGAAGAAGTTCCGCGGGAGCAATCGAAGAAGCCCGCTTCTGATTCGCCAGAAACGAACACCAATCTACCGGCCAGTGGGATCGATCTGGTCGCCAACGAACTAAGAAATCGCCTGTTTCAGGTATCGCAAAAAACCTAAGCGTTTCGAGCTGACTGAAGGGATACAACCAGGATGGATGCCGGTCCCCATTCCAACTCACGTCCGAGTCGACGGAGCCGCACGTTTACGATCGCCGGGCAGTCGATCTCGCCAGGCAATCGCCTCCGTTTCGAGATCCCCGTCGCCAGACTTCCGACTGGTACCCACATCGCTCTGCCGATCGAAGTACTGCATGGACCGTTCGAAGGTCCGACCGTTTGGATTTCCGCCGCCGTCCATGGTGACGAGCTGAACGGGGTAGAGATCGCTCGACTGGTGCTCGACAAGCTGAAGCCAAATCGCTTATTTGGAACACTGATTGTCGTGCCAATGGTCAACGGGTTCGGCGTGATCAATCAAAGTCGCTATTTGCCGGACCGGCGAGATTTGAATCGGTGCTTTCCCGGATCGAAGTCGGGCTCATTGGCTTCTCGCTTAGCCAACTTGGTAATGAAGGAAGTCGTCTTACGCTGCCAGTATGGAATTGATCTTCATACGGGAGCCAACCACCGAACCAATCTGCCGCAGATTCGCGGAGACATGGACGATAGCGAAACATACGAGTGTGCGTTGGCGTTCAATAGCCCGGTTGTTGTTCATTCGGACGTGCGCGATGGTTCGTTGCGAGCAGCGGCCAATGCAAAAGGGATCAAAGTTCTGCTCTACGAAGCTGGCGAGCCAATGCGGTTCAACCCTGATGCCATCAAACTTGGCGTCTCCGGCGTGATGCGGGTGCTGACTTACTTGAACATGCTGAAAACCCCCTTCAAGATTCCCAACAAGAAGCCCGTACTCATTCGCGAGTCAACCTGGGTTCGCGCGAAGCGAAGCGGCATCGTACGCTTGCTGGTCGAGCTTGGCGATCGCGTCAACGCCGGGCAAAAAATTGGCCTAATCGCCGACGTGTTCGGCGACGATCCGTATACATTGAAAGCCCCGTATGAGGGGATTGTGATTGGGCACTCCAACAATCCCATCGCGCACCAAGGCGACGGAATTATCCACGTTGGGGCTTCCGTTTGAAGTTGGAATCGTGAAGACTTCAAACTAACCAAAAAAACGGCGGCTTCCTTTTGGGAAACCGCCGTCGTGGTTTGTTGTTTTCAATCGAAGCCGCGTTACACGGTTCCGAATTCGGGTTTACGACGTCCGAGCTGTGTTTGCAGACGTTGGACGATGCTGCTGTGCATCTGGCTGACTCGGCTTTCGCTCAGGTCGAGCGTAGCGCCGATTTCTTTCATGGTCAGCTCTTCATAATAGTAAAGAATAATGATCAGACGCTCGTTGCGATTGAGCCCCTTGGTCACCAGACGCATCAAGTCATTCTTTTGAATGCGACGCGTGGGGTCTTCCCCCTTCTTGTCTTCCAGAATATCGATCTCGCGGACGTCTTTGTAGCTGTCCGTTTCATACCACTTCTTGTTCAAGCTGATCAGGCCGACGGCGTTCGCGTCGGAGACCATCTTTTCAAGTTCTTTGAGTGGCATGTCCATGTGTACGGCCAGCTCGGCGTGCGATGGCTGGCGGCCGAACTTGGCTTCCAATTGCTTGGTCGCTTCGTTCAACTTGCTGGCCTTTGAGCGAACCAGGCGAGGCACCCAGTCCATAGTTCGCAGTTCGTCCAGCATTGCACCACGAATACGTGGGACACAATACGTTTCGAACTTCACTCCTCGGCTCATGTCGAACGCATCAATTGCGTCCATCAAACCGAAGACGCCAGCGGAGATCAGGTCGTCGAGTTCGACCCCTTCCGGCAGGCGAGCCCAGATCCGTTCACCGTTGTATTTCACCAACGGCAAATAGCGTTCTACGAGTCGGTTTCTTAATTCTTTCCGCGACGGGTCTTCCTTGTAGCTCGTCCACAATTCAGACACGTCATCCCTGGTCGCGGTCGTCGTTGCCATGCGTTCCTCCGTGAATCGCCTGTCTTAGGCTAACACGTCTTTTCTTATGAAATCGACGGACCTGAATCCTTCAGGTCACTTCCCCGTTGTTGGCAATGTGCCATCTTCGGAAAGGGAATCGATCAGGTTATCCAATTCGCGTAAGGGACTCGGAAACTCCCGGGGAGGAATTACGTTGTCGGCCTATGCCGCGTTTTTCGCGTTCTTGTTCATGAAGGAGGCAGTGGCGTCCCCACTTTGCTCCATCTTTTCCAATTCCGCGTTGATGCGCTGCCGCACCGATTCGTCCACAATTCGAGCAGCAGCATTTCCCAACAGCCAACCCAGGCCCGCGAACAGAAACAAAGCTCCGATCGCTACGAAGAGGATCGATTCCAGACCGCCAGACATGATCAGTCCCCGTGCAATCACGGTGATCATCGCTGTCGTTCCGAGAATACCCGCGTAGTCGCGTCCCATCGTTCCCAGGCTGATTGATTTTTATCGATCCGCAAACCTTTTCCGTCACGTGCGCACGTGACGTTATCTCGTTAAATCGACGCTCTAAAAACGAGAATTGAAGTAATTTTGCGGATGTCATTTGTTTTGCTTGAAAAACTTGTTGCCAGTTATGAAGTGATTGCAACGATAGCATCTTGATTTACGCCGCCCGTTTCGGTTGGGTTAACTGAGAAAGGGATGACGCTTCACGAACCAGGCGATCGGCAATCCGCTGAATCGACTTGCTGGCCACGTGATCGGGATAACGTTGCACAAAGGGCTCGGCAGCACGCGAGGCGGCTCCGATCTCCGAAGCGACTTCAACATGCCCAGACGCTTTGATCTCCAAGTGGAGAAACTTCTGAGCGGTGGAGTCCATTCCGGCAACTAGGTCGGCGTGCCCCGACGAACTCGAGGCACGATTCATCAAAACATGTGATTGGTATCTAGGGGCGTAGGCTTGCAGGGTACGGATCCGCTCGTAGCCTGACGTTATGACGTCGGCTGTCGGATGCAGCACTATGAGGAACAGGTGAGCCATCCGCCATAGTGCAGACGTGATAGGCGTGATCTCGCTGCCAGCATCAATCAGCACGATGTCGGCATGCCGGCCAAGCCCCATAAGTTGTTCGATAAGTCGATCCGCCGCAGCGGTTGGCCACTCCCCTACCCTCTCGCTGGCTTCGGTTGGCAGTAGTAGCGATGCTGCCAGACCAGGCACCAGGTATTCGTGCAGATCAAGCTTGCCAGAAAGCAGTTCTTCGATGCTGACTTGAGGTGTTCTTCCGGTTAAGTGAGCTAAGCCGAGGTTGAACGCATTCAAATCGACCGCAGCGACACGTTGTCCTGAAAGGGCCATCGCACAAGCCAGGTTATGGCAAAGCGTGGTCGTGCCGACCTGCTTGCTTCCACCAAACAGCACGAAGGTCTTGGCCTTCGCAAAGGCTGGTGTTCCGCCGATCATCGCGCGCTTGGCCAGCATTCGCAGCAGCGTAGCTTGATCGCGGGGAAAAGAAGGTTCAAACGACATAATTGGTACGAAACGCGGGGCTCGGTGAGTTGGGCAGGATTATAGGATACGGCTTACCAAGTCTTCCGCGTCGGCCGCGGCAATCGCTTGAGGCACATCTTGTCCGTTGGTTACGTAGGCCAGCGGTAGCTGGGGATCTTGTAGAAAGCTCAACGTATTGCCCAACGATCCAACCTCGTCAATCTTGGTAAGTACCCAACTCGTGGGCGCGACACCGGCGAACTTTTCCACCGCCTCGGCCAAGCTCCGCGAGCTGCTGGGGGCGGAAAGTACCAAATAGGTCTCATCAGGGGAAGCGGCTTTTATGAGAGATCGCAATTGTTGTACTTGCACTTCATCACGCGGGCTGCGGCCGGCCGTATCGACGAAAATCTGCTGGCAGTCCGAGAGCTCGTTGATAGCATTGCGAACTTCCATCGGCGTAGCGACGATCTTCATCGGCAGATCCATAATCTCGGCATAGGTCTGCAACTGATCAACTGCCGCGATGCGATAGGTATCGACCGTCACCAAGCCAACGCGACGCTTGTAATCGAACTTCGCCCGAGCCGCCAACTTGGCGATCGTGGTCGTTTTACCGACGCCGGTGGGACCAATCGCGGCAACCACACGGGGGTAAAGAAGCGTATCGTCGATATCACGACCAATCGGAATCGACTTCATGATCTCTTGGCGAATCGCCGCAACGAGCATGTCTTCTTGCTGCTGCGACTCTTCGGGATGCGCGTTCAGAACGCGTTCGCATAAACCGTCCGCGAGTATTCCCGGCACCTCGGCATCGATCAGTCGTTCGCGAATCCGCAGCAGTGCCGGCGGGTAAGCGGGGCCGTTGCCGAAGAAGGTTTGGTTGAACGACATCGCTTCCAGATCGATCCCTAGGTCGATTGGCCGCGGAGCTTCGTCTGACTCGGATGGTTGTTCGTGCTGTTCAACGACTGCTTCATCGGTCGGTTCCGGTTCTTCCTCCTCGGGCGGGACTTCGATATCGAAACGGCTCTTGAGGTTGGCATCTTTCGATGCGGCCAGCTCAATCTCTTTGCCGCCGAGCAAGCCTTTGAGGCCACGTTGCGGGACTTCTCGAGAATGTAATAACGCGGCGTCGGGGCCTAGCTCCTTACGAACTAGCTCCAAGGCTTCGTGCATCGATTTAGCGCGAAAAGATTTGATGTTCATACGGCTTCACTTACTGAGGCTGCGGGCCTTTGCCGGGAGGTGGATTGCCGGGCATTGCATCGCTGATGAGGCCCATCGATTCGATCATCGTGTCGCGGGTAATTTCGTTATGACTGAGTACGATCAGGTCGGGAATGAAGTTGCCGGTTAGCTGTTTCACGGCGGGGCGAATCTGCGGATTGACCAATACGATCGGCGGCTTACCAATTTCCCGAAGCTTCTCGACTCCAGTTGCAATCGACTTACAAGTCATTTCAATGGCCTGTGGGCTCATGCGAGCGAAGGCACCTCGTTCCATGTCGATGCCAGAGGCAATGCGATCTTGCATCGCGGGATCCATGGGAACGACATGAATGCGGTTTTCCCCGTCGCGGTATTTGGTACAGATCGAACGTGCCAGCTTGTGTCGAACGAATTCGGTCAGCCAAACAGGATCTTTGGTGCGGCTGATATTGTCGCCTAGTGTTTCCAATATGCGGGCCAGCTGACGGATCGAGACTTCTTCTCGTAGCAACAACTGCAGCACACCTTGGACGTCGCCAACCTTCATCGCGCCAGGGACTAGCTCGTCGACCACGGCGGGTGAGGTTTCTTTCAGTTCGTCCAACAGGTGCTTGGTTGCGTCGCGGGTAAGCAGTTCGTCCGCGTGCTTCTTCGCCACACGTTGCAAGTGAGTTGCCAGCACCGAGGTCGGTTCAACGATGGTGTAACCCATCATTTCTGCTTGTGGTCGCAGGCCCGGTTCGATCCAAACAGCAGGTTGGTTGAATGCTGGATCGCGTGTTTTCTGGCCTGGTAAATCTCCTTTGGCACCTGCCATGGCAATTGCCAGAAGGCCATCGGGGTAGACGACGTTTTCTGCGACCACGTTATTGCTGATCTTGATGCGATACTGGTTTTCGTTGAGCCGCATGTTGTCGCGGATACGGACCTTCGGCAGGATCACGCCGATTTCGCTGGCGACGTTTTGCCGGACACCGGTGATGCGTGGTAGCAGATCGCCACCCCGAGCCGGAGCAGCCAGGCGAACCAAGCCAACACCCAGTTCCATCTCCATCGGGTCGACGGTGAGGTAGTCCTCGATGCGGTCGTCCTTCTTTGCGGCTTCCTGCTCTTCCTTGGCCTTCTTTTCGGTTTCAGCGGCTTCGGATTTGTCCTGCTTTTCTTTTTGCCCTCGCTTCGTCATCACGGCGATGCTGACGCAGCCAGCACCGATCAGCACCAGAGGAAGCGTTGGCAATCCAGAGAAGACCAACAATCCGAGGAAGCAGCCCGCAACGCCCAGTGCTTCCGGACGGGAAAACAACTGGCGAATGAATTCGACCGGTAGATTCGTTTCTTCCGTGCTTCTTGTGACCAGCAAACCGGCGGCGAGCGAAATCAAAAACGCTGGAACTTGGCTTACCAGGCCGTCACCGATGGTTAGCTTGGTATAAACCTGAGCCGCTTCCAGCACGTCCATGCCGGAGGTGACACCAATGATCAGGCCACCCACGATATTGATCAACGTGATCACGATACCAGCGATCGCATCGCCACGTACGAACTTACTTGCACCGTCCATGGCCCCGAAGAAGTCGGCTTGCTGGGTAATTTCGGCACGACGCTGTTGCGCTTCGACTTCGTCGATGATTCCCGCGTTAAGGTCGGCATCGATTGCCATCTGGCGACCGGGCATCCCATCTAACGCGAAACGGGCAGCCACTTCACTGATACGCGTGGCACCCTTGGTGATCACCAAGAACTGAATGAGCACGATGATGATAAAGATGATGATCCCGACTTCGACGCGGTCGCCAGCGACGAATTCGCCAAAGCTTTGGATCACGCCACCAGCCGCGTCCATACCGTCTTCGGCTGCCCCGGTCAGAATCAATCGCGTTGTTGCGACATTCAAAACCAAGCGGGCAAGCGTCGTGGCCAGAAGCAGTGAGGGGAAAATATTGAACTCGAGAGGAGTTTTCACGTAGATGGTCGTGAGCAAAATGATCACGCCGGCCGTGATATTTGCTGTGAGAAGTAAGTTCATCAGCGGAGTCGGCAACGGCATCAGAATCACCAGAACGCTGGTGATGATACCAATCGGAAGGACCAGGTCCTTGATTCTGCTAACGCTGAAATTCACGATTTTCTACGATCTTTTTGGCTTTTGGCTCAAGTTTTTATCGGCTCGATCCGACACGAGCGTGGCGAAGAGTACAGAAAACCGATGTTTGCTGTCCAGATCGATCGATTTACTGGAAGTCGTTACGGTCAGACGGGTTATCGTAGGCCCGTTTTCTGGCCTCTTGACCATCGGAGAAGCGGCTAAGTAGCGTGAAGTGCTAGCGAGGTGCGGTTAAGCGATGTCGCTGGTGAAAAGGGGCGTTTTCGCATAAACTCCGTCTCTCAGTTGCCCCCCCATATTCTCTCCGTACCAGGAAATCGGTTTCGTTGAACGCATCATCCCCCGCTGCTGACAATTCCACCAAGCCGGCTGATAGCAAGCCTGCCAAGAAGCCGAAGGCTAACAGCTATCCGTGGTACACCCCCCGGGTATGGCACGGGATGCGAATGGGGACCTGGAGTAGTCTGTTAGCGAAGAATGGTTTCAAGGTTCACCCCACGAAGCTAGGTCTGGCGTTCACGGTCTCGGCCTTTTCGATCAATAACAGTATCTGTCACCAGCTGCAGCGATTGGCTTTTGGTAAGCAGATCGATAATGCCAAGATCGAGACACCGATCTTCATTTTGGGGCATTGGCGAAGCGGCACCACGCTGCTGCATGAGCTGATGTCGTCCGACGATCGCTACGCCACCCCGAATACCATTCAGTGCTTCGCGCCCAATATGTTTCTGATATACGGGCGATTGATCGAGAAGTACTTCAATATGTTCATGCCCCGCAATCGTCCGATGGACAACATGACGATGGGGTGGTCGAAGCCACAGGAGGATGAGTTCGGTGTACTGAGCTTGGGGGAGATGTCGCCTTATGTACGAATGGCTTTTCCTAACAATGCCAAGCCAGAGCCCGATTATCTCGACTTAGCTGCCGTTTCTGATGAAGATCGGGAGGCTTGGCTCGACACGCTGGATTTGTTTATGCGAATGGTGACTGTTCAGGAAAAGAAGCCGCTCATTCTCAAGTCGCCAACCCATACCGGCCGCATCGGTGAACTGGCCAAACGGTACCCTGATGCCCGCTTTATCCATATTGCCCGTGATCCGTACGATGTTTTCGCCTCAACCGTGCGGTTATGGCACACGATGGACGAAGTGCAATCATTTCAGGTTTCGAAGGATGATTACCGTGAGTATGTCTTCGATTGCTTTGAACGGATGTATGCGGCCTACGAACGAGGCCTAGCGGAAGTTCCAGCAGAACGAGTCAGCCATACTCGCTACGAAGATCTGGTTCAGGACCCGGTCGCAGAGCTGCGCCGCGTTTATGACTCGATCGGCCTGGATGGCTTCGATCGGATTGAGCCAGGCGTAAAAGAATATTCTGAACGAACGAAGGACTTTCGCCGCAATCGCCACACTATGGACGACGCCACGCGACAAGAGATTCAGCGTCGCTGGCGAGGTTACTTCGAGCGGCATGGCTATCCACTGGATGAAGCGTAGCTGGCAACGCTATCAAATCTGACTTGGGGAAAACGGCTGTTTTTCGCTAGAATGCCGTCGGTTCTTTAAATGACACCCCTCAAGGAAAGGTTCCGGGAGGCGATCTGGCTTTCCACGGGAAGGATGCCCGAATGCATTTGTTGTTTGATATTCTGTACGCCGCGCATGCGAATGGGACGCACCATAAGCTGGCGATGGATGCATTGAACCATTTGCACGGCGACGATGCTCCACGACGTCGCAATCTCTTTCTGAAGTATTACGAGCCTTATCTGCGTGGTTCGAAAGACCCGGATAAGAAGTTTAAAGACTTTCGCAATCATGTGCTGCACGTCTCGCAGGATTACTGGGGTGGCGCCGAGAAGGCCACGCGGAAATGGTACGACGCCCTCGTGGAATCTCTGAGGGATCAAAAATGGTCGGATGCCGCCTATCACGCGGGCGTGCTAAGTCATTATTACAGCGACCCGATCATGCCGTTTCATACGGCCCAGTCCGAGGCCGAGAACAATATCCATCGGGCAGTCGAGTGGAGTATCAGTTGCAGTTACGACCGTTTACGCGCCACCGCTGTGTTGCGGGGCCAGCTCGGCGTGCGCGTACCAACCGGCGAGGACTGGCTCGAGCAGATGGTCCGCGAAGGGGCCGAGAAATCGCATCAGCAATACCACGTGCTCATCGATCATTACAATTTCAAGCAAGGGAGACGGAACCCGCCTCGTGGGCTCGATGTTGTTTGCCGTGATACGGTTTCGGCTTTATTGGGGCATGCGATCGGCGGGTTTGCGAGGATTCTAGAGCACGCGTTCGATGAAGCTGCGGTCACCCCGCCTCGCGTGCTGCTGGTCGCTGAAACGGTTCTCGCAACGCTGGAGATGCCGATTCAGTGGGTGACCCACCGTATGGAAAACAAGCAGCAGGCGGAGCTTATTCGACAGATGTTCCGCGAATACCAGAAAACGGGCAAGGTTGAACGCAATTTGCCTGAAGATGTTCGTGCCGTTCGCGACGAACTGCTCGGCGGCCCAGTCGAAGATGGTGAGAAGCCCGCGGCGACCCCGCTGCACGCTGGTTACGATCTGCCGGAAGTTAACCTGGCCAGCCTGACACGGAGTCGTTTGGGACATGATTCCACCGTGAAGTCACCCAAGCCGAAACCTCCTAAGCCCATCGCCCAACCGCCCGCGGAGGTACCCCAGCCAGAGCCGGTTAAGTCGCTGCCCGTGAAAGCCGAACCGGCTCGTGTCGAAGCCAAGAAGGAAGAATCACCGAACGAGGACCCTGCCCTGCACCGTGAGCCAGACCTGTCCCGCGAAAGAGGGCTGCGATCTGTGCCGGAACCTGAACCGACGAAGCATGACGATCGCTTGGAATCCATCGAGGAGGCCACGTCGGAGTTCCAGCCATTGAAGGGCGTCAAGATTCGACCGAAGCTTCCGCCGAAGAAGAAGCTGGCGAGTAAAACGGATCAGCGCGACGTCGATCCGCCAATCGTGAAGTCTCCCAAGCCAGCAGATTTGAAAATCGCTCAGCCGGAGTCCATTGAGCAAGAATCGCCAGTGGCAAAATCAGGCGTGGAACAGGTCGAGACTAAGGCGGAAGAGAAACCAGCGATTAAAGAGAGGGCGATCGAAGAGAAGAAGCCCGTCGAAGGGAAGCCGCTAAAGTTCTACCTGGAAGCTAGTGATCCGGTAGTTGATGCTCCGTCTATTGGAAACAAGACGGCAAAGCGTCTCAACGGCGTCGGAATCCGGACGGTTGCTCAGTTGATTGCTGCCGATCCAGATGCTGTCGCTCCCAAGATCAAAGTTCACCATATCACGGCCGATGTTCTCGCCGAGTGGCAGGCTCAAGCAACGCTTGTATGCCGAATTCCGATGCTTCGTGGGCATGATGCTCAGCTGCTAACTGGTTGTGGCTACGAGAATCCTGAAGCGATCGCCAGAGCCGATGCCGACATGCTGCTGATCGAAGTGGAAGAATATGCCGAAACGGCGGCGGGAGATCGCATCTTGCGTGGTAGCTCACCACCCGACTTGGCGGAAGTGACCAATTGGATTGCATGGGCTCGGCAAGCTCGCAGGTTGCAAGCCGCGTAAATCAGGGCGTTTTTCGCCGTCACTTGCCGCTGAAACACTTCTGGGTAATACTGGCGGATCGGTTTTCGATCGCTCCCCCTTGCATAAACGTAGCTTCCCATGACCCATCCCTGGATCGCAGAACGAACGGCTTCCTTCGATAGCAGCGGCATTCGTAAGGTCTTTGACCTGGCCGCTAATATGACCGACCCGATCAATCTTTCAATCGGTCAGCCAGACTTTGATGTGCCGGATGAGGTTAAACAAGCCGCGATCGATGCGATTGAGGGTGGTCGCAATGGGTATGCCCTGACGCAAGGAATGCCCATTCTTCGTGATAAGCTGCAAACGCAAATCGACGACGAATATGGCCATAGCGACCGCAAAGTGTTCGTGTCGTCCGGAACAAGTGGTGGGCTTGTCTTGACGATGTTGGCGATGGTGAACCCCGGAGACGAGGTGATCATCTTCGATCCCTACTTCGTGATGTACGCCTCGCTGGTGAAGTTGGTCGGTGGAAAGCCGGTCATCTTGGGAACCTATCCGGATTTTAAGATCGACGTCGACAAAGTTGCCGATGCGATCACTGATAAGACCAAGCTGATCTTGTTGAACAGTCCCGCGAATCCGACGGGAATTGTTGCCAAAAAGGAAGAAGTCGCCGCCTTGGCCAAGTTGGCCGCGGAAAAGAATATTGCGATCGTCTCGGACGAGATTTATCGTCTGTTTACCTATGACGACAGCTTCGCGTCTCCGGCTTCGTACAACGAGAACACGATCGTGATCGATGGCTTCTCGAAGAGCTACGGCATGACAGGCTGGCGGCTCGGATTCGTCCATGGCCCAGCAGCTGTGATCGACACGATGATCAAGCTACAGCAGTACACATTTGTGTGTGCCCCCCAGCCGGTTCAATGGGCGGGTGCGGCGGCGATGGAAGTCGACATGACTGACCACGTGAACGCGTATCGTGTGAAGCGAGACAAGCTGATCGATGGTTTGTCCGACTTGTACGAGATTGCCAAGCCGGAAGGGGCATTCTATGTCTTTCCGAAGGCGCCTTGGGGAACGGGAAGCGAATTTGTCGCTAAGGCGATCGAGAACAACTTGCTGATCATCCCGGGCAACATCTTCAGTGGCCAGGATACCCATTTCCGGATTTCGTATGCCGCGTCCGATGCGACGATTGATCGCGGAATTGAAGTGCTTCGCAAGCTTGCCAAGCAAGGGGCCTAGTATATTGCCCGCTATTGATGCAAAGTGAACGGCATCGACGGTTTCTCCGACTCGATGCCGTTTAGCCGGGCGAGGATGTCTTGCAGGATGCGTTGCTCCAGCAGTACATCACGGCAAAGGGGAATCCAACCGTCGGTTTCTGGGCCGAGTTCTTTTTCTTCCAGGCCGCTACGTAGCGTGCCGTCGAAGCGAGCACCGTCGAGGGCCATGTCAACGTCCGTTGGTCCGGTGACGTCTTCCATCTCTTTGTATACTTCCACGCCGATGAAGAAGCCTTCTGGCTCGGGGGTAACACGGACAATGCAGCGGCGGCGGATGGTTTGCAGCGTACTTTCCAGCTTCTCGTACCCGCGTGTCGAATCGGTGTGCCATGGTTCGAGCATGGTGCTTCCGATGCGCGGGTAAGTTTCCAAGCGTCCGTCGGTCAGTTGGCCGGCGACAACCCGAACGCGCTGCTCGCGTCGAATCTTGAAGTGATCGTCGACAGCATCGACGATCTGCTCCCACATCAAATCATAATTGCGGATAGGGACGAAGTGTGGGTTCTCGACCGGCTCGCGCGGCGCACTGCCTGCGTGGTGTAACAACGGCACGAAGCTGCTGCAGCCAAGGCAGCAAACCATGAGCATTAAACCGAATTGAGGTAACCACCTCGCCAAAACATCAACTCCCGCTTACCAGAATTTTGGGTGGCGGAGTGTGACGTATCTAAGCATCGCCGACAAGGGCAATTCAGTTGGTGCTAGCAAACAAGTAGGCCGCTCCGGTGATGGAAGCGGCCTGAAATTGTTTTCTGGTGGATTAGCACACGACGGAGTTAGCCGTAGTTTTCGTCCATACCCAGTCGCATCCGAAGTTCATCGAGCTGCTGTTGGTATCGCTGGTGTGACGAGTGGACATGCTCCGCTTCCGTGATGAAACGCATCTCGGGCATCGGATAAATGTCGCGATCGATCATGACGTTCTCGAACGGCTTCAGGTCGTTGCCGTAGACGATGAGCAACTTATGCTCGTCGAACTGAACTTCCATCGGCAGATGGGGGTTCAGCACGGCAATGCCGGTGCAGCCGTCGTTCAACAGCATGTCTTCGTAGTCGTAAAGAATGCTCTTGAGAACTGGCAAGTCGATGTGTTCGCGATACATGTCGCTGTGCGAGGCGGACTGTTGGTAGTGACTCGATTCGAGCACCACGTCCACTTCGTTCCCCAGGGGATCCAGCAGTTCGATAAACGTATCGAACAAGTTGGACCGCGTCGCACTACCCATCAGGACAGGAACGCTGCTCCCGGTTTGCTCGTCACGATAGACTTCACGGCGGAAGCCTTGCGTGGGAATAACCTTCAAGTCGAAGGAAGGACGAACGGCCTCGGTCAATTCGAACCCGTTGTAACTACCAACGTCCAGGTGTGCTTCCAACTGCTCTTCCGAGAGGTGCTCGAAACTGTTGCCCATGCGGGCCAGTTCGTTCTCGTGGAAGACGCTTTTGAAAAATCTTTTAAGGAAGCCCATGAGTGACCTCTGCTTCTGTTTTCTTGACCTTGAACAGGAGAACTAGTGTCCCCTTCAAGTGGTTCTCTTTTTTCTCTTTCAATCCTAGGTTGGATAATTCGTCGTGCCGGTGTGTTTACCGCATTCCGAAGAGGAATGATCGGGTGCTGACTAGGCTTTAGCTGGGCGGCTAGAGCACGAGCCCTGATTCACGCGAATCTAACCAGAGCATAGCTCTCTAAAACGTGCCCGCTTTTGGTCTTACGGAACATTTTTTTCAAAACAAGTGATCCAAATTTCTTGACGCTTGGCGGTGTGTTTTCGCAACAAAAAGCGAGTCGCATCAGCTTGCCTAACCGGCGCGACCGGTAAATTTCTCTAGGTGTGTGGCGTTTATGAATCACCCTTTTGGTGAGGATGAATCGAGGAAGAAACGTCCGTCTCGTTTGGTATACTTTGGGGCATGGTATCGTTCCTCGAATCCAACCACTTGCCCCCAGGTGACCATGCCTTCTCTCCGCCGCCACTTCGCATGGGTTTTGCTGCTTGGAATTGTCGCGACCGGTCTTGCCGGTTGTGACGGCCCAAGACCTGCGACTCCGGCAAATTCGCAGAAAAAAGATTCTCAGCCCCCTTTCGCGATCAGCGAAGAGATCGAATTCGCAGATGAGGTGGCCAAGATCGATTCACCCAACGCAGAATGGGGAGCGATCGTCTACCAAGGGGAGAAAATCGGGTTCGTTCTATCCAACTATGAAAACATCCAAGGAGACGACGGCCCAGCGGTTCGGACCACGATGGTTGAACGAATGGCTCTACGGAGGGCCGGCCAGGTTCTCAACATCCGGATTGAAAACGTCTTTCTGGAAACTCCGAACGGCCATCTCAAGGAATTCAGCACGAAGATTGAGGAAGGTACCGCCGTTAAGCGGTTTACCGGCAAGGTCAGCGAAGATGGGAAGACGCTTAACATATTGAGCGAAAGTACCGCTGGAATTGCCCGCTCGACAGATAAGGTCCAGTGGCAGCCAGAATTTGGTGGGCTGTACGCGACGTACGGTCTAACGCGTAATCCCCCTCTCAAAGCGGGCGAGAAACGCGAGACGACCGCTTTGGTTCCTTCCTTGAACCAACCTGGGATGATGCGTGCCGAGGCGATGGAAGAAGAACTTGTCAAAATGCTGGATGGTTCGAGTGTTCGCTTACTGAAAGGACGCTCGATCACCCAGATTAGGGGCCAGCCGGTGCTGGAATCGACGATTTGGCTGGATGACGACGGGGATATTGTGAAGTCGACTTCACCTATTCAACAAATCGAAATCTACCGCTGCACCAAGGAGTTTGCGCTTAGCAAGAACAAACCCGTCTCGTTCGACCTGGTCACCGATACGATGGTTCCTGTGAAGGGCATGCCACGGGTCAATGTATCGCAGTTGCCAGAGTTAACGTATCGCTTGCAGTTGAAGGGAAGCAACCCAGCGGATGTTTTCCCTTCGCGAACGAACCAGACTTTGACTTCGGTCGATGATCACACGGCCGATTTGCAGGTTTGGCAGGTTCGCCCAGGGACGACACTGCCCGAATCGTTGCAGAATGGCGATAATCCGACGCCCGAAGATCTGGCCTCAAGTCCGCTGATTGAAGTCAACTCTCCGGCTGTTCAGGAGTTGGTGAAACAAGTTACGTTGCCTCCGGAAGGAGATTGGCAAAAGGCTTTGGCACTCGAGAAGTTTGTCCATCAGACCATTCAGCAGAAAGACTTCTCGCAAGGATTTCTTTCCGCGGCGGCTGTTGCCAAGCAAAAGGTTGGGGACTGTACGGAACACTCGGTACTGCTGATCGCCCTGCTGCGAGCCAACAAGATACCAGCTCGAGGTGCCGTTGGCTTGGTTTACGTCGACTTAGGAACCAAGCAAGGTTTTGCCTACCACATGTGGACTGAAGCCTG
This sequence comes from Blastopirellula marina, assembly GCF_002967765.1. Lineage (NCBI taxonomy): Bacteria > Pseudomonadati > Planctomycetota > Planctomycetia > Pirellulales > Pirellulaceae > Blastopirellula > Blastopirellula marina. The sequence goes on along the minus strand of NZ_PUHY01000010.1, from coordinate 674,298 downwards.
GATCAAGGATCGCTGGGTGCCTTTGGACGCCACGCGTGGGACAGGCGGAATCGGCGTTGATTATATAAAGGTTACCCAATCAAGCTTGAATGGATCGAGCGCATTTGCCTCGTTCCTTCCCGTGACTCAAGTCATCGGCCAGTTGAACGTTGATGTGCTCGAAGCGAATTAAGCGTCGCTTATACTTCGCTTACGTGGCCTGTCGCGTTAGTCGGCTGAACTTGCGGCCACGTGTTGTGCGACGGCAGCCAATAGCGGATTGATGGTTTGCTCTTGAATGTCGTGCGGCGGCTTCCAGGGGAACCACTTGGCATCGCCATGCTCCGTGAGATTCAGCTTGACGTCTCGTTCGAGTCGAGCGAGGAAGTAAACGACCGTCTTTAAGGCATCGCTACCGCCGAACTTCCTCTTGTAGTGCACTTCATACTGTAGTTGGTAGCGGAAAGCTGGATCGACCGTAATGTCATCGGCCGTGATGCCGGTTTCTTCTTCCAGTTCCCGGAGCGCACACTCCATGTCAGTTTCCCCGTCATCGACATGCCCCTTGGGAAGATCCCATCGCTTAGGGTGCTTCATCAACAAGAAAGACTCGATCGGGTTTCCTTTCACGATCAGAAAACCGCAGGCTCTGGTCTGCGGTAGCGAGGTATCGGACATGATGCGAACTATTTTCCTTCCGTGGCTTCATCTTCGGGAAAGGTGAAATCGGCGATGAAGAGTTGACTGCTATGGTCGTCGGTGCGGGTGCTGGTCCACATCAGCTTCTTCCCGTCGGGCGAGAATACTGGCAATACGTCAGCTGCTGGGCTGTCGGTGATACGCCACACTTGGCCTGGCTTGATTGTGTCGTCAGTTTCTTCGTACTTCATCAACCACAAATCGTAGTTAGGCCGACCTGGTTTCGAGTGGTCCGCCCCAGCCCAAATGATATAGGGCTTGGTCGGATGCCAATAGGGAGCCCAATTCACGCCAACGTTGTCGGTCAAGGCAATCTCTTTATCGCCATCGATTGAGACCACATAAATTTGGAGAAAACCTTCTTCCTTCCGGTCACTACGGAAGACAACCCATTTGCCGTTGGGAGAAATGAAAGGCCCTCCATCATACCCTTTGGCATTCGTCAGTTGCTTGACGTTCGATCCATCGGCATCCATCACGTAAAGATCTGGATCGCCGTCGCGGTCACTGCAAAACGCGATCTTCGTGCCGTCGTACGAGAAGGCTCCTTCGGCGTCGTAACCTTTTTCGGTCGTTAGCTGAGTCAGTTTGCCGGTCGACATGTCCTTCAAGAAAATATCGGTGTAGGGATCGAAATCCCACGAATAGCGACGACGTTGACCACTCTTGCGTTCCTCTTCCTGGCGAGCGATTTCGTCCTGCTCGGTCTTGGTCATCTGAGGATCGAGGTGACTACTGGCGAATAAGATGTCTTGTCCGTCGACCGTGAAGTAGGCACACGTCGTACGGCCGCGGCCGGTACTCACCAATTCCGGCTTACCCCCTTCCAGTGACTGGGTGTAGATCTGGTAGAAGGGATACTGAGGAGGAACCGCCTGGTAAACGATCTGTTTCCCATCGGGCGAGAAATAGCCTTCGCCAGCTTTCACCATGCCGGACGTCACTTGCCGAACGTTGCCCAAGTATTTTGATTCGATTGACTTCTCTGACGCGGCTTCTTGTCCCCAAGCGATCGGAGTGATACTGGAAAGCAAAACAAGGCAAGCAAGTCGATAAGCCAACGGCGAAGCAGAACGAACCAAGTGCGGCATGGCGTGAGCTCCCATGAATGGTTGTGGCAGGACGTCTAAGGGGCGTTTCGTTTCATTATAGGCAGGATTGGCCCTTTCGTCCGAGGACAACGATCGGGAAGGAAGCGAAAAAAGTTACTAGAACTGGAGTTATCCACTTTACGTGGAGCCTGCCTCCCCCTATTTTTTGTACTGACTTGTTGTCATTTCCGCATCAGGCAAAACGTTGAACCTGCTCTCCAGGCTCGGCGGCGGAACCAAGTCACACCCCAATGCGCGATGATTCAGGCAAATCATCAGGCGGCGCGCGACCTACCAAAATCGTTTGTTTTCTTTGTTTCGAGGTGGAGATTCATGCGCACGTTTTTTCTCCGCAGGCTGTTTGTCTGCGCGGTGATTGGCTTTATGGCCGGTCTGTTAGCGACCGCTTCCATGGCCCAAGACCCCGGTGAGGAACCTTCTGAAAACGCTCCGGTCGGAGACGTTCAGCCTGCCGAAAATGGCCTGCCGAACCTGTCGCAAGGGGAAACCCAGATCGAGGCGGAAGAGCCAGCGCAGCTTGATACGGGAGATAACGCTTGGATGATGGTTTCCAGTGCCCTGGTCTTGTTTATGACTGCTCCAGGATTGGCCATGTTCTATAGTGGCTTGGTTCGTAAGAAGAACGTGCTCGGCGTTATGATGCAGTGTTTGTTCTTAATGGGCCTGATGACGGTTGTCTGGGCGCTGTGGGGATATTCACTTTCCTTTGGTGGCGACAATCCCTACTTCGGCGACGGTGAGTTCCTGTTCATGAATAACGTTCAGGCGACTTTCAATGCCGAGACGCAGTCGGTCGAAATCCCAATGGCCGATACGATTCCGATGTACACCCACATGCTGTTTCAGGGCATGTTCTTCATTATCACCCCAGCGCTGATCTGTGGTGCATTTGCCGAACGGATGAAGTTCTCTGCGATGGCCGTTTTTTCGGTTCTGTGGGGGACACTCGTGTATTGTCCACTTTGCCACTGGGTTTGGGACGGTGGAATTTTGGCTCACGGAGGCGATGCGTCGCTGGCTGGCGGGGCACTTGATTTCGCTGGCGGGACCGTGGTGCACATCAGTTCCGGTATTTCGGCCTTGGTCTGCGCTATTTTTGTTGGTCGTCGTTTGGGTTACGGACACGACGACATGCGGCCTCACAACCTGACCTATACTACCCTTGGTGCTGCGATGCTTTGGGTCGGTTGGTTCGGTTTTAATGCCGGAAGTGCCTTGAAAGCAGACGGAATCGCCGCCAACGCTTTCGCGGTGACCCACTTCTCAGCGGCGGCCGGAGCGGTTGCTTGGGCTTTGATGGAGTGGATCCTCCGTGGCAAGCCGAGCGTGCTGGGATGTGCCTCGGGTGCGGTTGCTGGTTTGGTGTGTATTACGCCTGCGGCTGGCTTCGTGCTGCCGATGCCTGCCCTGGCAATGGGTGCTGCCGCTGGCATCGTGTGTTACTACACGTGTGCGGTGATGAAACAAAAGATGGGCTACGACGATTCGCTGGATGCATTCGGCGTGCATGGGGTCGGCGGAACGCTGGGTGCCGTGCTGACAGGGGTTTTCGCGACGCAAAACATCATGGGTGGCGAACCGATTGGTCTGTACGAAGGGGGCGGAGCGACGTTGTTAATCGGACAGGTTGTGGCCGTGTTGGTCACGATCGGTTTTTCGGTTGTCGCAACGTTGATCTTGTTGAAATTGATCGACATAGTGATTGGCCTGCGTGTCACCCAAGAGAGCGAAATCCGCGGTCTCGACATCTCTGAGCATGGGGAAGAAGGTTACATTTTTACCTAATTCCAGCTGGGAATTGACGATACCCATTGAATCCAACCGCCGAGCCTCGAAGCGAGAGAGGCTCGGCTTTTAATAGCAGAACCAACGCGTACAAGGAGATATTCAATGAAAAAAGTCGAGGCGATCATCCGCCACTTCAAACTGGATGACGTGAAGAACGCGCTGAGCGAACAAGGAGTGTTCGGGATGACCGTGATCGAGGTTTCCGGTTACGGTCGTCAGAAGGGACACACCGAAACGTATCGTGGAACGGAATACGCAGTCGATTTTGTTCCCAAGAAGAAGATCGAAGTCGTCTGCAGCGATGAGAATCTGCAAAAAGTGATCGATACCATCCTGCGAACGGCGCAGACGGGTCAGATTGGCGATGGCAAGATCTTCGTGACTAATCTGGAAGACAGCATTCGTATTCGCACCGGTGAGACGGGCGAAGACGCGATTTGACTGACTTGAAGTCAGTCACGAAATCAACCAAACCTCAAACGGCGCGTTCCTTGTAAGTCGGCGCCGTTTTTTTGAAAAGCGACGGTAGCAGCACTCATGGCAGCATTGCGACTCCGCGAATCAGTCCTCGAAGCAAAGCAGAAACTGGCCGCTGGGCGAGAAAAACTCCGGCGACAGCACGAGGCCGGTGTACCTGGCGTGCAGCTGTGCGCTCAGAATACGGATTGCTTCGACGGGATCGTGCTCGATCTGGTAACGGCTGCTGCGAATGATGTGCCTGGGTTTACTCCAGAACAGGTCCTGTCCAAGTTGGCCATTGTTCCGCATGGGGGCTACGGCCGACGCGATACAGCTCCCTACTCCGACGTCGACTTGATGATCCTGCACGAGGGAACTTTTCGCGAATCCGCGATTCACTTCACTAAGCGGCTGCAGCAGGATGTATTCGATGTTGGGCTGATACTGGGGCACAGTTTACGTACTCCCGGTCAGGCTGTCTCCGCCGCGATGGGAGATGCCACCATCTTCACTTCGTTAGCCGAAAACCGCTATTTGGCTGGCAGCGTCAGCTTGTTCCGTCAATTCGCCGATCCCTTTCGTCATCGCGCGAAACGCAATTTTCGCGGCCTTTACCATGCAATCATGAAATCGCGTGATGAAGAGCGAGCTCAGTACGGCGAAGTAGTGCACATGCTTGAGCCCAACATCAAACGCTCGAGTGGAACGTTGCGTGGCATCCAAATGGTGCGTTGGCTAGGCTTCGCGAAGTATGGTGAAGTGGAGCTCGACGCGCTGACGCGAATGGGCGTGATCACCGATAAGGATCGTAAGATTCTACGTGATGCACGCGATTACTTGCTTCGTTTGCGAAACGATCTGCAATTCCACGCCGGTAAGTCGGCCGATTTATTAGATCGAGCCGAGCAGATTCGCCTTGCCGAGAAGTATGGCTACGAAGGTACTGAGGGCCTCCTGCCGGTCGAGCAGTTCATGCAGACCTACTTCGAGCATACCAGTGGCGTGCGGGACGTTGCCCGCCACTTCATCGCTTCCATTCGACCGAAGTCGCTGTTCGTTTCCCTCTTCGGGCCGTTGATGACACGTCGTGTCGATCGTGATTTTCACGTTGGCCCTTATCAGATCAGCACTTCAAAGCGTTGGAAACAGCAACGTGCCGGACAATTAGACGAAGTGCTGGAGTTGATGATCGCGGCAAATCGATTTGAACGTCACATCGATCACCCAACCTGGGAAGTGATTCGTACTAAGTTCCAAGGCGTTGGTGAAATCGAATTGACGGAATCGACCCGGCGTTTATTCCTGGCACTACTTTCGGAACCAGGCCGTCTGGGCGAACTTTTGCGACGATTGCACGAACTGCGTTTGCTGGAAAAGATTGTGCCAGGGATGGCGCATGCCCGCTGTTTGTTGCAGTTCAATCAGTATCACAAGTACACGGTCGATGCCCACTGCATCAAAACGATCGAATGTGCCACCGAGTTTCTAAATCGTGATGACACTCTGGGAGCCGTTTATCGCTCGATCAAGAAGAAGTGGCTCCTTCACCTAGCCCTGTTGATTCATGACTTGGGGAAAGGATTCTCGGAAGATCACAGCATTGTCGGTGCTCGGATTGCGAACGATGTGGCCGATCAATTCTGGCTCTCTCCACAAGATAAAGAAACGCTGCATCACTTGGTGCTCTACCACCTAACGATGTCGCATCTGGCATTTCGACGCGATACATCAGACGAGCAGTTGGTGCTGCGATTTGCGATGGAGAACGGTCCGGCAGAGCGTCTGAAGATGCTATACGTGCTGACGTGTGCCGACTTTGCCGGCGTGGGGCCGAACACGCTGAACGACTGGAAGGTTCGCGTGCTGACCGATCTTTATCGTCGGTCGATGCACCTCTTGGGTGGAGACGATACCGTTGATACCATGGCACTGCGTCGTAAGAAGCTCGATGCATTGGCAATCAGTGTCCAAGGCCGCGATAAAGAAGCGTGGTTCCGTAGGGTAATCGATTCCTTGCCTGATGGATTCCTGCAAGAAACGCCGGTGGATCGCATTCTTAGCGATTTGGAACAATTAGCCGAGATGAAGGAAGATTCGCCGATGGTTGCATGCCAGTATCGCCCCGATCGTGGTGTGCTGGAGATCACGATCGGAACCAAGGAAGAGCTCATGCAGGGTGTCTTCCATCGTTTGACCGGAGCGGTGACGAGTCAACGCATGACGATTCTGGCCGCCGAGATCAATACATTGGCCGACGGGCTAGTCCTCGATCGCTACTTTGTGCAAGATCAAGACCATGACGGCGAGCCACCGGAAGAGCGGGTCGAAGATATTTGCCAACGGATTCACAAGTATCTAACCGATCCGAAGGATAAGGCACCGACGTTCACGTCCACTTGGACGTCACGTAACCAGCGAATGGCGGAAGAAGCGATCCCGATTCCAACCGAAATCAAGATCGATAACGAAACGGCCGAAAACTACACGATCGTTGAAGTCTTCACCCAAGATCGCCAGGGCTTGCTCTACCAGATTTCAAGGATGCTGTACGACATGGGACTGAGCGTGCACGTGGCGCGAATCACGACCCACTTGGATCAAGTCGTCGACGTGTTCTACGTAACCGACGAGCAGAACGAGAAAATCTGCGATACCGAGCGTCTGGAGCGAATCAAGCAGCAACTCGGCGAATCTCTCATCGAAAGCAAGTGATAAACGGGACTTGCCGGAAATGCTTACGGTCGTAACTGAAGCATGAAATCTACCCAGCTAGATTGCAGGCGAGAAACGGGCTCGCCAAAGGTCTCTTCGATGGAAGCTTCGGGAGTGCCGCGGCGATGAACGTAGCGTTCGAGCCGCTCGGACGTGAAGAGGTCTTTCTGAAATACCAAGTACCAAGCCAATCCCCACGCGACATCGTAGTCGAGCTGGCTGCGATGAAGATTCTCGAACAGTAGAAAGCTGCCCGCCTCGGTCTGAAGCATTCGCTGCAGGCATAATCCGTGGTCTCGTTCGATCCGTGCTTTGAGCTCATCCAATAGCTGCTTCGGAGGTTGATCGATTCGAAAGCTACCATTCTCGAATTGAGCATGCTCGAACAATTGGGCCAGGCCTTCATTTAGCCAGACCGGCACCTCGAACTGATCTTGAGGAAAGAGGAAGTTTTCGACGTATGCGTGAAACGACTCGTGACAAAGGTGCTGTGTCGTTTGCTCGACAAGTGCTTGGAGCATCGATTGATTGCGGCGATTGGTCGTTTGGATTTGGGCCTGTTTCTTTCGATAGTCACGTTGCCACGCCTCGCGTCGCGCCTGGACCTCTATCGTTATATCGTTGGATGACCAACCCATTTCCTTGAGCTGTTTGGCCAAGTGGTTGAGTGTCTTGGGAAGTTCCTTTTCTGCTGTTTGCCACTGCTGAAGGATCTTATCGTGCTGTTGGTCAATCAGCAGCAACCGTTTTTGAAACGCTCCGAGATCGGTGCCAATTAGGACCTGATTTGTATGCGGGACGTAGACCGCCGGGTTATTAATTTGAAGGCCGATGCGGCGGAGGTAAGCGGAGTAGTGATCGATCGAACCAAACAGAATGATTTGAATCGGACCTTCGGGTGTGCGTTCCGGCGGCATCCAATGCTCGAATGCTTGGAAGATTTGATCGATGCGGACTGCCAGCGTTCGTGTGAGATCCTCTTGAAGAGGGCTGGTAAGGACGAAGTGGTCACTGGTGTATTGCCAAACGTCATTCGATTCAAGAATGCCCGACTTCACTTGAACCAGTTTTACCGAATCCTTCTCGGCGGCACGAATTTGGGTGCGATTGCGAAGATGGTCGACTAGTACGCTCAATTGCTCGCGATCGGTACCGCTAATCTGCTCGACATTGGCGACGCGATCGGGCGAGACCGTGTGGATCACGGCAAACATCGGCTTGCCTGGCGGGCGATTGATTTCCAGGAACTCGACCTTTCGCTGCGATTGTTCCAGCAGCATGCCACTCCACTGCGATCCATCTTTCAGGTGCAGATGATCTGTCGCCAGGTCTTGTAATGGACCAGGCGGTTGAGCCCAAAGCGGCAAGGCCAAGCATAGCATTGCCGCCCAGGTGATGATTGAAAAGACCGAGACTTTCGTCACCGTCATAAACCTATCTGTTACGCGGTGTTCGTCGGAACGTCCGGCGAATCGGCAACATTGACCCAGCAGTGAACATGGGGATTGCCGCGGAAGTACCAAACAAAGCTGGGGCCTTCGAGACGCCAGTTATCGTACACTTTGTCCTTGCCGAGGTCGCCATCTTCGTAGAAGGCCAAGTGACAGGCATCGAGGCCGCCGTTTTTGTTCAGGCAAGCGACGACTTCGTCCTGATCGCTTTGACGATACGGTTCGATCAGAACTTTCAGCGTATCTTGCACGGCCGACTTCTGATCGCTCGATAGATCGCCCACTTTGATGCCAGAGAACTTTCCTTCAGGCCCCTGGAAGGCAACCTTTTGCTCTATCGGACTCTTCTTGACCAGAGCGATTTCTTGCTGTTTACCATCCAGGATCTCGTAGACCTTGTTGGCTGCTTTCGCTTGATGCCAGAAAACATTGCCTGGGTGGTTGGGCTTCTCGTTAAAGCTTTGTGCCGCGTGACCGTAGAAGATCGGTCCACCGAACGCGACATGTTCGGCTGAGTTGCCATCGCATCGCATCGTCATGTGACGTCCAGTAATTACCAGCTCAAACTTGCCTTCGCCCGGCTTGCCGAAGATAGCAATGTTCTGTTGCTTACCAAAGCCGCCAGCGTCGTCTTTTAATTGCTGATCGAACTTCTCGACCCAATCTGGATTGACGATTCCGACAAAGATCTGGCGAACCAGCTCCTTCTGATCGCTGGTGAAGTAGTTGCTATCGATTGTCTGATCGGTGATGTGCCAGTTGTTCTCAACATGGTTCCGAAGCTTACCCAACAGAGGGTCTTCGTAATCCCAATCGAAAGCGAGGTCTTTTTTCTGCTTGTCCGAAAGCGATTCATACAGCACTTTGACCAGGGATTCTGGCTGCGAAGTCTTGGCCACTTCATCGGCAGCGAACAGCGAGGAACCACCCAAGGCAAGTCCGGCCGTTGTGGCCGCGGCGGTGGTTAGGAATTCACGACGGGTAGGTGGGACGAAAGGAATACGATTCGTCATCGAGGGGCCTCCGGAAAGGGGCAATAGGTGAGAAGTGCACTGCCCTTTATTTAACCGAACGCCGACCGGGAAAACAATCGAAATGTTACTTTGCGCGCTACTTGCTCTTCTGGCAGCGAGGACAATGGAAAGTTGCTCGCTGAGCTTGCACCGTGCGAACAATTGTCGCCTTGCCGCATGACCTGCAAACTTCCCCTTCTTTAGCGTACACGCGATGATGATTCTGGTAGCTGCCAGATTGGTTCAGGGCGTTGCGATAGGTCCCGTCATTTAGCGTCGAGCCTTCGTACTGAATGGCCTCTAATAGAATCTCACGCATGCAAGCATGAATTCGATTCCAAGCTTGGGGCGAAAGTTCATTGCAGGGGCGGGCCGGATTGATTTTGGCGACATGTAAGATCTCGGAAGCGTATAGATTGCCGATTCCCGCCACTTTCTTTTGGTCGAGAAGAGCTACCTTGATCGGCTGTCGAGTGGCGGCGAACTTGGCTCGAAAGTCGGTCGCGGCGATATCTAATGCGTCCGGCCCAAGGCGGCCGAGATGGAACTCCTGCTCGAACTCCTTTTCCGAGAACCACCGAACCGATCCCAGCCCGCGACGGTCCCAGTAAAGAAGCTCGGTATGAGGAGCCCCACTAATGGTGAGGCGAACTCGCAGATGTTCGACACTCGGAGGGTCTGAAATCAGGACCAGGCCGGTCATTCGTGGCTCGAACATTAAGCGAGATTGATCGTCCAGGACCAGCAAAACCCGCTTACCTAGGCGATCGATCCGCTCGATCGTGCGGCCTGCTAGGGTGGTGCGAAGCTTACGGACACTTGGCGTGATGCCAATTGGACGGCGCTCGCAGGGCAGTTTTTCGAAAGTTTCGATCCGACCGCCGACCAGGCCCAACACGCCGCGGCGCATCGTTTCGACTTCAGGAAGTTCCGGCAATGAGGTGTCTCCATGGATGTTAACGCGGATCGCGTGACGCTCGCGTCCACTTGACCCCCTTAAGAGTTGCCCGGATACTCAAAGGTTTATCACGCAGGCACCTGCGTCGCATTAGGGGGACGATTCCTCTGGCGGCGCGACGTTTGAAAAATCGTGACACATGGAACCGCCGATGGAAAGTCTAGGTACCGCCAGTCATAACGTTCCCGATGCTGCTGGCCGTTTTGGTCCGTTCGGGGGGCGTTACGTTCCCGAGACGTTGACCCAAGCCCTCGATCAACTGACCGAAGAGTATGAAAAGGCGGTCAAAGATCCCAGCTTCTTCGCTGAGCTCAAGGATCTGCTGCGGGACTTTGTGGGCCGCCCTTCCCCGTTCTATCACGCTCGTCGTTTGACCGAGCAGTGTGGTGGTGCTCAGATCTGGCTGAAGCGGGAAGATACCAATCATACCGGCGCTCATAAAATCAACAACACGCTCGGTCAGGCTCTGCTGACGCTGCGGATGGGTAAGAAGCGTGTGATCGCCGAGACCGGCGCCGGACAGCATGGCGTGGCGACCGCGACCGCGTGTGCCCATTTCGGGATCCCCTGTGTCGTTTACATGGGTGAAGAAGATATCCGCCGCCAAGCACCTAACGTCTTTAGCATGAAACTGCTCGGAGCCGAAGTTCGCCCGGTGACCACCGGTTCGCGAACGTTGCGAGATGCGATCAACGAAGCAATGCGAGACTGGATGGCATCGGTCGAGGATACGCATTACATCTTGGGAAGTGTGGTTGGTCCTCATCCGTTCCCGCGCATCGTGCGTGATTTCCAAGCGGTAATTGGTGAGGAAGCTCGTGCCCAAAGTTTGGAACGCCTCGGCAAGCTGCCTAACAAGGTCGTTGCTTGTGTCGGTGGCGGAAGCAACGCGGCCGGAATGTTCTATCCATTTGTGGAAGACACAGACGTTGAACTCGTCGGTGTGGAAGCTGGTGGACGCGGTCCCAAGGCAGGCGATCACGCTTCGCCACTGACCTACGGCGAACCTGGCGTGCTGCACGGTAGCTATAGCTTTGTGATGCAAGACGAAGATGGACAGACTTGCGACGTCCATTCGATGTCGGCTGGTCTCGATTATCCAGGCGTCGGTCCAGAGCATAGCTACTGGAAGGCAACCGGTCGGGTTGAGTACACGTGCTGTGAAGATGCCGACGCGATGACGGGGTTCGATGCCCTGGCCGCGACCGAAGGTATTTTGCCGGCATTGGAATCATCTCACGCCGTTTCCAAGGCGATGGAACTGGCCGCAAAGATGCCGAAGGATCAAGTTGTGCTCGTTTGTCTTTCCGGACGTGGAGACAAAGACGCCGCGGAAATCGCTCGTCTTAAAGGCGTGAAGTATTAGTGGAATCGCCGAAGTATCGGCATCCTCCTTTCTGGTCCACTTTCTTCTGAGTGAGAGAGGTTTCGAAGTGGCACCCCAACAATCCAACCTGGAAGGCTAGTCGTCGATGTCCGCAGTTGATCGTGCGTTTGAAGCTTTGCGTCAGCAAAACAAGAAGGCTCTGGTACCATTTGTGACCGCCGGTGATCCTTCGCTCGAGATTACCGCTGCCGCACTTCAGGAATTGGGCAAACGTGGGGCGACGGTATGCGAAGTTGGGATACCCTACAGCGATCCAATCGCCGATGGCCCGGTGATTCAAGCTTCGTACACGCGGGCACTCGACAAGAAGATCAAGCTGAAAACGATCCTCGACACGATCGGCCAGGTCACGCCCAGCTTGCCCTGCCCAGTGGTCACGATGATCAGCTACGCGATCATTCATCGCCATGGACCTGAGAAGTACCTGGACATCGCCCAGGCCGCCGGCGTCAGCGGTGCGATCGTGCCTGACCTTCTGGTGGAAGAATCGGAGAAGTTCGCGGAGCTTTGCAAAGAGCGGGACTTCAGCCTGATTCAATTGATCACGCCGACCACGTCGAAAGAACGTGCCAAACGAATTCTCGAAACGTCGACTGGCTTCGTCTATTATGTATCAGTCGCCGGTATCACCGGAGAGCGAACCGAGTTGCCTCCGACGATCGTCGAGAATGTGAACTGGCTGAAGAGTCAGACCGACTTGCCAATCTGCATCGGCTTCGGGATCAACAAGCCAGAGCACATCCACATGCTTAAAGATGCCTGCGACGGTGTGATCGTTGGTTCGGCGATCGTTCGCCGCTTGTGCGAAGCAGAAAGTAAGCCGGTCGCCGAAGTCATTCAAGGTGTGGGCGATTATGCCGACACACTTCTGGATGCTTTGAACGGCTAACGCCTCACGTCGATGTATCGACCTCTGAATAAATCTCGTGCCAGCCGTTGAGCCAATTGATTGCCTTGTGGCGTTCCATGGCGATGCTGCTGCATAGCTGAACTTCTTCCGGAGGTGCTTTGGCAATCGGTTGCCCGTTGATCGCCAAGTCGTCTTCCTCAAAGGGAACCCCGCTTAGGTCGATGGGGCCAAACCAGGCAGTCTCCAGGAACTCGCGGAAGTTCATCGCTTCGGGGCGGATCGAAAAGTCACGCAACCGCCAGTGCAAAGAAAGTTGGACGGCGCAAAACTTCTCGAGTTCTTCTGACGGACGAAGTTGAAGTTGGTCAGCCTTCGCCAACGCATCGTCCGCCAAGAAGAAGATCGAATCGGTGGCTTCTTTCGGATGGGACATCTGATCGTGAGGAGGCAATTCGAATGCCCCTAATGCCCAGGCCAAGACAGCCAGTCCTTCGCTGCGCCAGGTGCCGTTAATGATGGCTTGCTCGGTGATGGTTCCGATGTCGCTTTCGATCAACCCCCATTCGTCTGGCTCGAACTCGTCTTGCAAATCGATGACATCGACCCAGTTCAAAATCCTCGACTGGCCAGTTGCAGCTTCGGAAAGGTCGTCGTACTTCTCCAGAAACGAGCGATAGATCACGCAACTAAGTGCCCAAGCCCGACGTCGCACTCGCTCAGCCGTTGGTGGGTCGTATTCGATATCTTCGTCTTCCAGGTCATCGTATTCATTCATGCGAAATGCCTTACAAGTCGGAGAGAAGAATGATTCGCGGACGTCATTTTAGGGAACGCGTGTCAGGCGATTCAACAAGTAAACAACGTGAGCCGCGAGCTCTTTCTTCGAGAGGCTGTAGCCTTGGTAGTGGGACGCGCGATTTAGGTGCGATGTGCGTGTATTCGCTGGCCAACGAAAAATCTTGGAGAGATTTCCACCTTTCAGGTGGCTAAAACGTATAATTGAGTAAGTAAACGTGCTGATCTTGACTCGAACTATTAGCCGTAATTAATGTAGCCATAGAGCGATTCCCGGGTTGGCCGTTTCCGACGTCGAGCTTGGTGAATTTGCCCCATCATGCGTGTGGACTCAACTTGACCAGCGGGCAACGATGATCTCTTGATCCTCGCGTCGTGTGGCAGGAGTGATCCTTTTGCCGGCTGGGTTTTGCTGACCGACTTCAAAGTACGGGAGGGGAACCTTCTTTATGCACGCCGACAATGATTCAACACCGATGCACCGCTTCTTCGCGGGCATTACCGAGCAGACGTTCCATAGCCAACTGGGTGTTCCAGATACTGATCTGATCGACTACCTGACCGGCCTACTGACCCGCTTTATTCGCAGTGATATGGTCTTCAAAGTGCGAAGCCTAACCGGCAAACCACTGACCGAAGTGGCCGATATGCTGATCGAGGCGGAAGCCAGAATCGGTGCCGCGAAGCGATCTGTCCACCAGCATGTAGGCGACTTTTTGCTGTTCTGGAGTGGCGTTTATCCAGAGAGCTTGGCCCGCATGCAGCGAAGTGATCGTAAGGATCACCTGCTCAATTACTGGGCCGAAGGCAAGCGAGCCTACTCGAAGGCCAGCGAACTTTCTGCCGAAGAGGAATCTGGCAGCGAAGCAGAACTGCTAAGCAAGCTGAGTCACGAGTTCGAGCTATGTGCTTATGGCCTGGGTGAAGTTCGCCGTGAGTGGGAACGACGTGACCAACAAGGTGACTCACGGCCGATTATTTTGATGTAGCCACGTCGTGAGGCGGCTAATCCTTGGAACCAGAATCTTCGTTTCGCCACGCCGTAAGAAGCTGGCGAATGATTCCTAAGAGAAACATTGACCAGAAAATCACCGACACAATAGCCACGACGGCAAGTGAAAACCATCCTAGCCAGTCGTCACGTCGTGCGAACGGTATGGCCAGACCTACGGCGATTCCTCCACCGAGAATTATCAGCATTGGTCCCATTGGGCGAGTCATCGGAGGTGTCATTAAGATCTCCTGGTTGTCGCATATCGATCGGCAATTAACCTAATCGCTTCTTTGGTCTTCCAGGATCTGGTCGATCACGATGCAGGCACAAAGGATCGTGACGTCGTCTTCTCCGTCGATCGTTTCGATCCCGTAGCTGTCGGTCCACGACCAGTACGCTTTCGAGACATTCGCAACAGTGCTGCCTTTACGAAGAAAATCGTAGTCGTGTTGCCAAAAGCTTCCGTCGATCGTGTAGTCGTTTGGGCCAGGCACATCGAGCGTGAATTTTTGATTGAACCAGGTAAACTCCTTGCGCATCTCGGCGAAGAGCTTGCCATGACGATAGATTTCGTAGCACGGCATCCACGAGAGTAGCCGCTGCTTTATATGCGCGAGCTCATTTCCCTCTAAGTCGCGGAATGAGAGTTGGTCGCCCCAGGAAAAGACTTTTCCAACGATTTCAAAAACGGGATCATGGTATTCGTTGTAAACGTAATACTGATCTCCCCAAGACCAAAAGCGTTCCTTGATGACGTAGCGCAAGAGACTTTCTGTGGTGCGTAGAGTTGTTTGAATTGAGAATGGCTTACGTTACCAAACCCTTGGTGACCATCATGAAAACGTCCTCCAAGGTTGGGTCTTTTTCCGCGAAGGTTCGCACATTCACTTGATTGTCGACCAACTTCTTCAACAAGGCTGCAATGCCTTGGTCGTCGGTTTGAAGTTCGCAGGTAACCTGACCACGGTCGACATCGACATCCACACACTCGGGCATGCTACGAATAATCGAGAGGCCAGCGTCCATACCGTCGACGAACTTGATGTTGATGATGCGGTTCTTGCGAATACGACGATAGACGTCTTCGATGCTACCACTCATTAGCAGTTCGCCTCGCTCGACGATTCCGATTGACGTACAGCAGTCCGCTAGTTCAGTCAGAATGTGGCTAGAAATCAGGATCGTTTTGCCCATCTTGCGAAGCTCTTTCAGCAAAGCTTTCACTTCCAAGCGGGCACGTGGATCAAGGCCACTCGCCGGTTCGTCCAAGATAAGGACCGGCGGATCATGCACCAGCGTCTTGGCCAAACAAAGCCGCTGCTTCATTCCGCGAGACAAGCCGTTCACAAAGTCGTTTCGTTTGTGCGTCAGGTCCAGCAGTTCCAGCACATCGGTGATCACCGCTTTGCGGCGATGACGCGGAATCTTGTAGGCAACGGCGAAGAAGTCGAGGAACTCCCACACCTTCATGCCGTCGTACACGCCGAAGTTGTCCGGCATGTATCCCACACTATGCCGGACATCCATCGGCTGCTGGGCAACGTTGAAGCCGTTGACGAACCCTTCACCACGCGAAGCTTTAAGTAATGTGGCCAGGAAGCGAATGCTGGTACTCTTACCGGCACCATTGGGGCCGATAAAGCCAAACATTTCGCCGGCTTCGATTTTCAAGTTCAAGCATTTGACCGCAGTGAAATCGCCGTAGTCTTTGCCGAAATCAATTAGTTCAATCATCGCGTGCACATCCTGAGGGCGGCGGAAATCGTGGTCGGTATACTCTAGTTAGTGGCTTCTTCTAACAGATCCAATTCATAGGCCTGCATCTGGGCTGGTTCCTGACCGCCGACACGCCGTGTGTTCAAGTCGGCCTGAGGTGTCGGGAATTCCGCATACGAAAGGTGACCGAGCACCATCGTACGAATCGTCCGCTGACTGGAAGCGGGCGAAATGGTCAACCCCGGCATGTCCTCATCGGTCCAACCAATCAGTCGCGTCTCACCGGGGCCAAGGTGTCGGGCGTCTTTGACTGTGTTGAGAAGGTGACGCAGGTTCACCTCACCGGTAGTGCGGTCCAAGCTGAGCACTGGGGAATCCAGCCACTCTTGGAACAGTTGCCACTCGTCGAATGGTTTGGTGAATTGGACGACTTGCTGAGAATCTGGTTCTAGATCGCCGAGCCATGCGACTTCGATCTTGGAAGTTTCAGCGTTGCGCCGAATGATCCCGACATCGTGCAAAGTTTGTGTCGAGCCGTACGTGAGCTGGTCTTTGCCTTCCTCGTTCAATTTCCACTGGAAAACCGGTTGGGAGGAAGAAGACATGAAGTACTCGCTGTGAACCATCGTCGATGAGTTTGAAGCTACCTGGAGGCCCGACAGTTGGATGTCGCCCCCTTCTTGATGGTAGTGCACTTCGCTGAACCCGCTGTTGAAACGGCGTGATTGATTGCTTTGGGCGTCCTGCGAACGACCAAACGGCAAGGCAACCGCCGTCGACTCGGTAAACGTCATGTCGTACGACGTACTCAGCGAGGTGTAGAGCGACGTATAGCGGGTCAAGTGTGCCCGATGGTAGTTCGGCTGAACTTCCATGAACGCAATTTCGGTTCGGCTGCGAGCGAATCCAATATCGAGCTCCGCGAGCTTGATCACAAACAACGCTCCGAAGATCGCGATGATCGGCGCCGCGATCCAGGCCCATTCCACGCGGCCGATCAGCCAGAACACAAACCAGTTAAGCGGAACCAAGACAAGTAAATAGCCAGCGGTGACTCGCAGCACGAAGTTACCATTGGGAATCGAAATACCGGCCGCATCTCGCAAACATTCACGAGCTGCCGCCGAGATTCCACTCTTATCGTTCCAGCCAGCCATGCCAGACTGGTCGTCGTAGCTGAAGCCAGAGTAGCGGTTATTTGAATCACTGACCTGCATCGCGTTTCGCAAGTCTCGTTCTTCTTGCAATTCATATTCGCGTTGTCGCCTCGTATCCTCGATGTCGTCCTCTTCAAGATCGACGACCGTTGGATTGAGAGTCGCCAAGAGCTTGGCGTCGCGCTGTTGATAGATCGATAGATTGTTGCCTAAGTCGCGGCTCATGAAGCGGAGCGACGTAACTCGGCGAGGGTCGTTAAACGCCTCGCGATCGGCCCACATCGTGACGATTTCCGCCGTGCCGTTGCTGTCCTTGAAGTCACGAGCTGGTCGACGAAGCAACACGGCATTGAAGAACGTGTCGAAGTTTTTCCAGTTGCGAGAGACATCGGGAGCACGCAGTTGAAAGGCCGTCACAGCAATCCGACCACGGCCCACATGACGCTCGGCCACTAAATCACCAGTCTTGGGGACATATTGCGCATCGGGATGCAATTTGAGATCAACGCCACGCAATGCACCACCTGGGAGTTCGATTTCGTATCGGTAGTTATTCAAGACGCCCTGTTCCCAGATTCTTTCTTCCTTCACAAACGCTTCGTTGATCTCCTTGAAGCGATCCGCTTCCAGTTCGATGCTGCCGGTATCCTCGGCGGGTAAGTAATCGGCCAGGAAGCTCAGCTTCAATTGGTTCAAGGAATCGGGCCCACTGATGATCAGTTGACCGCCATAGTGCAACCAGTCGACCATCGCTTGCTGCTGCTCCAAGGAGAGCAAGCTCGGATCGATGTCGTCCCAAATGACATAGGCGATAGAGGTCCAAGCCATCGAGTTTTCTGGCACCGAAACTCGATCGATCACCTTCGGTAAGATCAATCGATAATGCGGTGCCATCTCTTCGGCCGAGTTCAAATCGTGCAGCGGACGTATCACGTCGGTCGCTTCCAGAAACTGGTACGAATCGGCCGATGACGAAAGGGCGACCATGAAGTACTCTTGCTTGTGCATGCGAGTCGTCGCCAAACGTTCAACCAATACGGGACGGCCCCCGCCGGAAGGTCGCAGGTCGCAAGCAAACATCCGTGTTGCCGTTGTGTTTTGATTGAACAGCGGCGGATAGAAGAGCACGTCCGACCAGCGATCTTGCCCTTTAGGCAATGCAATTGGGCGTGTCGACGAGAAGTAGTAATCGGTATCGCGAATCGGTACCGGCACGTTTTGCGAAACGGTGTAGGCGTACAACTCGCCGCGGAAGTCAAAGTTGTTGGCCTTCATCTGGGTGCTGACGTTCGTCCAGTGACCTGGCTTTACGCGGTTAAGCCGCGTCTTGCGATCGTCGGAAGGAAGAACATTCAGCTTGGGGGGCTCGAAGTCTTCTTTGGTTTCTTCCTTCTCGAGTCGCTTCTGGCGTTCTTCAACGGTTTCCGCCCCTTCAAAACAACCCGAGCAGCCAGTTGTGGCCAACATGCCGAACAGGAGAAAGAAGGTGAGCCACTTGCTGCGCATAGGGGAAGCGAGCAACGGTGTGAATTCGTTTCGCGCCGAGTCGGTTTTCAGTGCCATGCTTGAGAGGTCTTCAGCCGCCGATATGAGGAGTCTGTTACGTCGAGCCAAATTCCGCTCGCGTCAGGCGTTATTTCATCCTCGTAGCGTAGGAAAGTTAAGGGTGCGAAGCAAGCAGAACGCCAAGTTCCTTTACGTTACCGTTCGTAACGCTCACGTAAATCCTGAAGTTCCTGTGGTGTATTGGCATCTTTGCCGAGCTCACTGACCGGAACTTCCTGAAGCAAATTTTGCCTAAAAAGGGACTTAATTCCTTCGTCGGAAGCGAGACGAAACACCCCCTCAGAAAGTTTCCAGGGAAAAAGAGCCGGGTGCCCCCGCTGGTCGCCACACACCGGCACCAAGATATTCTTGGGAAACTTTGCCTGCTGGGCCAAGATTGCGTCGATGGTCGTTGGTGATAGCGTCGGCATGTCAGCGGGGGCAACCAGCCAGAAGTCTTCCTGATTGGGCTGAAAGGTTTCAGCGATCTTGGCCAAGCCAAGCTGAACAGTGCCTTTCATGTCGGGGGGAACGCTTTCGGCCGGGACGATCTCGATTGACTTTTCAGCAAGAAGGTGTCGCAGGTCGGCTCGCTGAGCCGGAATAACTACTAAGATGTGATCGACCTGGGAGGCCAGCCAAGCTTCGATCACGGTTTCGAGAATGGTCGAGTTCTGCCATGGGAGCGTCAGCTTGTCGGTCCCCATTCGCCGGCTTTGGCCGCATGCTGGGACGATCGCAAAGCTGCGGCCTGCCCCATTCATGTCGTCGCTCGGCTGCGATGAGCAATCAATTGGGCGACAATGCTGATTGCGATTTCTTCGACCGTACGGGAACCAATATCAAGGCCGACCGGAGCGTGCACCTGATCGAGCTTCTCTTGCGGAATCCCTTTCTCCAGCAAGTCGTCATAAATCATCCGCACTTTTCGTTTGCTACCGATCATGCCGAGGTAGGCGAATTTTCGCTGAACCAAATGATAAAGGGCCATTTCGTCATGTTGATGCCCGCGTGTGACGACCAATCCGTATGCTTGCTCGCTGAGTTCAATCTGCGGAAGCACATTTAACATTGGGCCGGCAATGCGGCCGACGGCGTCAGGAAACCTTTCAAGGCTGACCGCTTCCTCTCGATCGTCGACCACGGTGACGTCGAAATCAACCTTCGCGGCGAGCCGCGCGACCGCTTTACCGACGTGACCGCCACCAATGATGAGAAGCTCGCAGCGCGGTAATATCGGTAGGAACAGGACGT
Source organism: Blastopirellula marina (assembly GCF_002967765.1). Lineage (NCBI taxonomy): Bacteria > Pseudomonadati > Planctomycetota > Planctomycetia > Pirellulales > Pirellulaceae > Blastopirellula > Blastopirellula marina. The sequence goes on along the minus strand of NZ_PUHY01000010.1, from coordinate 654,429 downwards.
TGTTCACTCGATAGCTAAGTGGGCGTTCCGCCAGAGAGCGTAGATGCTCGGCAGCCACTTCTGCGGCGGCCGCTCGAAGGCTCGCTTCGCCGCACTGGGCTAAAGACTTTCCGGCTGATGAGATCCAATGCATGCCGAAGCTTGGCCCCGACTCAGACTCTCTCGGCAGAGTGGCAATCACGAAGGTGCCACCCACATTGTTAGTGATGGCATCAAGAATCGCCTGGAAGAATCTCACATCACCACCAGCCGCCAGAGGTTGGATTAATACCTCCATTCGGCCACCACAGATTAGACCGTCGTCCCAGCCGTAATCGTGGTCAAGGACAAAACTGCTGACGGTCCCCTGCCCTGTTTCCAGGTGGGCAATCGCCAGGCGTTTGACTTCTGCTTCCACGCAGCCGCCACCCAGCGTCCCCACTTGCTGACCGCCAGCGTAAACCAACATCGCGGCGCCCGCCTTTTGGGGCGTGGAACCGCGGGTGTCGATCAATTGACAATAGGCGACCGATTTCCCGGTCGGTACGTCCGCAACCAGAGCTGTTAGGACGTCGCGCATGTCGCGTTAGGCTGGGCTGAGAACTTGGATCTTGGTATCCGTGACGATGTCCTTCACCTTTTCGCGATAGTCGTCCATGTGCGGTGCGGCCAAGTGAGCGTGTAATGCTTCGACCGATTCCCAAGCTTCGACCACTGTCACGACGTTATCACGAGGACCAATTTGGACGTCGAGTTTGGCGTCGACATCGATGGCTGGGCCGTAACTGATGCAGCCATCTTCTTCCAAAACCAAGGGAACCAGATTGTGGAAGTGTTCCAGGAATTTGTCGCGAGTACCTTCGGCGACTTCAATAGTGGCGATAACGTGAATCATGGTGCGCAATGGACTAAGCCCCGTTCATGGTAAAGGATCGTGGAACCTGTGTTCCGGTATCCATTCATTTTGGCACGTTGCCGCCAAGTGGAAAACCCGCCACCCGTCTTGCTACTTGCCCTTGGCAGCTGCAGCCGAACGCTTCTCGGTGATCTCGATCGCTTTGAGAATCCCTCGAGCCTTGTTGAGCGTTTCCTGGTATTCCATCTGCGGATCGCTATCGGCCACGATGCCGGCGCCCGCTTGCACGTAAGCCGTTCCGTCTTGAATGACGATCGTCCGTAACGCGATGCAGGTATCCATGTTGCCGCCGTAATCGATGTAGCCAACCGCCCCTGCGTAAGGACCGCGGCGATGTGGTTCGATCTCGTCGATGATTTCCATCGCCCGAACCTTGGGAGCCCCTGAAACCGTTCCTGCCGGTAAGCAGGCGGCGAGGGCGTCAAACGCATCTTTGTTCTCCGGAAGTTCTCCGGTGACATTCGAGGTGATATGCATCACGTGGCTGTAGCGTTCGATTGCCATCACATCGGAAAGCTGCACGCTGCGATACTTCGCGACGCGGCCCACATCGTTGCGGCCTAAATCAACGAGCATCACATGTTCAGCCCGTTCTTTGGGATCGGCCAGCAGTTCTTCGGCCAGCTTCAGGTCCTCGGCCTCGGTCAAGCCTCGCGGTCGCGTTCCGGCGAGTGGCCGTACCGTCACCACGCCGTCCATCACGCGGACCATGATCTCGGGCGAACTGCCAACCAGCGTCGTTTCAGGCGTGCGCAGGAAGAACATGAACGGACTTGGATTCACGATTCGCAGCGTTCGGTAAATCTCGAATGGATCACTTTCGATGTCAACCGCCAGACGCTGGCTGAACACCACTTGGAAGATGTCGCCTGCTTCAATGTACTCAACACACTTGCGGACGGCCGCCTCGAAGTCCTCTTGGGTGAAGTTCGAGCGATACCCAATCGTCGGCACGCCAGCCAGGTCGATATCGGTAGGCGTAAGGGTTGGATCGTGCTTGGTTAGCTGAGCCACGATCGCGTCGGCCTGACGACATGCGGCTTCGTAAATCGCCTTGTGATCGTTGTCTTGCCCTTCAGGACACTTGGCCATCACGATGACGTAAGCAATCTTGCTGACGTTATCAAAGACGATCAGATTGTTGTAGAAACCAAATGAAAGATCGGGGAGTTCCCGATCGTCCTCTGGGGCGTTGGGCAGATTCTCAACGTAGCGAACCACATCGTAGCCGGCATAGCCGATCGCCCCACCATTGAATGGAGGAAGTCCCTCAATGTGGGCCACTTTGCCAGTATCAAGCCGCTTTCGCAGTTCTTCCAGCGGGTTAGCACAAGTGAACGTTTCACTTCCCTCTGGACGGGAAACCGTGACCTGGTCGCGGGTCGCACTGAGATGATATTCGGGATGGATACCAATAAAGGAGTATCGACCGACCTTTTCCCCCCCGACGACACTTTCAAACAGGCAAGCCGGCTGGCCGTCGTCCAGTTTGTGAAAGGCGGAAACAGGAGTCATCGAATCGCTGATCAAGCGTCGATAAACGGGAATAATTTCAAACTTGCCTGCGAGCTTCTCGAACTCGGTGAATTCAGGGAGGTACGGCATAAATCAGGTGTCTGCCAGGGGAACCACGAAGCCAACATGTCGGAGGAGACGCGTGAGCACTCGTAAATGTTCACGACCACGAAATTTCAGTCTCAGGTAACATTGAACGGGATGACGTCTTATCTTGACACCCCCCTTAGCGTCGATAGAATCCAGAATAATCCTCGCGCAGTATCTCTAATTGCAATTTGGATTTACGTTGATCGGTTCCCACCTATTGGGTCGTGACTTGGTTCTGGGTGGTGAATTTGTGCTATTTGTCAGTTTGATGGAAGGAGGCGATTTTTCGTTATGAAGTGTCAACAGTGCGAAAAGCCAGCAACCTTTCACATTACGGAACTGACCGGGGAGAAGCCGCATGAGCTGCACCTGTGCGAGCAGTGCGCGCAGACCTACCTGACTCAGAATCCGTCGGGGGGGATGCCGATCCAACCGTCGTTGGCCGGCATGTTGCATCAGCAACTGAAAGTCGCCGACACGGCGAAAGAATTGGCCAAGCTTGACGAACAGGTCTGTCCGATTTGTGGGATCACTTTCTACGAATTCCGGAATCAAGGTCGCTTGGGCTGTCCACACGACTACACCTGCTTCGGCAGCGAGCTCGATCCGCTGATCGTCAATATTCATGGCGACAACCAGCATGCTGGAAAGCATCCCAAGCATCATCAGCAGTCGTCCCAGCAGCAAACGCAGCTCATCCAGCTTCACAACGACATGAAGGTGGCGATCGAGAAGGAAGATTACGAGCGTGCTTCCCAGATCCGGGACGAAATTCGTAAGATTGAAGAAGGTCAACAGTAACGTGGTAGTGCACAAGGAAGAGCCTTGTGCGGGAAATCGCCAAGTTTGGTGAGTGAAGGTTAGGAAATACGTGGAATTACGCGAATTGGCATGTCGATCGGGCGAATGGATGCGCGGCAGCGGACCCGAGTCTGACATCGTGATCAGTAGCCGAATCCGTCTGGCACGTAACTTGGCCGAATTCCCGTTTATTCGCCGCTGCTCGCCCCAAGATCGAAAATCGATCGAGAAGATGGTACATGACCGTCTGCAAGCGATTCCCGGCTTTAATACGCTTTATTATCTGCGTGTGGACGAACTAGCCCACGTCGATCGCCAGTTTCTCACCGAGCGTCAACTGATCAGCCGCGAACATGCCGAGGCCGAAGGTGCCCGCAGTGTAGCCATCGACAACGACGAACGCCTGAGCGTGATGATCAACGAAGAAGATCACTTGCGCATCCAGGTGATGAAAAGTGGTCTCGATTTGACCAGTGCTTGGAATCAGATCAACGAAGTTGACGACCAATTGGAAAGCAAGCTCAGCTACGCGTTTCACGAACGACTTGGCTATCTGACTGCTTGTCCCACCAATGTCGGTACCGGAATGCGTGTCAGCGTGATGTTGCATTTGCCGGCTCTGGTCATTACCAACCAGATCGAGAAGGTCTTCCGTAGCTTGCAGAAGATTAATCTGGCCGTCCGCGGTTTGTATGGCGAAGGTTCCCAGGCAATGGGTGACTTTTACCAGATCAGTAATCAAATTACGCTGGGCAAATCGGAAGAAGAATTGATCGGTCAGGTCAGCGGCGTGGTGCCGATGATCATCGAGTACGAACGTAAAGCTCGCGACTTCCTGATCACGCAAAACCGTGAGGATCTGCACGACAAGATCAGTCGGGCTTACGGTATTTTGTGCACAGCACAGACGATCAGTAGCGAAGAGACCATGCACCTGCTTTCAAGTGTTCGCATGGGCGTGAATCTGGGGCTGATCGACGATCTGGCGATTTCCGATATTAACAAGCTGTTCGTTGAGACCCAGCCGGCCCATTTACAAAAGCTGCGTGGCAACGAACTCGATACCGCCGGACGGAACATCGAGCGGGCCCTCTACTTGCGTCGCTATCTGCAAGATCGCGGAAAAGAGCATCGCGACGAGCGAAATTAAGCTCGCTCAGTCGATTTTTCCGCAAGGTTTTCTTAGACTCAACGAATAAGTATTCGAAAACACCATTCGCTGCGCTCTCGCGTGGCGACTTTTCGGCTCGTTCCTTTCTTTGCCGTCGTCCACGTGGATGATTGATGTTATGCCTTGGTTTGTGGCGGAAAATACGATTCTCACCGCCGCGAGCGGACTTGAGGGTTTGGGTTTCGTGATCCTCACCGGGATCTTTCTAGCCGGTCTCGCCTCCGAGCACCTTCAGGGCGGTCTCCGCAGCCTGACCACCATCAAGCTCGGCAGTATCAAGTCTCGCATCAGCCAGATGGAAAAGGCGCTGGAAGCGATTGAAGAGGCGGATCCTGATTTCGATCTGGAAGACTTCTGCGCGGCGGCGGCCAGTGCGTTTATCACCGTCGAGAAAGCGATCGACGAGGGAGAACTCGATCAAATCCGGGCCTTTGTTTCCGACGGAATCTATCAGCGATTTGCCTTCCGCTTGGATGAAGAAGCCAGCTTGGGGCGTTCACGAAAGACCGAGAAGCTCACACTTACGAAGATCGCCCCTGTCGAGATTACCTCAGCAAAGAACACTCACAACGCGTTCGAGGTGATCTCGGTACGCATCACCGGCCACGCGATGCGTGAGTATCGCATGACGGAAGGAACGGCGCAGATTACGGTCGAAGAGCCAGAGGAAATTGGTGAGGTTTGGACTTTCCTGCGTCGTCGTGGTGCCAAAACGAAGTCAAAGGACTTTGGTTCGGTGAATGGACAATGCCCGAATTGCGGAACCGATATTTCGGTGAATCAATGGGAAAAGTGCCCTGCTTGTGATAGTACCGTTCGCTCTGGTGAGCATGGCTGGGTGCTTTCCGAGATTTCCGATCTGTCGTCTTGGAAGGTGACCAAGCCGTTCAAGATGAGCAGCGCAACACGCTACTGGATCAAGCAAGATCAGGGATTCAGCTCGCACTATTTGGAAGACCGAGCCAGTGTGATCTTCTTTCGCAAGTTTCTGGCTGATCGACTCGGAGTGATCGACGCAATCGGTAAGGTTGCGACCGACCGGTTCTGCGAAGCGTACGAAAAGAAACTTGAGCCTGATCGATTTGGAAATCGCACAATCTATCTTGAGCCTCGTATTCTCGCCGCGGACGTTTCCGGGGTAATCTCCGAAGAACCGTACGATAAGGCGTTGATGCACATCCGTTGGACAGCTCGGCGAGGAATCGATCGCAGTGGACAGATCGTGTTGGAGAAGGAACCGGTACAGACGAGCACCATGATGGTCTTGGTTCGTAAGCACGGTACGAAGACCCGCATTGAGCGAACGATCACGAGTTCGCATTGTCCGAAGTGTGGCGCCCCCGAGTCGAACAACGCTTCGCACGCGTGTGAGTTCTGCCAGACGGTTCTCAACGATGGGGCACTCGAATGGACAATGGCCGATATGCTGCCGTTTACTTCGACCGAGGCATTGGCCCTGCGAAAGAAGGCGTACGAAGGCATCGAAACAAAAGTAGCCGTCGTACAGACTTACGACGCGGAAGATGTCCCATTAAAGCGAGTGGTGGCGATGGAGCAGACGATGCCCGAGTTCACCAAGAGCGAAATTGAGGGGGTGCAAATCGATGGGCACGCACCGAACGTGATGATTCGTGAAGACGACGTGACTTTGTGCCGCTTGTTGATTGAAGTCGCCCGCCAGATTCAAATTCCCAAGGCCAACTCCAACGAATTCATCCGTCAGGTTGCGAAGGCATTGAAGGTGCCCAACGCAGCGCTCCTAGCCGCGGCCAAAGATCGCAAGCCGTTGAATCGTGCCCCGCTGCGAAAGCTCAATTCGCAGGTTTTGAATTTCTGGTTGAAAACATTGGTGAACGTCGCGCTGATCGATGCCCAGATCGAGGCCTGGCAAAAGGTAATTGTGTTCGCGACCGCCAAAGAACTAGGGCTAAGCCGTTACGATGTCGACGCGGCAATTCGTGCCCGAATGCTGGAACTGGAAGAGTGGTCGGAAGGGATGCGCTCGGTCGATATGTTCACCTGGGTTGTCGTGATGGCGGCCGCTGATGGACGGTTCGATCCCAAGGAAGTTGAACTCCTCAAGCAAATGGCCGAGCATTACGGAATCAGTCGTCCGCAGCTGAAAGATATGTGTCAGGCCGCACTGAATAAACAGCTCGACGTGCAGATGCCAAGCGATCCAGATATTGGCCAGTTGTGGCTGGTGAAGATGATCGATATGGCGTTCGCCGATGGGACCGTCTGCCGAGCCGAACAGAAAGTGCTTTCCAAAATGGCCGATCGGATTGGGTTTACGCCGTACGATTTGAAACAACTCATGCGTCGTCGCCGGGCCGTTCTCTACAAACAAGCACGTGATGCCCTGCGTGGAAACCCAATCGCCGAAGAGGATGAACTCGTTCTAAAAGCAGATTGGAAGGACTAACGCGACTCGCTTTCCATTTAGTCCAACGAAGATTCAGCTAAGTCAGCTTTATCCTCTGGCGGAATTGCTGCAAAAAGCGATTCCAACCACTTGCGATCTCCCTCGGACAAAACCGCGGTACGCTGTTCTGTGTAGGAATTACTTTCCCATAACATTCCCGTGTAGTTGAAGCGTCTTAGTTCGTTATGACCATCGAGTAAAACAATCGTTCGTTCGCCAAGATGTCCTGGTAACGTATCTCGGTACGGTTTCCACGTGGCTTGTCTATAGATGCCTTCCAGCCGAGCGACGAGATTGGGATCGGCAATTATTTGCTGTCCTTGATTGGATGTAATCGCGATGCGGTTTGCGTTCTGGAAATCGGCTAACCACTGTGGATCTGGGGCGGAGGAAGCCAAGCGACAGCCAGCCGTGAGGGTTGCTGTAAAAAACAATGTCAGGGTTACCCAGTGCACGGCTAGGTCCATCGAAGTTACTTGCTTGTGGCGAACTTGGCCCGCAAATCAGGGATAATCGAGGCCGGGATGAACTTCTGCAGTTGTTCATCATTGGCAAGAGGCGTGATCTGTTTCAGCAGCGAACTGGAAACGTGGCCATACTCTTCGTCGGCCATCAGAAAGATGGTTTCGATCCCGGAATCGAGCTTGCGGTTGGCCATCATCATCGTGAATTCGCCGGCGATATCCGTCAGCGGACGAATACCGCGGATCATTACCCGTGCACCCACGTTTCGAACGAACTCGACGGCCAGGCCGTCGAAGGTTTGCGTCTCGACGTTCGGCATATCGGCTGTCACCTTTTGAACCAGGTCGATCCGCTCTTCCGGGCTGAACAGACCGGTTTTCTCGGCGTTCACGCCGATACCGACAATCAAGCGATCGACGAGCTTGCTGCTCCGCTCGATCAGATTGAGATGTCCCAAGGTGATTGGATCGAACGATCCAACGTATACGGCGATTCGGTTGTTGTCCGCCATCAACACTTCCAGAAAGCAAATCGTGAAAGGGAAAGGATTTCATGGCCGCCTCGATAGAAGCCGCCATGGGATTGACGATTGTCGGTGCCTGCTGAAAGCTTACTCGACGGCTGCCAGGGTTTCTACCAATCGATCGATATCGGCTTGGTTGTTGTAGGCATGCGGGCTGAGGCGTGCGAAGTCGCCCCGGACGCTGAAATTGACGCCCATCTTCTGACCTGCTGCTCGCAAGGCTTGCGGAACCTTACCAGGAACTTGAAACGATACGATCCCGGATCGCTCGTCCCCTTCTCGACTGGTGATCAGCTTGGCTCCTGCCTTAGTCAGTGATTCGCATGCCCAGTCGGTGACCTGAAGAACACGCTCGCCGATCGCAGATGTTTTCGGACCGGCTCCGTACTGCAGCAGCAAGTCCAAACTAGCGCCCAGCCCGATCAAGCCAGGCATGTTCTGTGATCCACCTTCGTACCGAGCCGCACTCGTTCGGAAGGTGAGATCGGTCTTATCAAAATTCTTGCGGTCGGCCACGCTGTTCCAGCCAACACCGATCGGGTAAAGCTCGTCGAGAAGTTCCCTCTTGCAATAGAACAACCCGGCCCCTTCCGGTCCCAGCATCCACTTATGCCCGTCCGCTGCCAGGAAGTCGATATCCGCTTCGTGCACATCTAACGGAAAAACACCCATCCCTTGGATCGCGTCGAGAAAGAACAGCGCACCGGCATCGTGGGCGATTTTGGCAAGTTTGGCGGGATCGATCCGCCAGCCTGTCTTGTAACTGACCCAGCTGATCGTCAGAATCCTCGTGTTCGCATCACAGGCCTCGGCAATCCGGTTCAGATCAGGTTCAACCCCTTCGACCGGAATAACCCGCACTTCGACCCCTTTGGTTTGCTGGTGAAGCCACGGATACAGATTCGACGGGAACTCGTTCCCCAAAACTACTAGATTGTCCCCCGGCTTCCACGAGATCCCTTCCGCAACGATGTTGATCCCTTGGGTCGTGTTGCTGACCAGCGCGATTTCGTCCGTATCAGCTCCAATGAGCTTGGCTCCGGATTGTCGTGTTTTTTCGATTAATTGTTCCCAGTCCAGCCAAACTGTGTCACCTTCGTGAGCTGCCTGTTGGCACCAGTTTGTGATCGCTTGGGCCGTAGATTGGGGTAAAGGGGCAACCGCTGCGTGGTCGAAATAGGCCCATTTTTGAGTCACGGGCATCGCTTCGCGGAAAGATTGCCACCGCGATTCGTCGGAAAACGTCATGAAAAGCTTCTTTTATGATCGACTGAAAGACTTGTTGGAAATATAGTTACGACTTAAATTAGGACGTTTTTGACCAGGGCTGGTACTGTATCACTGTAGAGACTTTTCCTTTTCCCCAACACCAGCCTGGTGCATCGTAACGACCATATCGCCTCCCTTTCGAGGCGACTTCCAACCGTCCAGGTGACATTGCCTTAGAACGAGGTATACTGGATGGACTGGATAAATTGGTCAAAATTTTCCTCTTCACTACCGTAGCGTATCGCTGATTTGCTCCAGGAGTTGCCAATGCCGAAAGCGCTAACGATTGTGGGAATGGTAATCGCCGTTCTCCTGCTCTTGATTTTCGCGCTCGACCTTGTGGCTGGAGTTCCATTCGGCGGGGTCAGCATGATTATGGACATTGCGTTCATCGTTTGTGCTGGCGTGCTCGGGTTTCTTGCGTACACCACGTTCGCCGAGCAGAAGTAGTCCTCCCCATCTCACTTGCCTTCAAACGGCCAGTGTTTGGGTGAAAATTCGATCGACTTCCCGCTTCTGCAGTCTGAATAAGCCAAAGTTTGCTAGACGGCGCGTGCGCCACCTGGAAAAATAAGGGAAAGCCATAGCGAACCACGGGAGGTAGCAAGTGCAGAGTTTGAATCGTCGACGGATGTTGGGAATGTTGGGCGGGCTTTCCGCGGCTGCGGTCGCTCCAGAGCTATTGGCCGCCCCACCTTCTGATTCTCAACGCCGCACCTGGGGAGCCTGTATTGAAAAAGGCTTAGGCTGGGTAGCTCGCACTCAATCGCGTTTGGGTCACTGGACCGCTGCTAATTATCCCACCGCGATGACCGCGCTCGCTGGGACGGCGCTGTGTGCCTCTGGGTCGACGACAATGCAAGGACCGTACGCGGAAAATCTTCGCCGAGCGGTTGAGTTTCTTGTATCGAAGGCCCGACCAAACGGATTGATCGGCGACCCGCTGACCGACAATCGGTATACGTACGGTCACGGTTTCTCAATGCTGTTTCTCTCGCAGGTCCTCGGAGAGGAAGAGGACGAGTTTCGGCGCCAAGATTTGATTAAGATCCTCAACAAGGCGGTCGAGTTCAGCGTGTCGGCTCAGACCAAGTCAGGCGGTTGGGGCTACGTTAGCGCGAAAGATGGGAACGACTTCGACGAAGGATCGACCACGATCACGCAGGTTCAAGGACTGCGAGGCTGTCGCAACGCTGGCATCCCAGTGCCGTCTGAGGTCGTCGATAACGCAAAGAAGTACATCTACGACTGCCAGAATCCTGACGGTGGTATCTCTTATAGCTCGAAGAATCGCGGTACTTCGCGACCGGCAATCACGGCCGCTTCGATTTGCTGTTTGCAAAACGCTGGCGAATCAAAGACGAACGTCGTGAAAGAGATGCTCGATTACTGCAAAAAGAATCTCTACCAGATTCAAACCCAGGCCCAGTCCTTCAGCCATTGGCACTACTCTTACCTGTACTATTCGCAGGTTGTCTATCGTGAAGGAACGGACGACAAGAGTCTGTGGGAAGTCTTCCGCAATCGTTTGTACGATCGGATCACGGCCGAGCAGAATGGCGAAGGTTATTGGGATGATTCGAGCGTGGGGCCGATCTACGTCACAGCATGCAACTTGATCATGATGCAGCTGGACCTGGGCTACCTGCCGATCTACCAGCGATAAGCATTCCGGCTAATTCGCGAGCTTTGTGACATAGTCCAAGATCGCTTCGACGATTCCGTCCATCGTGTAAACTTTCGCTTCCACGGTCGGCTCGTAGCCAAGTTCACGCAATGTGTCCGAGGTAATGGGGCTGATGCTTACGAGCTTGCTGCGTTTCATTGCCTCAGGTAGCAGGCTGGCCGTGGCGCGAGCGATGGCGCTGCTGGTCACGATAATCCAGTCAACGTCGCGAGCGCTTAAGCGACGCTCGACCTCTGCTGAAGGTTGGGTCACATCTTCACTTTCGTAGGCAACTACTTCGGTGACCTGTGCCCCCGCCTCGCTTAATCCGTTCGGCAGAACATCACGTCCGCGCGATGCCCGTATGAGTAAGACTTGATCTCCTCGGACACTGGCGGTGAGTGCATCGACGAGCGATTCCGCTCGATACTCTTCGGGCAGGATGTCAGTGTGGAACCCAAACGAACGAAGGTGATCGGCTGTGCCAGGTCCGATGGAGCCAAACTTCACGTGGCCAAGTTTCCGATAATCGAAGCCGAGTTGTTTTAGGCGTTGAATGAAAAACGTCACGCCATTTGCGCTCGAAAAAACGACCCATTGGTAGTTTTCAAGATGACGGATCGCTTCGTCGAGTGGCTGTGAGTCGTGGGGCGGACCGATATCGATCGCTGGCTGCAGAACCACTTCGGCGCCAAGCTCTGACAGTTCATGCTGGAGATCGATCGCTTGATGCTCGGGACGCGTTACCAGAAACGAATGCCCGAAGAGTGGTCGTTCTTCAAACCAGTTTGGAATACTCCGGTCGGCGGCGACCTCGCCAACTACGGTGATCACTGGCGGACGAATTTTCGAGCCAGAGTGAAGCAGGCTGGGCAATTCACCGAGCGTACAACGAAACGTTTCCTGGTCCGGCCAGCTGCATCGTCGTACGATCGCACACGGCGTATCGGCTGGCTTGCCGTGCTCGATCAGTTGTGCGCTCCACTGCGGAGCGGTGGTGACGCCCATGTAAAACACCAAGGTTCCGGGAAAACTGGCGAGTGCACCAAAATCGATGGACGAATCTTGTTTGCCCGGCTTCTCGTGGCCGGTCACAAACGCGACGGCCGAGGCATGTGCCGAGTGGGTCAGCGGGATGCCGGCATAGGCACTCGCGGCCAACGCCGCCGTGATACCGGGAACGATTTGAAACGGAATATCGTACTTGCGGAGAGCTTCAAACTCTTCGGCCGCCCTGGCGAACACGGTTGGATCGCCACACTTTAAACGAACGACCGTTTTGCCTTGCTGGGCATGGGCGACCATTTCGGCATTGATCTTCTCTTGTGTCCACAGCTTTCGCTCGGCATGGCTGCCCAGGCAGTGTCGCTGGGCGGTGGACGAGACGTAACTGAGAAGCTCGGGATTGCTCAGGTAATCGTAAAGGACGACATCCGCTTTCTTCAGACAACAAATGCCACGCCAGGTCAAAAGGCCGGGGTCACCCGGGCCACTGCCCACCAGGTAAACGGTTCCTGGTGGCGTCTGGCTTTGCTGCGGGGAAATAGATGTCACGGAAATCCCTCGTTTGGCGGATCGTGTGGGAAAATGTCGTCCTACATGAATTTAAGACGAATCGTCCTTGAAACGGAAGCGGTTGATACAATAGGAGTAACGGATTATGGTGCTTGGCAGGCACCTCCTTTTCTTACCCGTTTTCGATTCGATTTGGCCAAAGCTTATGTCCGACGGTGCAAGTTCCCCAACCTCTGAAGAATCTGACTACGAAGTTTCGCCGGCATTACGAAAGCGTCTGCAGCAATTATTCGAACATGCTTCGCAGATGATGAGCAAGCCGAAGTATGACTACGACTACGCGCACAGTTTGCTCGGCGAATGTTGTCGACGTGATCCTGCGAATTTGGTCTACGTCGAGAAGATGTTCGAGAACTTGGATCTCAAGTTTAAGGGAAAGAAGAAGGGTTCGGTTTTCTCCGCATTTGGCGGCAAAGGAAATGTGAAGAAAGCCCTGGCCGCCAAAAAGTGGCTGGAAGTGATCTCCGAGGGAATCGACCTGCTGAAAAATAATCCTTACGACAGCGTCACGCTGCGGGCGATGGTCGATGCGTGTGCCGCCCTGCGATTCAATGAAGTCGGCTTGCGTTACATGAAAAACGCCATGGACGGTTCGCCGGGCGATATGGAGGTTATGCGGCACTGTGCCCGATACCTCGGTAAAGTCGGCCAGTTTGACCAAGCGATCTCGCTGTGGCATTTCATCGAAGAAAAGAAACGTGGTGACGACGAAGCCAACAAGATGATCTCGCAATTGACGATCGATCGCGAGCGCCGTGCTCAGGGGCTGTCGACCGTTACCAACCGTCTCGATCCGGAAGAAGCCGCCAAGCTACGTCGTAAGCAACTGGCTGCTCAGGAGGAAAGTGGCGAAGCTCCCCCAGCTGCCCAAGGGCCGTTGACGGAGAAGCAAAAGCTAAAAAATCGGATCGAGAACAATCCCGACATCTCGTCCAACTACATGATGTTGATCGATCTTTGCTGCGAAGAAGGCAAATTCTTCGAGGCAGACGAGGTCTGGAACCAGGCCCAAGCTCATTTTGGCGACACGCTTGAGCTGATCGAGAAACGGGAGGAGTTGATGATGGTCAAGGCTCGTCATCGATTCCGTCTGGCCGAGAAACAAGCCGCCGCCACCCCAACTCCGGAACTGCTCGAGCTGGTCGAAACGGCTCGCAACGACCTGAATCGCATCGAATTGGAAGTCTTCTCGAAGCGAAATCAGCGAAAGCCGGGCGATATTGTCCTAAAATATGAACTCGCGGTGAGGCTCAAGCGGATGGGAAACTTTGAACAAGCCGAACAATTGTTCGATGAGGTCGCCGCAGCGGACGATAAACATTACGCAATTTGCCATCTCAACAAGGGCGAATGCCTCCAGTCCCGCAAACAGTACAAAGCGGCCCTGGCAGCGTATGAAGAAGGCCTAACTCGTGCAGAGAACATGAGTTCTGACGGATTGAAGCTGCTCCTTTATCGAGCTGGCGTGCTCGCGCAAGGGCTGAAGGACTGGGTTTCGGCCAGTAAAAACCTCAAGCGGCTCCACAAAATCGACGCTTCCTACAAAGATGTGAAGCTACGGCTAGACAAACTGCTGTAAATGCGGCATGATGAGTAGCTTAAATTAAGAGTCTGACAAAGGACTGTTCGTTTCCGATTACCCGGTTCAATCATGCCTAATACCAAGAGCGCCAAAAAACGTCTTCGCCAGAATGTGGTTCGCCGCGCACACAACCGTGCGGTTAAGTCGTCCCTCCGATCTTCGATCCGTAGCGTGCGTGAAGCCGTTGCCGCATCCGATTTCGAGAAGGCCGAAGAGCAATTTCGCGCCACGGTGAAGAAACTCGACAAAGCTGGCGCCAAGCGGGTTCTGCACCCAAAGACGACCTCGCGCCTGAAGTCGCGTTTGTCGCACCACATTAAGACCGCCAAGCAGAAGGCTTCCGCCTAGTTCTCGGGCGGTTCTTTCGCAGCACGCTCATGGGCTCATCGGCGAATCATAAGCTCGCCGATTGTGATCCCGCGTGATTGCTAGGCTTGTAAGTCCATTAAAACGCCTGTTGTGCATCAGCAGGCGTTTTGTCGTTGAGGATGGCTCTGCTTTAAGCTTGATCCCAAGCAATTTCACATGCGTCGAAGATTGGCCCTTCGACACATGTTCTTTTATAGTCCCAGCTTCCGTCCTCTTGGCGAACCGGTGCGACGCAGGTGAAGCAGATTCCGATGCCGCATGCCATGGGCGTTTCGAGCGAAACTTGGCACGGCACCGTGCGCTTTCCGGTAAGCTCGCTGACGGCTTCCATCATTTTCTCAGGGCCACAGCACAAAACGTGACACTGGCCGATTCCTTCGTCGATTGCCTGGTCCAATAAGGCGGTGACTAGTCCGTGGTAGCCTGCGCTGCCGTCCTCTGTGCAGATCTTCAGATCGAGACCAGTCGCTCGGAAATCATCTAGTCCGGCGAAATCGGTTGCGGTGCGAGCTCCGTAGCAAAGTGTCACCTTCTTGGGCTTCGAGGTCTCGGACTCCCCTGCCCCGTACTGCTGCAGTCCAAAGACTTGCTTGGCGACGGCCAGGAAGGGAGTTTGCCCGATGCCGCCGGCCACCAAGATCAGGTGATCGGTCTCAGGCAATGTAAAGCCGTTCCCCAGCGGCCCCCAGACTTCCAACTTCTGGCCGGGCTCCATATCCTTCAGCCGCGAAGTAAGCTTGCCGTGAACTTGGTAAACCACGTCGACGAACGTGGGTTTTCCGTTCTCGTTCGCGATGACGTCATACAAGGCAAATGCTCGGCCGAGTAGCGGATCGAAGCACTCGCTAATCCGAACCATGACGAACTGGCCCGGTTTGATCTTGGCCGCGATCTCAGGGGCCTCGAAGCGAACCCGATAGATGCGGGTTGCCAATTGGACGTTCTCGACAATCGAAGTGGCTTGGAACTGAAATTGCGACATCGGTTGCTAATCTTTCTAGTGGCTTACTTCTGGCGAGTCTGCTTCTTGCGAGATGCCTTTTTCTGCTTTACGATCCGTCCCTGGCCACGTCTAGCCTCGGAAACGAGTGGCGTTTTCTGGCCGCCAGTATTTCGTTTCTTCTTCTTTTTCCGGCCAGGACCGAATGGCTTCTTCTTGGCCGTTTTCTTGCCAGGAACAAAGTTGCTGGTGCCAGCGGTGCGGCGACCGGCGGATTTGCGTTTGGGGGCTCCCTTGGCCCTCTCTGCGTCAGAATAAGCTCGTAAGGCTTTGACTTCCGACGGGGTTAGCTCGCGGAAAGCGCCAGCTGGGACTTCGCCCAATTTCAGCGGGCCGATCGAGACCCGTTTCAGCTTCAGTACCTTATGGCCGACTTTGGCCAACATGCGGCGAATTTCGCGGTTTTTCCCTTCGCGAAGCACGATCTCGAGGATTGCACTCTTCTTTAGCTTTCGTTTCAGCTTGCAGCTTTCGGCCTGCACGAAGCCCTCGGCGAAGTAAACGCCGCTTTGGATCATCTTTAGTTCATCGGGCGATGGCATGCCGGCCACTTCGACGTGGTAGGTCTTCGCCACGCCGTAACGCGGATGGGCCAACTGGTTGGCGAGTTCGCCGTCGTTGGTGACGATGATTAACCCTTCGCTCTGACGATCAAGCCGACCGATCGTGAACAGGCGTTCGTCTTGTGGGACCAGGTCGACCACGCGGGTGCGGCCTTCCTGGTCGAAGTTGGTGCTGACGACGCCTACGGGCTTGTTGAGAATGAAGTATTGCTTTCGACGGGCCCGAATACGTTGGCCGTCGACAGTGATTTTCTGCTTTTCGGGATCGACGACGGTGCCCAGTTCGGTGACGAACTCGCCGTCGACTTCAACGCGGCCTTCCTGGATGATTTCCTCGCACTTGCGGCGGGATCCAATCCCGGCCTCGGCCAACACTTTGTGCAGACGTGCAGAGGAAGACGATGACGATGAACCAGGCATTGCAGGCCGATAGATGGGAAAGAGGAATTCAAACGAATTGCTCTATGATACGCCTGATACGGCCTGACGTCATGGGGTTCACCAGCCAACGCGACGTGGTGGAGCGGCGTAGAAATTAGGCCGCAACTTCACTGCCTCCGGAAGAGATTGCTGGAAATCACGCGGTCGAACGCCGAGCATTTCGGGCCCGGCATCGGTATCGGGGTATGGATCGTCAACGATCGCGCGCAGCTGTTGCTGTCGCATGGTGCCGGGGTTGGTCCAATTCGGTCCGACCATGCCAGCGCAGCCAATACTCGATAAAAGCAGCCCCATCAGACCTAGCCTGAAGGCTGTTGAGCATTGATTGTTTCGAATAGGGCCGGTCACCGGTTGGCTCCCTGGGGGTGGGGAAAGTGGGACAACGGCTCGAACGATACTGGGTTCCCCAATCTAGGGCAATGGAGATAAGGCCAAATTGGGAGTGGTTACAGTTGTCGTATTCTGGGAGTATGGTTCAACTGTAACCTGTTCTTGATCTCGTCAAACGGAAGGACAAATTACGGCAAATACATGTCCAGCAGAACCGTTGGCTGCACCGCGTTGATCTGTAGCGGGCCGCATTTAGCTGGGATGAGAAAGGTTGAACCCTTGCCGAGGGCCTGATCAAGCTGGGCGTGCGAGGTGCGGATCTTCCCTTCTAAAATGGCCACGATATGGAATCGGTCGGTCCCCCCGATCGATTTGCGACCTTCCAAGGTCCACCGATCCAGCACGAACTTTTCACAAGTCACGAGGCGACTCGCGTCTGGATCGGAGGTTGGTTGCGGAACCCGAGGCTCGACGGGGCCGCGTTCAAAGTCGATGGTCTCCAGTGACTGATCAATGTGCAGCGGACGCGGTTGGCCGTCGGCTCCGACTCGGTTCCAATCGAACAAGCGAAACGTAGTATTACTCGCTTGTTGGATCTCGGCCACGAGCAAACCTTTACCAAGGGCATGGACTGTTTTCGCCGGGATAAACAGGCAATCCCCCGCTTTGGGCTCGATCACGTGCATGCATTCGATTACGCGGTTGGCAGCAACTGCTGCGGCAAGATCGTCACGGGTGACTTCCTCTTTCAGTCCGACATAGACCTTGGCCCCGGGCTCGGCATCCAAGATGTACCACGCTTCGGTCTTGCCGAGATCAGGCGGATCGAGTGTTGCTCCCATCGTGTCGTCGGGGTGAACTTGGATCGAAAGATCGCGGTTCGCGTCGAGGAACTTGAACAGCAGCGGAAAGGTGGGCGTTGCTTTCTTGGTGCCGAACAGGTCCTGTGGGAATTCCTTGACCAACTGGCCCAGCGTTCTCCCTTTCATCGGGCCGTTTGCGACAACGCTTTGATCGTCGCCATGGTCGACCACTTCCCAGCTCTCGGCGAAGTCACCTTCCGCTGGAAGGGGTTTGTTCAATACGGTGGCCAAGCGGCGACCACCCCAAATGTAGTCACGAAACGTCGGTTCGAAGATCAAAGGATAGTTCAGCGGCACGGTGTTTCCCTTCGGTTGCGATCGTATCGATTATGCGGGATGGCAGTCATGGCAAGTGACGCTCGGATGGGGCATGTCGGTTATTGTAACATTTGCGACTCGTTGTTAGGATAAAACAGATGTCAGGTGGCAGGACCGGCCTAATATCTATGCCCCACTGCTGTCGCGCGTAGTGCTCTTTCGGGGTGCCGGCAAGTAACCACCGACATGGTAAGACAACCTGTTTGCTTCGATGGCGTGTAGCGATTGTCGGTCGATTCGGTGATCGTCGAACAGCCAGATCCACTCAGGAACAAGCTTACCGCTGCCCATTCTTCCCCACTGTGAAATAGAAATACGCGCTTCCTGTAGCGAGGCTCCAAGGAATGAACAGCAAGATCAACGATGATTTCTTTGAAGGCTCTTCGATGTCGTTCGGCGACCACCTCGAAGAGCTCCGCTCGTGTCTCTTTAAGGCGCTCATCTGGCTCGGCGTCGGTGTGGCAATCGGACTGTACTTCGGTTCCGATGTCGTCAAATTCATCGAGCAGCCGATTCAACAAGCCTTGGTGCGATACTACCAGAAGAAGTCGATTGCTCGTCTGGAAGAAAACCTTGGTATCGAACTTACGGATGCGCAAGAAACCAAGGTGCTTGAAGAGCTGCAAGATAAGGACTGGGCGCCGGTCGATATCTGGGTCGAGCCAGACGAGATCAAGCGTCTTGCGAATTACGAACCGCCGAAAGAAGGCGAACCAAGCGACGACGCGACGAAACTGCCCGAGGTCGACGACGAGCCAAAGAAGGAAGACGAATCTCCTTCCGGCGAAAAGGAAACCGATAAAGATCTCGACGTTCGTAAGGCGTTACAAGATGCGAAGGTCCTGCCAGAGACCGAACCAATTCGGATGCGAACTTGGCAGCGGATCGAACCTTCCACAGAAGCACTTCGCGTGGAAGAAGTGTTCATGATTTGGATGAAAGCTGGCATTGTGTTCGGGGCGATCTTGGCCAGCCCAGGCATTTTCTGGCACTTGTGGCAATTTGTCGCGGCTGGGCTTTATCCGCACGAGAAGAAGTACGTGTGGATCTTTATGCCGTTCAGCTTGACGCTGTTCTTCGGCGGTGCCTGTATCGCGTACTTCCTGGCGTTCACACCGGTGCTCGACTTTTTGTTCAGCTTCAACTTGATGACTGGGATCGATCCTCGTCCGCGAATTAGCGAGTGGATGGGTTTCGTGATCATGTTGCCACTCGGCTTCGGGATTAGTTTCCAGTTGCCGCTGGTGATGTTGTTGCTGAACCGGATCGGTTTGTTCAGCATCGAAGCCTACACGGCAAACTGGCGCGTGTCGGTGTTGGTGATCTTCTTCCTGTCGATGATTTTGACACCGTCTGATCCGATCAGCATGATGTTACTAGCGGTTCCGCTCAGCTTGCTTTACTTCATGGGCATCGGCTTGTGTAAGTGGATGCCATCGACCCGGACACCGTTCCCTGAGGCCAAATAAAACGCGACACGAAGGAACGTCCATTGGGTTACCTCGTCCTCGAAAACGGTACCGTTCACGATCCGACTAACGGCGTAGATGGCGAGGTTCAAACCCTCTGGCTGAAAGATAGCAAGGTGGTTGCTCCGCCGACGGAGAATCAGCCACCGATCGATCGGCGGATTGATTGTCGCGGCTACGTGGTGATGCCTGGCGGGGTAGATATGCACTGCCACATCGCCGGTCCGAAGGTAAATATCGGTCGCCAGATGACGCCCGAGTATCGCCGCGACGAAGGAATCCCACGTAGCGAAGGTCGCCGCAGTGCAAGTGGTGGCTTGCTTCCTAGCACGGTCGGTACCGGCTATATGTTTGCTGGTCTGGGTTACACGACGGCAATGGATGCGGCCATTCCTGGCTTACATGCTCGGCACGCGCATGAGGACCTGCTCGATACGCCGCTGCTGGACAAAGGTTTTTACCTTCTGTTTGGTAACAACCATTTCGTGATGGATCGGATTCGGGAAGAGCGGACCGATTGCCTAGATGCCTATTTGGCTTGGGCCCTTAGTTCGACAAGTGCCTATGCGGTGAAGGTTGTGAATCCTGGCGGTGTCGAAAACTGGAAGCACATCAGCCGCAAGACGGTTCAGCAGCTAGACGAGCCCGTGCCTGGCTTCGGTGTCTCGCCGCGACAGATTGTGCGAAACCTGGCCGCTTCGGTCGATCGATTGCAATTGCCGCACGCAGTGCACATTCATTGCAACAATCTGGGCGTTCCGGGCAACAGCGAAACGACACTGCGGACGATGGAAGCCCTAGGCGGACATCGTGGCCACTTCGCGCACACCCAGTTTCATAGCTATGCCGGCGACGAGAACGATCCGGCCAGTTTCCGTTCGGCCGTGCCCGAACTGGTGGAGTACGTCAACGAGCACGAGAACATCACCATCGACGTTGGCCATGTGAATCCAGGGCAAACGTTGGGTGTGACGGGCGACGCGCCGTTTGGCTACTTCCTGTCGAAGCTGACCGGTAATCGCTGGTACGCGGCCGACGGCGAACTAGAAAGCAGCTGCGGCGTGATTCCGATGGAGTTTCAACCGCAGAAGGTGTTGGTACACGCCGTGCAGTGGGCGGCCGCGCTGGAATGGTACTTGATGATGAAAGACCCGTGGCGAATCGCGATGAGCAGCGATCATCCCAACGGTGGTGCCGTCTTTCGTTATCCGGAAATCATTCACCTGCTGATGGATGCCGCGTTCCGTCGCGAGGCGATCGCGCGGATGCACAAGACACTCGGCGATCGGACGATGTTAGCTGATTTAGATCGCGAGTATTCGCTCAACGAAATCGCGATCATTACTCGCGCCGCGCCGGCGAAGATGCTCGGGCTAACCACGAAGGGGCATCTTGGCATCGGTGCTGACGCCGACGTAACCATCTACACGCCTAGTCTCAATCGGACTGAGATGTTCCAAAGGCCACGCTACGTAGTGCAAGCTGGTCGGGTGATCGTCGAAGATGGCGAAATCGGCCGCGAGGTGTTCGGCAAACTGTTCGCTGTCAATCCTGGCATGGACGACGGCCAATTGCCAGTCATCCAGAAATGGTTCGACGAAGCCCATACAATTCGCTTCCGTAATTTCGCGATCGAAAAACAGCATTTAGGGGAAGTTCATACGGTGGCTACGTCGTAATCCAGAGCCTGTTCCCTCTCCCCGGATTGGGGAGAGGGAACAGGATATTGGATCTTAGCCGCCGGTTGCTTCCAGCAGCTTCTCTTGCCCCAGGCGATCGCAGAAGTCTCCGAGACTTTCCCCTTCAACGCGCTGTTCCTTGAATACGGTGAGCACCTTCACCAGTTCTGGAACCACTTCATCGGCAGGGACCATGTCTTTGTAGATGTAGCTCAAGCGGTTGCCGAGCAAACGGCCGCCGAGGAACATGGTGTACTTTTCCTTCGCACGACCAACCAGGCCGATGTCGCTGTTATAAGGCCGGGCACAGCCATTGGGGCAGCCGGTCATTCGCATGGTGAACTTCTCGCCGGAAAGACCAAGCTTTTCAACTTCCTTTTCCAGGTCATCGACCATGCCAGGTAGCGCACGTTCGCTTTCGGTGATCGAAAGACCACACGTCGGCCAAGCGACACAGGCCATCGACCAGCGAAGCGTGTTGCTGATTTCTTCGGTGAGCACGACTTTGTGCTTCCGCAGGATGTCTTCCAGCTTGCCTTTGTCAGCTTCGGCGATGCCGCTGAAGATGATGTCCTGGTGGCCGGTGAAGTGAATGCCGGGATCAAGAGTCGTACAGATCTCGCGAATTGCGGTCTTCAAGCTGTGCGTCTCGTTATCGGCAATACGGCCGTTCTCGACGTTCAGACCATAGAACCAGTTACCATCCCCCTGCTCCGACCAACCTTTGTGGTCGTCGAAGTCGGTGACGTCGGCTGGGTGCGGATCGGGAAGGTCGCGGCCGAAGTATTCTTCGACCTTCTTCTTAAACTCGTCCAAGCCCATGTTGCGGACCGTGTACTTCAGCCGCGCGACCTTGCGGTCTTCGCGATTACCGAAGTCACGCTGAACTTTGACAATCGCTTCGCAAACCGGGATGAGGTCTTCTGGCGAAACGTAGGTCAGTTTCATACCGAGGGCTGGATAGGTCTTGTCCGCGCTTGGCGTACGACCCATACCACCACCGACCAGGATGTTGTAGCCAATGATCTTGCCCTCCTCGTGGATGGCGATCATGCCCAAGTCTTGGGTATAGACGTCGATGCAGTTATCTTCTGGCAGGCAGATGCCCATCTTGAATTTACGAGGCAGGTAATGCTTACCGTAGATCGGTTCGATGGTTTCGCCAGTGTCGACCTGTTCCTTCTCGCCGGTTTCCGGATCTTGCAGGAAGATCTCGCGGTAGGCGCCGGTTTTCGGGGCGAAGTGATCGGCCAGTTGGAACGACATGTCCTGGATCTGGTTGTGCAACTGGTTGTTCTTGAACGGAGCTGGGCAGCACATGACGTTACGGTTGACGTCGCCACAAGCGCCAAGCGTGGTCAAACCGACGCCCTTCATCCGCTGCATCAGCGTGCGAACGTTGTCCTTGTGAATGCCGTGGAATTGCGTGGCCTGACGGCTAGTGATGCGGAGCGTGCCGTTGCCTAGCTCATCGCACAGGTCGAGTTCTTCCATGAGTTGCTTGCTGGTCAACAGACCGGCTGGCAGCCGTGTCCGGACCATCATGATGTACTCTTTGCCCGAACCCCCGGCGGCTCGGCTGGCAGCACGAGCGTCACGATCGTCTTGCTGGTACATGCCAAAGTGCTTGATGAGCTGGATGCTCTCTTTGCTGAAATGGTCCGTTCCGTCAACCATTTCGGTGGCGATGTTGCCGCGGAGGTAATTGCTGTCGTCTTTGATGCCCTCTACCGGGCTCAGCTTTTTATCAGTGGAAGCCATGGAGCAAAGTTATTTGGGGAAAATAGGAAGGCAGGTTGGTGTGCCTGCGTAAATTCGGACTTCGGCACGCATTTTTGACCCTCTATCGATGGCAATCCGGCCAAAATAGTGGGAACACGCGCCCAATATACACATTCGGACAATTCTTCGTAATGCGTCAATCTCGCCAGGATTTCCCTAGCGGATTCCTATTTTGGACGTCCTGGAAGGGTGAGGGGTTAATTCAATTTCGTAATTTGGCGTTTGGTCGGTTGTCAGAGGGCTACCGGAGGCAGGCGTACAATCGGCAGCGGAGCGGGTTATGGGGTGGTGGTTGGCGAGGGGGATTCAGCGATAAAATGACAGGCATTCCCAACATGCCCGATAACACCCTAGTGGGGAGTATGCCCGGTGAGTGCCACGATTCTGGATGGAAAAACGGTTGCCAATGCCCTGCAAGAGGAAATCGCAGGTCGTGTGGAGCAATTCAAAAGCGAAACAGGCATTACTCCTTGTCTTGCGGCCGTACTGGTGGGGGAAGACCCAGCCAGCCAGGTCTATGTCCGCAACAAAGAGCGAGCGTGTGAAAAAGTCGGTATGGCCAGCGAGTTATTTCGCATGCCAGAGGACATCTCGCAGCAGGATCTGCTCGCTTTAGTGAATCAGCTTAACCAGGATGACAATGTAAGTGGTATCTTGGTTCAGTTACCGTTGCCAAAGCATCTCGACGCTTCCGAAGTACTCGATGCGATTGATCCCAAAAAGGACGTCGACTGCTTTCATCCCAGTAACGTCGGTTTGCTTTCGCAAGGACGACCGAACTTCCTGCCCTGCACGCCGCATGGCGTGGTACAGATTCTTAAGCACTTCGATCTACCGACGGCCGGGAAGAACGTCTGTATTCTTGGGCGAAGTGATATCGTTGGCAAACCACTTGCCCTGATGTTGATGCAGCGAACAAGCGAAACCTGTGGTCCTGACTATGCCAATGCGACTGTAACTGTTTGTCATAGCCGGACCCCAAATCTGAAAGAATTGACTGCCCAGGCCGACATTTTGGTCGCCGCGATCGGTGTGGCTAAGTTTGTCACCGCTGATATGGTGAAGCCAGGAGCAATTGTCGTTGACGTTGGTATCAATCGCACGGAAGAAGGATTGTGCGGCGATGTCGACTATGACGCACTACTGGAAGTCGCTGGAGCCGTGACACCTGTGCCGGGCGGCGTCGGGCGATTGACCGTTACCATGTTGATGGAAAACACGTTGAAAGCAGCGATGCTGCAAGCGAAGTAGGTTGCGACTAAGCTCGCTGCCGCAACGCTTCATAAAGCAGCACGGCTGCAGTGGTCGAGACGTTCAAGCTGTCTGCGATGCCATTCATCGGTAGGTGGATATTCGTAATCCCAGCTTGATGCCAATTATCACTGAGCCCGTGTGCTTCACTGCCAAGAATGAGAGCGGTAGGTTTCGTCATGTCGACGGTGGTGTAAGAAACTGAACCGTCCACGCGTGCGGCCAGCATCTGAATCCCCTCCCCTCTCAGGAATTTGATAGTCTCTTCCGATGTGGCATCGACCACCGGTACCGAGAAGATAGTGCCGAGGCTCGCGCGGATGGCATTTGGATTGAAAAGATCGGTACGCCCGTCGGCTGAGATTAACAGGTTTGCTCCGACGGCGTCCATCGTTCTTAGAATCGCCCCAACATTCCCTGGCTTTTCGACCTGTTCGATAACACCAATCAAAGGACACGGTGGGAGCTTGATTTCGCTGAGGGAAGTCTTGGGAAGTTTGGCGACCGCCACGGCCCCTTCCACGCGTTCTCCAAAGGCCAACTTCGTCATAACCTCGCGTGTGACATGTGTGATCGTATTCGGTGAAACCTTGGCCAGGACTTCTTCGAATGTGTCTTTCTCTGGGCCAGAAAGTGCCGCTGGATCGACATAAATAGTCTCAATCGGAAATCCACAGGCCACGGCGCGACTGATCTCTCGCAGGCCGTCAATAATCGTTCGCTGCTGCTGTGTGCGTCCCCGCCGGTCGCGAAGTTTCACAGCCGCTTTGATCTGCGAGTTTTGAAGCGAGCGGATAGTTTCCATGCGGCAATGATTCTTTAAATCGATAAACCGTGTTAAGTCACGCTTTCGTACCGAGCAAAATAGCCACTGGGTAGTTGGCGTCCTTTTTTGTCCGTGATCGTGAGCGGCCCTGCTTCAATCGCTTGGCGACGGATGCTGGGGAAGTACTCGCCAATCAAGGCCCTCAACGTGTCGGCCTCGAAGCCAGGGGAATGGCACGTCAGCAAGATCAATTTCGGGTCGTCACTTAGCAGTTGATTCAGGTGCCCTAGCAGCAAAGGCAGATGCTTACCGATACGCCAAACTTCCCCCTTCGAGCCATGGCCGTAGGTAGGAGGATCGAGAATCACGCCGTCGTACTTATTACCCCGCTTATTCTCGCGCTTGACGAACTTACGGGCATCCTCCGCGATCCAGCGGATGGGGGCATCGGTAAGCTGGGACAGTTCGGCGTTATGGCGAGCCCATTTCACCACGTTGGCCGCCGCATCCACATGAGCGACTTCCCCTCCGCCTAATGCACATGCCAAGGAGGAGCCCCCTGTGTAGGCAAACAAATTGAGCAATTTCAGTGGCGGCGAGCTTTGTTGGCAAGTTCGCTGAAGCCACTGCCAGTTCTCGAATTGTTCGGGAAAGAGGCCTAAGTGACCAAATTTAGTGGTTTTCAACCGAAATTTGAGCTGACCTGCGGCGATCTGCCAATTCTCTGGCAGGCGACTGCCATCGTGCCAAACTCCTTCTGTTTCGCTCTTACGTACGTACTTGGCGATGGCCTGAGGCCAGATTTTCGGGTTAGAAGCTATAAAGCCTTCGGCAGACGGGGAATAGCGATCGAGAATCACCGATCCAAATTGCTCCAGCTTTCTCCCGGAACCGAAGTCGAGCAAGCTATATTGAAAGGGAGCCAATTGGGGGGCGGTCATAGTGGCAAGGTTACAAAATACGGTTAAGGGGCGAGAAATAGGTTTTGCCCTGGAATAATTGACAATATGTCCCCACAATAACAGAACATGGCTGGCCTGTCGTCGACCCTATTAACCCGAGATTGCTTGTGACTTTCCGTCGAAATTACTGCCTGCTCGGTTGCCTGGTTTTGGGCAACATGATGTTACCGTTGGCGGTAGGGGCGGAGCCGACCGCTTCCACGTCTGCCGAGGTGACCACCACGGAATCTGCCCCCAGCGAGGCCGAAATCAAGCAGTGGATCGAGCAACTCGATAGCGACAAATTCCTAGTGCGGGAAAGTGCTACTCAGAAGCTAACGACCGCCAAGGCGAACTCGATTCCCATGCTGATTGAAAGCATCAGGACCGCCAGCAGTCTCGAAAAGGCGTTTCGTTGTATCCATGTCCTACGCAACTTCGCGGCAGGTCACGACATTGATATGGAGAAGCAAGCGACCGCCGAGTTGGTGGAAATCTCAGAAACTCAAAACGATCGCGTCGCCGGCTACGCCAAGGAAGTCCTCAAGCGGATTGCTCCCATTAAGCAAGAACGTGCGATTCGCATGCTCAGTGGTTTAGGAATTCGGTTTTCTTCGTACAGTGCCCAGCCATCGGGATTCCAGGCTCAGATCATGTCAGGGCCTGGTATCATCATCGACTCGAGCTACCAGGGGAATGTCGACGACCTGTACTATCTGCGTCATCTTCAGTTCATCGAAGACGTCCAGATCAGTAACGACAAGGTGACGGCCGATTGGTTTGCTCAGATCGCAAAGATGCCGAACGTGCGGTTGATGACTATTAAGGATGGTCCTGTCAACGTCGCGATGCTTCGCGAATTAGAACCGATCCTCCCGAAGTTAGACGCGATTCGTCTGTATTACATCGACGTGAATGTCGAGGTCGCTCCCCTGGCAGCTAAGCTTGACAACGCTACGTACGTTGAGTTTTACGGGCTTCCGCTCAGCGAAGCGGATGAGCGGCAGATTACTCAAGTCTTACCCCCCACTGCTCAGGCAAACGTCAAGTTCCGCAGCGGTGGCTTTCTCGGCGTATCTGGATCAGGTTCTGGGATGACCGGCACTTGTTACATTCAAAACGTCCATCAAGACAGCGGCGCCTACAAAGCGGGCCTGCGTGGTGGTGATACCGTGATCGAGGCCGTTGGTACGACGGTCGAGAGTTTCCAACACCTGATTAACTTGCTCAAAGATAAGAAGGTTGGCGAGACGATTGATCTTAAGGTCAATCGTCATGGGCGAACGTTGAAGATGAGTGTGACACTGGGTAAATGGCCGATGCGACCCGACTACGGCCCGTAAGGCATGACGATAGCATGCCCCTCTCTTCTCGAACTCCGCTGGGATGGTATTGCTTTGGACAAGCGGTTGCCCCTACGATAGGCCCCGCTTACGTCCCGCTGGACTAATCATGCCTAGGCGGGCAATGGCACACGACAAAAGGAGTTGTCGGCCTCATGCTATCATCTGCCCCCCGCATCCTTATCACCCGTTTGAGTGCCCTGGGAGATACGGTCCTCACCCTACCGGTTCTATGCGCGCTGCGACGTGCCTATCCGGCGTCCCAAATTGGCTGGGTGGCCGAACCAGCCGCTGCCAAGGTGTTGGCTGATCGGACCGATCTCAATTTCCTGTTCACGGTTGAAAAAGGGTGGCTGACGAAAATCAGTGAAGTTGCTCGGCTGCGGAAAGCCTTGCAGCGACACCGCTTCGAGATCGTGATCGACGCCCAAGGACTCACCAAGAGTGCCGTCGCTGGCTGGCTTTCTGGAAGAGCCGAGCAAATCACATTCTCACGTGGAGAATCGCGGGAACTAGCACCCAATCTGGCACGCACAAGGATTCAACCGACCGCGACCTACGTTGCTCAGCGCTATTTGCAATTACTGGCACCATTGGGAATTGAGCGGCCAAATCTTGAATTTCAGATGCCATACGATAGTCTCGCCCATGATTCAATCGGCGAGCGAGTGAAGACCGTCAAAGCTGGCCGCTATGCGGTACTCAACGTTGGGGCTGGATGGTACTCGAAGACCTGGATTCCAGAACGCTTCGGTGAAGTGGCTGCCCAGTTATTCCGGCAATACGACCTTCCAAGCGTCCTGTTATGGGGTAATGATTCGGAATACGCATACGCAGAAACGGCTGCTCGGACGGCACGCGCGGTGGAACCTCACTGCGTAACCATCCTTCCGAAACTGTCGATCGCGGAAATGAAAGAAACGATCCGTCATGCCCGGTTGCTAATTAGCGGTGACACGGGACCTTTGCACTTCGGCGTCGCCCTCGACACGCCCACGATTTCCCTGTTCGGTGTGACCAAAGCCGAGTACTATAGTCCAAGTCAGGGTATCCATCGTACGGTGCAAAATATGTACGATCCCCTTTCGTGCCGCGAGAGACGTAAGGCCGGAAACGAGGCCATGCAGTCAATCTCGACCGAGGATGTGCTGACCCAGGTAGACAGCCTGCTTTCAATGCGCCATTCTAAAGCTGCATGAATTGGCTGAAGCCAAGCAACTTGGATCATTTTGTGTCTTCCACGAGTATCCCATTGCCGACCGATCAGAAAGAAGAACGCGCACCGCGGTGGGCCACTTATGTGGCCGCGCTAATAGGTGTGTTGGCGATCGTCGTGATGATTATTCTCAATCGGGAGCCCAGCGAAGAGCCTGCCCCACCGGCTGCCAAGCCTGAAGATCTTTCCCGCTACTTGCCGTTCGACGGCGAGAAGGCATACCAGCATTTGGTCGACGTTTGCAAGTTTGGTCCCCGCGTCAGCGGTAGCCAGGCGATGAAGTTGCAGCAAGACTACATCCGAAAGTACCTGACCGACGCTGGTGCTCAAGTTCAATTCCAATCTTGGGACATCCGCCATCCCGAGACCGGTCAGCCGGTAACACTCTCAAACATTTTTGGCCGCTTTCACCCAGAGCGAACCGAGCGAATCTTGCTCGCTTGTCATTACGATACCCGGCCGTATGCTGACGAAGATCCTGATAACCCACGGGCTCCCTTTGTCGGGGCGAACGACGGGGCCAGCGGTGTGGGCTTGTTGTTGGAGTTAGCCAGACACATCAATGCCGTAGACACCAAGTATGGGGTCGACGTTGTCTTCCTGGATGCAGAAGAGTTTATCTTCGATCGCGAGCGTGATCCCTTTTTTGTTGGATCAACCTATCTGGCCGAAAAATATCGCAGTGCCGACATCAACTTCCGTTATAAATGGGGAATCCTGGTCGACATGGTTGGCGACAAGGACCTGCAAATCTACCAGGAACGCAACAGCATCTCCTGGCGAGACACGCGCCCGTTGGTGCTCGACGTGTGGCGAGTGGCGAAGAAATTGAATATTCCGGAATTCGTTTCTCGTCCGCGGCACACCGTGAACGACGACCATGTCCCCTTGCATGATATTGGTGGTATTCCGATCATCGATATCATTGACTTCGATTATCCAAGCCCTGGATATGGTCCGAAGTATTGGCATACCACGAAGGATGTGCCTGAAAATTGCTCGGCGGATTCGCTGGCCAAGGTTGGCAAAGTGATCCTCACCTGGCTTCAAGAACTCGAATAGAAATCGCCTCTGATCGGCGAATCAACGCTTATGCTTTTCGCCACTTCCATTCTCGCTTTGATTTTGGTTGCCACTGCCTGGATGATGCACAGTCATCACCTGCACACAGTCAAGCAGGTCGAGCAACACCCTGATTGGGATCCACGTAAGCGAAGCTTCTTATTGGCTCAGGTCCAACGCCGCAAGAAGGTGACGTTCACCATCATGGCGATTGCCGCTGCCGTGCTCTTGAGCCCGATGATACCTGAGAACCTCTTCTTCATCGCTTACTGGGGAGGGATTTGCTTGCTGGTGTTGTGGATTGTGGTGTTGGCGTGTGTCGATATGTTTGCCACGAAGACCTACATCCTTTCTCTCCGAGACGAACGAATCGCCAGCCGCCGCGCACTCGAAGAGGAAGTCAAACGCATGCGGGAAGAGCGTGCCTCGACCGAGCCTCCTGCAAAGGACTAGTGCCGTCGTCCAGCGGTCGACAATCAAGTTCGATCGACATCCTAAGATTTCTGCGTGACAGGCCAACATGCAGATGGGACAATACCGGTTCTCCCCCAACTTGTCCCCGCGCGAGGATCTCCTGCCATGCTAAATCGGCTGCTTCTTTCCGTTGTCCTGATGGGCCCAGTCTTCCTGTTTGTGTCTACGACCAACCTCGTTTATGCGGAAGATGTCGCTTACGACAAGCTTCAGTTGACCGAAGAGTATTTCGCGGAAGGTGCTTCGATCGGCGATTTCAATAAGGATGGCAAGGTCGATATCGTGTGCGGGCCAAATTGGTTCGAGGGCCCTAATTTCAAGACCAAACATATCTTCTATGACGGCAAGGCCTATCCGAACGACAGCGGGTATTCAGACAACTTCTTCTCCTTCGTTGGTGACTTCAGCGGCGATGGGTACGACGATGTGCTGGTCGTGGGATTGCCTGGCACGCCGGCTCATTGGTACGAGAACAGTCAATCCGATCAACCGTGGAAAAAGCACTTCGCCTTCCCTGCAGTCGATAACGAAGCCCCTGCGTTTGCCGACATTACTGGCGATGGCAAGCCAGAATTATTGTGTCACTTCGAAGGCCAACTGGGCTACGCAAAGCCCA